>JAMPIG010000041.1 GCA_023662875.1 Roseburia sp. | reverse complement strand
AGATCGCGAAGGCGTCCGACAAGGTGCGCAAGGGCGCGGGCGAGAAGGTGGTTCCTGAGTCCCCCGAGGATGCGGTTGCCTATATTGTCGGGAAATTCAAGGAGAAGCATGTGATCTGATAAAGTCGGAAGAAAAATGGAGGTTGACCATGAAGAAAGAGATTGTCCTGGAGGACTATAAAGGGGTATATGTGTTTGCCCAGCAGGTAGACAATGAGATCAGCGGTATCGCATACGAATTGCTGGGAAAGGGAAAAGAGCTTGCCGCAAAGCTGGAGACAGAGGTTACGGCGGTGCTCATCGGATATCAGGTGAAGGGACTGGCCGACAAGCTGGCGGAGTATGGCGCGGACAAGGTGATCGTCGTGGATGATCCGGAGCTTGCGACCTACCGGACGGAGCCTTATGCACACGCTCTGGCGTCCGTCATCGACGAGTTTAAGCCCGAGATCGTATTGGTAGGCGCTACCGCCATCGGCAGAGACTTAGGCCCTACCGTTTCCGCGAGAGTGGCGACCGGTCTGACGGCAGACTGTACCGTATTGGAGATCGGCGATTTCCCGCTGGAGCCCAGACCCGGCGTGGAGCAGAAGCACAATCAGCTGCTGATGACCCGTCCGGCCTTTGGCGGAAACACGATCGCTACCATCGCCTGCCCTGACAACCGCCCGCAGATGGCGACGGTTCGCCCCGGCGTTATGCAGAAGCGGGAGCCTGTCGCAGGAGCAAAGGCTGTGGTCGTGGAGTATAATCCCGGCTTTAAGCCCAACAATCGGTATGTGACGATCAAAGAGGTCGTCAAGGCGGTCAGCGATACCGTAGATATCATGGACGCGAAGGTTCTGGTATCCGGCGGCCGCGGCGTGGGCAGTCCGGAGAACTTTAAGATTCTGGAGGAGCTGGCGGAGGTCATGGGCGGAACCGTATCCTGTTCCCGTGCCGTTGTGGACGCGGGCTGGAAGCCCAAGGATCTGCAGGTAGGACAGACCGGCAAGACGGTACGTCCCCAGATTTATTTCGCTATCGGTATCTCCGGCGCGATTCAGCATGTCGCGGGTATGGAAGAGTCCGATATCATTGTTGCAATCAACAAGGACGAGGACGCTCCGATCTTTGACGTGGCGGACTACGGCGTGGTAGGGGATCTGAACAAGATCGTGCCTGCGCTGACCGCGGCTCTGAAGGCGGAGAAGGAAGCGAAGAACAGGAACTGAGAAATTTTCGGACGAAAAAATGGTAAGAATCGCCGCGGCTGCGGCCCTGAGGGGCGGGCCGCGGCGATTTTCCGCGCATGAGCAGAGGACGGAGCTTCCTCGGACGCAGGCCGTGCCTGCACGAGCCGGGGGCCGAGGAAGCTTCGTCCGAGCAACGCGAACGAGGAAGGCGAAGCCTTCCGAGTCTGCTCATGCGCATGAGCAGAGGACGGAGGTTTCTCGGGCGCAGGCCGTGCCTGAACGAGCCGGGGGCCGAGAAAGCTTCGTCCGAGCAACGCGAACGAGGAAGGCGAAGGCTTCCGAGTCTGTTCTGCGCATAATAGGAGAACAGTTGGTCGGAACAAGGCTTCAAATGAGGCGGTAAACAAGGAAACGAAGCGATATTGTGTAGATCAAATATTGCGAGGGGTGGTATGTATAACATAGGGATATGCGACGACGGTAAAAATATTTGCGCATCACTTGAGGAAATGATACTGCGGTATGCGGAAAAGAACAAACGGAAAATAGATATTCAAGTGTGGTATACCGGCGAGGAACTGTGTAAATATCTGGAACGGGGCGGTCATTTGGACGTTCTTTTTCTCGATATCGAGCTGATGGAGCTAAGCGGAATACAGGTGGGAGACTTTATCCGAAATAAGAGGATGGATCGGGGGATGCAGATTATTTATATATCGAATCATTCCTCCTACGCATTGGAATTATTCAAAACACAACCTATGGATTTCCTGGTAAAGCCGATTACCGCACAGCAGATCGAGAGGGCGCTTGATCTGGCAATGGAGCTGCTCGAAAAAAATACGGAGCGTTTTGAATTCCGAAACGGCAGAGATTATTACTATCTTTCCTATGGCGAAATCCTTTATTTTGAGAGCAAAGGTCGAAAAATAAAGATCGCGGCGCAGGGGGCGGAAAGAGAGTTTTATGGCGCGATAAGGGAGCTGGAGAGAAGGCTGCCCCGGGATTTCTTTACGGTTCATCAGTCGTATGTGATCAACAGGATGCATGTGGTACGTTATACTTACGAAACGGTGGAGATGGATGACGGTGCGGTACTGCCCATCAGTAAGGCATATCGAAAGCAGGTAAGGGAAAGGCTGTTGAGAGGATAAAAGATGAGGGATCTTATTCTTTGTGTGACAACGAATCTGTTTCGGATTTACCTGATCAGCAGATTTGTCCATATCTTTTTGGAGGATGGGGAAAAGGGAAATGGTGCCAGGCGGATGAGACATATGCTGGCATATGTGGGATTTTTCGTAGTCAATACGGCTGTTTATCTGGCCTTTCATACCGTCTGGATGAATATCGCCTGTAATCTGGCGGGGATCGGTTTGATCGTTTTGACCTATACAAGATCTCTTAAAATGATTCTGTTTGTGACCGGTTCGGTATATCTGATTCATATGGGATGCGATACGATTTCCACTCTTTTGTTTGTCAATTATCAGGACGGCCTGGGATTCAGCCAGATTTACGAGGTGTTTACGGTATTTCTGATATTGATTTGCGAGCTTCTCACAGAGAAGCTTGTGGATGCCAGGCGGAGGGCGCAAAATATCCGGAATCTGTCTTTGGCATTCGTTCCCATATGCAGTATTGGAATGCTCTGGATGCTTATTTCTACGAAAAGCAGTACGGAAACGGGATTGGTTATAGCGAGTATCGGCCTTATTCTGGTGAATTTTTTTACGTTTTATCGATATAACATGCTCTCGAACGCGCTTTTTCATCAATATGAAAACGAGGTACTGCGTCGGGAAATTCAGGGATATGCAAATCAATTGGACGTCATGCTGCGGGGAGAAGAAAAGGTCAGGGCGTTGCGGCACGATATGAAGCATCATATGAATGAACTGAAAATACTGGCGGCAAAAGGCGAAAACAGGGCGATGGAGGAATATATCAGCGCGATGCAGGATTTTATAACCAATCCGAATGAGATCGTGTCTTCCGGAAATCTGGAGATCGACAGCGTGATGAACTATCTGCTCCGCAGGGCAAAGGAGGAGCTGAACACCGTAACTGTAAATGTGAGGCTGCCGAAGTCGATGGGACACTCCTTTGACATTAATGTGATTCTGGGTAATCTGCTGGAGAACGGCATTGAGGCGGCAAGGCAGACGGAGGAAAAAAGGTTGGATGTCGCTATTGAATTACAGCAGGGCGTTTTAAGGATTCAGATAGAAAACAGTTATAACGGAAAAGCTGCTTTCGACAGCGAAGCGGGACGTAAAAAGCTGCTGACAACAAAAAGGGAAGAAGGTCTTCATGGAATTGGCCTGGAAAATGTCAGAAAGATGGTGGAAAAATATGATGGGATCATGGAGGTGTCTCCGGAGGGAGATCTGTTTCGCGTCGTATTGCTCCTGTATATGCCGGAAGGAAAAGAGGAAGACTGACTTTTGGGGAAGCGCCTGATTACTACATTAATGTTACCCAATTAGTACAACGGACGGCACAAAGAAGTTTTTTGCGGTATGCTTGATCCGAAAGGAGGGCAAGGCCAATGAAGGACATGGTAAAAACCGAGTTGAAAAGAGCTTTTGGCTCGAAACCTTTTTGGGTGACCTGCGGAATTACATTGGCGATGCTTGCTTTCGGCAGCAGCGATTATCTGTCGCCCGCTCATGCCACGATTAAGATTCCTGAACCATGGTGGATTTTTTACTTTCATTGCTTCTTTTTGGGGATGAAAACCGCGTTGCCGGTATTTTACCCGATTGTGGTTATGATTCCCTATGTCCTTTCCTATCGGAGCGATCGAGACAGCGGTTACAGACAGCTCCTTTTGCTGAAATCTTCTCGGAAAAGCTATTTGTCAGCGAAGGCGTTGGCGGTCGGCGCTTCGGCCCTTGGGGCTATCCTGCTGCCTTGTCTCGCATGGATTCCCGTCTGCAGGTTGTTAGGGGATACGGATTGGGACTATGCTAAACGATATTACGGACACAATATCCTGTTTGCCCCTTCCTTTTATGAGGAGCATGTGGTTCTGTATTGTGTAATGTATGCGTTCCATGCCGCTCTATTAGGTACTGCATTTGCTCTGTTCGGGCTGGGCTTAAGCGCGGTGGTCAAAAACAAGTATCTGGCGTTGTTGCTGCCTTTCTGCTATGCGATCTTTTCATCATCCATTCTAAGTTCATTTATTGGTAATTGGTTTGCGGCTCTGGATATGATGCCCTTACAAATATATTATTATAAAGACGTGTACCCGCTGGGATATTGGACGGTTCCGATTTATGAGGCAGTATTGGCGGCAGTCGGATTGGCGTTGTACTGGGGAGGGGATTATCATGCTGGCAAAGCTTAGGCTGGAATCGGGGGAGTTTTGTTTCTGGAAAAAGCTAATCCTTCAAGGCCTGCTTTCGGTCATGGCGGCATATGTACATCTGGATTCTTTTCGGATGGACTGGCCGGGAGCGTCTGTCGGTGAATTTATTGTATATTCATTGACACAGGAGAATTATTTCCTGGTATTGTTTCCTTTTTTGTGCCTGGCATGGACCGGCGGAAAGAGTCAGGAGGTCTGCAGATATCCTCTTTTACTCCGGTATCGCACGAGAAATGAGTTTTTCCTGATCCGATTTCTGGCGAAGGCTTTTTTTGCCATGGCGGTATTGCTGGAGCATATAGGGATTCTTTTTCTCATAGGGCTTTCTCTGCCGATTGCTCCGCAGAGGCTCTTTCTATCCTCCGGACATCCTGCGGGGATTATCCTCATGCAGTTTCTGAATCTTTTTTGCTATGTCTGTGTGATGATCCTGCTGTATGAGTTATTGCTTCATGCGGCGGGGAATGCAATACTGGGCGTGATGCTGACCGTGTCGGTTTCACTGCTCAATCTTTTAGCGGTAAAGCTGGCGCTGAAAACGGTAATCATGTGGACTCCCTGGGGGAATATCGCTTACAGGCTGTTTGGGCGGGAGAGACCGGGGTATCGGTTTTACGGGACGTACTGGATCTTCCTGCTGTTGCTTTTGTTTTTTCTGGCAGATGAATGGAATGGGAGAAAGGATTATGTTTTCGAGGAAACTCGTAAGACGGAGTAGTTATTTTCTGCTCTTTTGCCTGCTTGCCTGGTATTCAGAGGTTTTTCTGAGGGAGAGCGGAGAGGATTTTTTGGTCTGTCTGTGGAACCGCACGTTCCACAGGCTGGGGGCGGACTGCATTTATTGGATCGCCATGCGCCTGGCGGCCTGGCTCTCTGTGTATCTGCATTTACTGCGCCTGGAAAGCGGGTTTTCCATCTATCTTTTTTTGCGGCGGAGAAGTTATGGAAGCGTATTTTTGCACATTTACGCGGGATGCGTCGGAAGGGCTGTATGTTATTATGGCGTCGGGACGGCGGTTATGGCAGTTTTCCATAGCCTGACGGTATTTGGCGGAAATTCGGGAGTTCTTTTGCAGCGGAGCGGTCTGCCGTTTCTTCTGGCGGAGGAAGGCCTGGAAGCCTTGAGCTTTTGTCTTGCCGCGTATGCGTTGCATTGTATTTTCGGGAAGGCGGAGGCGGGTTTTCTGGCGGTTCTTGCGGGAAGACTGTTGCTGAATTTTGTGACGGGCGGGGAGCGTCCGGCCTTGCCGGTTCAGTTGGCGGTCAATTTGATTATGGTGTGCGCGGTTTTCTTTCTTGCGTTTCGGGATTTCGCGGAAAAATATGCAGACAGGTAGACAGAGGCGACAGCCGGTTTCCGGCGGGCGGGATGACCATGGCGGAGGGACAAGCGCTCCAAGGGGCGGAGAATTTGACTTTCGCGACATTTGTCAAGGTCGTACAGGCATGGCTTTGACTCATTGCTCGTGAAAACAAAAATAAGGAGGAACAGAGGCTATGGAAAAATCGGAAAGTAAGATACAGATAAACCATGTGAAAAAGGCATATAAGGGCAATGTTCTGTTTACGGATCTGAACCTCCGGGTGGAGCGGGGGGAGAGCTGCGCTATTGTAGGCGAAAACGGTTCGGGGAAGAGCGTGCTGCTGAAAATGATCTGTGGACTTGTCCGACCGGACGAAGGGGAGATCACGGTAGGAGGCGAAAAGCTCGAAAAAGGGAAGTTTCCTAAGGACATAGGCGTTATTTTGGATAATGCCGGGTTTCTGCCCAATGAGACGGGGCTGAAAAATCTCTCGATTATAGCGGGAATCTTAAAAAAAGTAACGAGAGCAGAGCTGGAAGAGACCATGAGGCTGGTGGGTTTGGATCCGGCCTCTCAGGTCAGGGTGGGCAAGTATTCCCTGGGCATGAAGCAGCGTCTTGCCATCGCGCAGGCTCTTATGGAAAAGCCTGCGCTGCTGATTCTGGATGAGCCGTTTAACGCGATTGATAAAAAAACGGTGAAGGACTTCCGGGAATTATTGGCGAGGCTGAATACGCAGGAGGGCGTTACGATCCTTATGACATCCCATCATCAGGAGGAGATAGAGGGTTTGTGCCGGAACGTTTATCAGATCGATTCGAAGGAGCTGAGGAAGGCGGAATGATAGTTCCCGGTTCTCCTGGTATACTGTTTCAAGGGAGTGGATTTATGCCATTGTGCGCTTCGGGGCACACATGGCAACCGAATATCGAAGAAGGTGCAAATAGATGACGCAAAAACAGCGATTTTGATGCAGATAATTAACTCGGAAATCCGGGAAATGGTGCAAACAATTATTAAAATAACTTGCAAAAAGGTGCGGATTATATTATGATACTGCTATCAAATGTCCCAGGGGTTCTTTTGTGGAACGAATTGCATTATAAAATTTGATGAAGCGCAGGAATGTCCCAATATTCTATCTTCTCTGAAATATTTTTGTCAGGATTTCAGAGAAATTCCCGTTGTTGCAACCGGTTCAATGGTTCGAATTAAGCTTCAAATAGAGAGCAAAAAGAGAGGCGCAAGGGAAAGCGGCAAATTCTTTTTCCCTGTGGGTAAAATAAATCAGGTTACCATCTATCCGATGACCTTTGACGAGTTTTTGCTGAACGGCAATAGAATGCTATATAACGCCATAAAAAGATTGGCGTGGCAAGGCTTCCGCCGAGCTTGCGTTTATTGTCGAGTCTGAAAACTGGCTTTATCCGATCGACGTCAAGAAAGGCAGAGGAACGCTTAATTTACTCGGAAAAATTTCAAATCATAAGTATGAAAGTAAATGACGTCAGACGGAGCCGCGAGAGATTTTGGCATCTCTTGCCAAAATCCGAGACAGCGGGCACCAAAACGCCGCCCTTTGGCGTTTTGTGTGCATCAACTTGTTGCCATACAGCTTTCGTGATCATTTGTGCCAGAAATGGCATGGCAACAAGTTTGAGATCGCAATTAAGGTCTCCAGGAATCATTATGGCTATCATGCGGAACAGAAATTGCTGACCATACCGTTTTATTTTATCCCGTTTGCGGCAAAGGATCTCGCGGACGGAACGCTGGGAGTATAAGCTGTTGAATATGCTGTACGGCTGGAATAAGTATGCAAAAGAAGTCAGGCTGAATTTTGGATTGTGTGAAGGATACCAGCAATGGAGAGGTACGGTATATGAGAAGGATTAACAGAGGAGAAAGAGTCATTTCTTTGCGCAGATATCTGCTGGCGGGCTGGGCGGTGGCCTCCGGCCTGATGCTGGCCGTTTTTGTACTTTACGGAGTTTATTCCATTCTGAGAACGACGGAGGAATTGACCGGGAGTAATCAGATTGTGGCAAATCATTACGCCCAGCGTCTGAATAAGGATATTGAGTCCATGAAGAGCTATGTAGACCGGATATACAGCGAAAACGTGCAGTTCCAGATCCTGAAGAGGCCGTTTCTGTCGGAGCCGGAATGGTACAGCTCCACCTATTATCTGACAAACAATCTGGAGGGAAGGGCCGGGATACTGAATTATTTCGGAGGCGTTTTTTTCTACGATGCCTCAAAGGAGACCCTGCGAAGTCAATACAGCGAGTTTGACCACAGAGGAGATAATTACCGCCTGAATCTCTGTCTGAAATCCTATTTGAACCGGATAGGCGACGAGGCTTATCATGAAGGGTATTTTCGGTATGAGGAGGAAACCTATCTTGTCTATATGAAGGGAATCCGGCAAAAGCTGGTGGGCTTTGTCCTGAACCTGAACAGCTATTTTCCGGCGGAGGAAGATTTTGCTCTTGTGTTTTATAACGGCGGGGAGATACTGGAAACAGTGGGGAAAGGTCTGACCGGGCAGGAAGCGGCGAAATTGCTCGCCCTGGGTACGGATCGGGGAGCTGCCCGGGGGGTTGGATATGTTGTGGCGACGGATTCGATCAGCTTTCTCGAGATGCGGCTGGCGGTGATACAGGAGACAGGGAGCATTCCGGAGCTGATGGGCAGCTGGGAATTCTGGCTGCTGTTCATTCTCATCCCGCTGATCCTGATTATCGTTCTTCTGGCGGTGCTGCACCTCTTCAACCATGCCCTGGTTTGGCCGGTGGAGCATCTGGCCAGGCGTCTTGATAAAATGAAGGAAGACGGGCAGGCGGAGGACGAGGCGGAGGGAGTAAAGGCGCTGGAGCTTTTGAAAATCAATCGGAGGCTGGATGAAATCGTAAGTGAGATGCAGCATATGCAGCAGGAGAAATACATGAAGGAGATGGAGGCCAATGCGGCCAAGCTGCAGTATTACCAGCTGCAGGTAAATCCTCATTTTTTTATCAACTGTCTGAATTTGATGGATTCTCTCTTATCGGAAAAAAATGTGGATACGGTGCGCCTCATGATACGGTGGCTTTCGGAGCATTTTCGCTATGTTTTCCGAAATCAGGAAAGCCTGGTAACCATACGGGAGGAACTGAAGGAAGTGGAGGCCTATTGCCAGATTTATATGGTGCGGGGCGAGATGCCGATTCTGGTGCAGAAGGACGTGAAGGAGGAGTTGATGGACTGCTGTGTGCCGATTCTGGCGATTCAGACCTTTGTGGAAAATTCCGTAAAGCATGCCCGCCGCAAGGGACAGATTCTGGCGGTAGAGGTAGCCGTAGAGGAGGTCGAGAGGAAGGACGGCATGTATATCAGCGTCCGGGTATCGGACAACGGAGAGGGATATCCGGGTGACAAGTTGGAGGAATTCAACGCTCCTGTGACGGAATTCTGTTATCATTCCCGCCATATAGGAATCGATAATATCAAATACCGTATCTATCTGATGTATGGAAGCCAGGCCCGGTTTTTCTTTTACAATGCCCCTGCGGGCGGGGCGGTAGCGGAGCTGCTTCTGCCAAAAAGGGAGGAGGCCGGATCGCTTTAAATCAGAAAATGCGGCAGCGGCTGTCAGATTTTGCATATTTTCCTTTGTTTCGCCTGCGTATAATTGTGTTATCAGAAAGAACCGCAAGGGCGGAATTCAAAAAAAGGAGGAAAATGTATGAAAAAGAAGTTACTCGCGCTGCTCCTTGCAGCGGCAATGACACTTTCTCTGGCGGCCTGTGGGGGCGGTACCGACGACAAAGAGTCTGCGGGAGGCACAGGCGGCGCCGGAGGCGGGGAGCCTGCGGGAGAATTTGTAGCGGGAGACGACCCGTCCGAATGGCCGGTGATTTCCATCATGTATCCGGCGCCAACGACAATGGCTGCGGAGGTGGATGTTGAGAAAGCGTTAAATGAATATCTGGTTTCCATCAATGCCGGGGTACAGGCGGACATTGTTCAGATCGCCATCGGCGACCTGGCGACGCAGCTGACGCTGTCCCTCAGCGACAACACCAATCCCATGGATCTGTTCTGCTGGAGATTCTATTCTACCGTGGACGGCTGCGTTAAGAATGAGCAGTGTATCTCCCTGGATCCCTATCTGGAGGAGTATGCCGATATGTGGGAGATGTTCCCGGAGAAGGTGCTGATGACGCAGCAGATCGACGGCGTGCAGTATGCGGTGCCTTCCGTGGATAGCTACGGAACTTATGAGGTGTACATGCTGCGCAAGGACATCGCGGAAGAGATGGGAATCGCGGACAGAGACGGCGAGGAGATTACGCTGGAGGAGATGACCCAGATCATGAAGGACGCGAAGGCTATCCATCCGGAATACGCCTATATGATCAACACGAACGATGATCCCGTACAGGGGCTGGACAGCCTGGGCAACGGTAACTGGCTGGGAGTGCTGCTGAACAGAGGCGTTGGAACCACGGATATCGTCAACTACTACGAGACGGAGGAATTCCGCGATTTCTGTTATCTGATGAAGGAATGGAACGAGGCAGGACTTTTGTGCGACGATCCGTTGAATAATTCCATGACCATCGAACAGTACAATAACGATGTGGCGGCAGGCTGCTATGTGGGCGGCTACAGTGCGGACTACATTAAGGCGCTTGTTTCTTATACATATGACAATGTACAGTTTAAGCTTACCGACCTGGTGGGTACCAGCGCGTCGGTTCTGGGCGGATGGATGATTTCCTCTGTCTGCAAACATCCCGATGCTGCCATGAAGATGCTGTATCTGATGACGACGGACGAGAACGTAGCCCGCTACATTATCCTGGGCGTGGAGGGACAGACCTATACGGTAGATGAAAAGGGAATCGCCAGATATCCCGAGGGCATAGATTCCAACACCTCTACCTGGAACCTGACCTTCCCCTGGTATTGGCCGAATCAGTGTCTGAGCCTGCCTTTGGAGACAGATTTTACCGCTTATTATACGGATATGTGGGATGCGCCCAACCACGCGCAGTTCTCCAGCGCCATGGGTTTTGTCTTCGACAGCGCGAACGTATATGACCAGATGGCGGCATGCGCTACAGTGGTGGCGGAATACAGGCCTGCTCTGCTTTACGGCCTTGTGGATGTGGACGAATATCTGGCAAAGTTCAACCAGGAGCTGAAGGATGCCGGGATCGATGAAATCATCGCAGAGGAGCAGAGACAGTTCGATGAATTCCTGAAGGCGCTGGAAGACAAGTAAAAGTCGATTTTGGATGTGATTGCCGGCTGTGACAGCTACAGCCGGCAATTTTTAGAAAGGCGGGATTGCGATGCAAAATGTTAGAAAAGGAAAGCAAGGTCCGGGAAAGAAAAAGCAGATTACGAAGAGACTGCGCAAATACGTGCCGCTCTATCTGCTGTCCCTTCCGGGCTTTATTTATCTGATAATCAACAATTATCTGCCGATGGGCGGTTTGATTCTGGCCTTTAAGAAGTACAGCTTTGCGAAGGGAATTCTGGCCAGTCCCTGGAACGGATTGGATAATTTTACCTTTCTGTTCGGATCCAAATGGGCTAAGATCATGTTCCGGAACACAATCTGCTATAATATCGTATTTCTTGTGCTGGGGACGGCTTTTGCCATTTTTGTAGCCATATTACTGAGCGTGATCAGCCATAATCTGCTCAAAAAGACGTACCAGACCCTGATATTGATTCCTCATCTGGTCAGTACCGTTTTGATCGGGTATCTGGTTTTTGCGTTCCTCTCGGAGAAGAACGGCTTTGTCAATAACGGGATTCTGGCTCCTCTGGGGGTGGATCCCATCAGCTGGTACACTAAGGCAAGCTATTGGCCGGTAATTCTGGTGATCGTGCAGCTGTGGAGAAGCTTCGGCTTCCAAAGCATTGTCTACTTTGCCACGATCATCGGTTTTGACAAGGCGTATTATGAGGCGTCTGTGATGGATGGGGCGTCGGTCTGGCAGCAGATTACCCGGATTACCCTGCCGCTTTTAAAGCCTACGGTAATCATTCTGACGATTATGTCTCTGGGAAGAATGTTTGCTTCCGATTTCGGCCTGTTTTACCAGGTGCCTCAGAACAGCGGCATGCTGTATTCGACCACAACCACCATCGACACCTTTGTCTATCGTACGCTGATGCAGGATCACGATGTGGGCAGATCTCTGGCGGCAGGGTTCCTGCAGTCGATTCTAGGCTTCATTGTAGTTATGATAACCAATGCGGTAGTGCGGAAGGTGGATAACGAGAGCGCTCTGTTCTGACGCCGCGTTCCAGTTAGGAGGAATATATATATGGTTTGTACAAAAAATGGGTTTCGGATTTTTGCAAACGTGGTCATGACCCTGCTGGCTCTCGGCTGCGTGCTGCCCTTCATCCTGCTGATCTCATCCTCCGTAACAGATGAGGCCACGCTGATGAAAAACGGCTATGCCTTTATTCCGGAGGTGTTTAATTTCAAGGCATATCAGTATCTGTTTCAGTCCTTCGGGGGAATTGTAAGAGCCTATGGTATGACGGTGCTGGTCACGGCGATCGGCACTACAATCAATGTGTTTATGACAATGTTCATGGGGTATCTTCTCTCCAAGCCGGATCTGCCGGGGAAGGGCTTTCTTTCCTTCTTTATCTTTTTTACCATGCTGTTTTCCGGCGGCATGGTGCCCAGCTACATCGTGTGGAGTCAGTATATGCATGTGGGAGATTCCATATTTGCGCTGATCTGTCCTAATCTGCTGCTGGGGGCCTATAACGTCATTCTGATGAGAACCTACTTCAGCACCAACGTTCCCCAGGAGATTCTGGAGGCAGCGGAGATGGACTCCTGCAGTGAGATCGGGAAGCTGTTCTATGTCTCTATCCCGCTTTCCAAGCCCATGATCTCTACAGTGGCGCTGTTTTCCGCGCTGGCCTATTGGAATGACTGGATCAACGGTATCTATTATCTGACCCGGAGAAAGGATCTGTACACGATTCAGAATGTGCTGAACAGCATGATGAATAACGTGCAGTTTCTAAAGGAAAATACGCTGGACGCCGCCAGCGCCCAGATTGTCAATCAGATTCCCACGCAGGGAGTGCGTATGGCGATAGCAGTGATCTCGGTGTTGCCGATTCTCATGATTTATCCCTTCTTCCAGAAGGCCTTTATCAAGGGAATTGTAATCGGCGGCGTCAAGGGATGAGGAAAATATTGATTGGTATGCCCAAGAGGGGTGTTTACACACCCTCTTGGGAAGTACGCAAAGGGGTATAAGTATGACGGATCGAAATGTACACGACACGCTGTATGAAAAGAACGGCGGCTTCATCCCGAAGGAAGGGGGAAGCAGTAATGTTCTGCTGAAAAAGAGATATTCCGGGATGGTATGCTGCCCGGGGGAGGGACAACGCCGCCCCGGGGCCATGTATCCCCGCTGTATCTGCCTGGCCCATAACGGGGAGAAGAACGGGACGCTGCTGGCTACCATGGAGTGGTACAATAAAGAGAAGCCGCTGTTTCCTGTTTATGAGAGCACGGACGAGGGGAGAACCTGGCATTTCCTGAGCGGAGTGGCCGAGGGAGCTGCCGGAAGCGGGATCCGTTTTCAGCCGCATCTGTTTGAGCTTCCCTGTGCCATGGGAAGCTTAAAGGAAGGAACTGTTCTCTGTGCGGGGAATATTATTCCGGGGGATTTTTCTTCCACGTCGCTGCAGCTGTATAAGAGCGAGGACGCGGGAAAAAGCTGGGAGCTTATGAGCGAGATCCTGCAGGGCGGGAAGGCCACGCCGGATTATCAGAGGGGGAAGCCGGTCTGGGAGCCGTTCTTACTACAGTCCCCGGATCACAGGCTTTACTGCTATTATTCGGACGAGCGGTATAAGGAAAAGGGGTACAATCAGCTCCTCGCCCACAAGGTTTCGGAGGATGGCGGCTATACCTGGGGAGAAGAAAAGATCGATGTGGCGTTTGCGGACGGTAATCTGCGTCCCGGCATGCCTGTTGTGGAGTATCTGCCGGACGGAAGATTTATTATGGTTTATGAGATGGTCAATGAGGATCGGATTCCGGTGTATTTTCGGATATCGGATTCCATGGATGACTGGGGAAGTCCTGATTTTATGGGGAATCCGGTCATTGCGGCCGACGGCAGCTACCCTACCGGGACTCCCTATGTGCTCTGGATTCCGGGAGGCGGAGAAAACGGTACGCTGCTGGTATCCGGCAGGGGATACTCCCATATTTTCGCGAATTCCTGTATGGGGGAGGGCTTCTGGGAGAAAATGGACGCGCTGGTGGAGGTTGACAATACCTACAATTTTACTGGATATAGCCAGTGCATGATCGCCCTGCACGGAGGGAAGCGGATTTTAAATCTTTGTCCTCGCCATATTTCGCCGGAGCTGGCGCTGATTGAGGCGGCGGTGGCGGACATTTACGAGCGGCTGTAAAGCGCTTTCCGCTTAAGGGGCGGGAAGCGGCGAAAGAAAACCGCCGGTGCGAGGCGGGAAAGAAAGACGTAGAGAATCGATAATCATAGAGTCAGGAAAGGAAGGTAAAAAGGATGCTTAGAACGGTTCAGACAGAAAACGGTACAGTACAGGGGCTTGTGGGAAAGGATCCCAGAATCACGGTATTCCGCGGGGTTCCCTACGCGAAGCCGCCGGTGGGAGAGCTTCGTTGGAGGGCACCGCAGCCGGCGGAAAGCTGGGAGGGCGTGCGCAAGTGCTATGAGTACGGCGATATGCCTATGATGCGGGTGCATCCCGGCACGGACGACAGCTTTTATAAGAGGGAGCTGCATCCTGTGTCCGCGGACTTCGGTATGAGCGAGGATTGCCTCTATCTGAATATTTTCTCCCCGGCGGAGAAGGCGGACGAAAAGCTGCCGGTATTTTGTTACATTCATGGCGGCGGCCTGCAGGACGGATACAATTACGAGGTGGAATTCGACGGGGAGCGTGTAGCCCGGCGGGGAGTGATCGTAGTGATGATCGGCTACCGTCTGGGACTGTTCGGCTTCCTGGCCCATCCGGAGATCACGGCGGAGACGCCCGAGGGAAGCGTAGTGTCGAACTTCGGCATGCAGGATCAGTCCATGGCGCTGCACTGGGTAGCCAGGAATATTGCGGGCTTCGGCGGCGATCCTTCGCGGATCGTGATCTGCGGCCAGAGCGCAGGAGCGGGCAGCGTCCAGACCCAGCTCTGCAGTCCCATGAACGAGGGAATTATTGCGGGCGCGATCTGCCAGTCGGCCGTATCGTTCGGCTTTGGGGACGAGAAGGCGTCCATGGGACGAGACATGACGCTGGCGCAGGCGGAGGCGCACGGGGCGGACTTCTTCCGGAAGGTAGGGATAAGCAGCCTGGCTCAGGCCCGCGCTATGGACGCGGAGGAGTTGATGCGGCTTTTGGACAGTGTGTCTCCCAAGGGAGCCATGTTCGGGCTTTCCTTCGGTACCTGTATCGACGGGAAATTCGTGAAGGAGTCGGTGGTAAGCTCCTATTACAACGACAGGCTGCCCGACGTTCCCATGATGGTGGGCGTCTGTATGGGAGAAACCCAGGGAATGTTCGGCAGAGGGCAGCTGACCTATCAGGATGTGCTGGAGAAAGCGGAGGGGTACGGAGAGCGGAAGGAAGCCTTTCTGAAGGCGGTTAACGTATCCGGCGACGAGGAGGCGGCGGAGTTGACCAGGACGGATGCCTTTAACATGTTCCTGAGCGGAAGCAGGGGATTCTGTGAGCTGCGCTCCGGCATGGGCAAGAGAGTATACTATTATATCTTTGATCATGATATCCCGGGGGACGACGCGGGAGCGTTCCACGGCTCGGATCTCTGGTTCATGTTCGACTCCCTTGGCAACAGCTGGAGACCCTTCGAGGGAAAGCACTATGATCTGGCGAGGCAGGTGACCTCTTATTGGACGAATTTCGTTAAGACCGGCGATCCCAACGGGGACGGCCTGGATTACAACGGAAAGCCCCTGCCGGAGTGGAAGGCTTATCGCCCGGAGGAGAAGAACGTTATGAGGTTTTTGGATACCGCTGTGCCAGGGGTATTGGAGGAATGTCCGGCGCTTGACTTCCGTCTCGCCTATGGGAAGGAAAAGCTGACGGATCGGTAAGGAAAAAGCTAAAAGAGCTGGATGAGAAAAGGCCGCCGCGCCGGGAGGGAATCTAATCCCGGCGCGGCGGCCGATTGCTGTTCAGTCCGGGCGTTGCGCGGCGAAACCGCTTTTCGGCAGGCTTGCGGCAGAAAACCGTTTTATCTCAGAATGGGCAGATCCAGGCAGGATGCCTGCTCTCCGCCAAAGAAGATCCGGTCGTGGGCCACGGCGTAACCGCTTCCCAGAGCGGGCGGCTCCTTTGTGTTCAGGTTCCGGTTGATGCCGGGGAACATGCTCCCGGAAAGCTGGATGCCGACGGCGTGTCCGGCGGGAATCCGGTAGGCAGCGTGGCCGATTCCGAAGCGGTAGAGCACGGTTTCCCCAGGAGTGAGGAAGTCATTGGTAAACAGTCCGTTCCTGTGGCGGGCGCGGACGTAGCCCGCCGCGATCTGACGCTGGCGGCCGTCCGGAGAGATATCGGTGAGACGGCAGACGAAATCCGTGTCCGGCACGTCTGTGGCGGCGTATAGGTTTACAAGGATACGGCCTGCCAGACGAAGATCCTCGGTAAACGGATCCGAGCGAAACTCCAGGATGTCCTCCCGGTCGGAAATTTCCGACCAGTCCGCCATAGCCATGCGGCCCTCTTTATCCGTGATGGCGGAAGGGGCGGGATTCATGGGGTCATAGACCAGAGCTTCCTCTCCGGCTTCCGACGCAGTGATTTCCAGCTTTCGATGGGGAGCAAGATAGAATTTTACGGACTCTGCCCGGGGCGGGGGCCAGTCCGCCGCGGTGTGCCAGTCGTTGCTGCCCTGCATGAAGTAATATACCCGGTCAGGGAGGAAGGCTTCGTCCCTTTGCTTCAGGTAGCGGTTAAACCAGTGAAGCATAGTACCGGCCACATCCCGGGCCTCGCCGGAATTTTCTTCCCCGAAATCAACGTCCTCGACCCGGCTGGGCATAACTCCGCCGTGAGTCCAGGGGCCGATCAGGAGGAAGGCGTTCTCCCTTGTGTAAGAATCCGCGGACTTGCGGGCGGCCATATAATTGTCAATGGTGCTGTTGCATGCGGCGTCCATCCATCCGGTTCCACAGAGCATGGCGGTATGGATTCCGTCGTAGGAAATGGGGCTGTGGATACTGTCCCAGAATTCCTTTTTCTCTACGCCCTCCACCAGATCCAGATAGTCCTTCAGCATGGGAACGCCCTCCAGGAGGGCGGCGGGATTCTGATTCATGGGAAGAATTTTAGCGTATTCGCCCAGCTTGTCCCGGTTTTCCTTCAGCAGGGGAAGCATTTTACCGCGAAACGCCTCGTCCGGCAGGTACTGCTCGATGTGCTCCAGCAGCTGATTGTAAGCCCAGCCCAGATGAAAGGGAGCTATGGTCTGCATGGGGCTGGTTCCGAAGGACGCGAGGGAGCAGCACATAAAGGGACAGATCGCCTTCAGGTGGGCCGGGGCACCGGATGCCGCAGCCAGCTGGGTGAAGCCGAAGTAGGACAGGCCAAACATCCCGACGCTGCCGTCGCAGAAGGGCTGGGCGGACAGGAATTCCACGGCGTCATAGCCGTCCTCGTGTTCGTTGCCGCCGTTCAGGTTCATCTTCCCCTCCGAGGCGCAGGTTCCCCTGCAGTCCTGGATCGCCACGACGTAACCGGCCTCCACGAACCGGGGATAGTGCTCGTAGA
Organism: Roseburia sp.; assembly: GCA_023662875.1. Lineage (GTDB taxonomy): Bacteria > Bacillota > Clostridia > Lachnospirales > Lachnospiraceae > Acetatifactor. The sequence continues at coordinate 15,692 of JAMPIG010000041.1, read as the reverse complement.
GAGGCTCCCGCACAATCCCCTCCTTGTTGTAGGGCGTGCGCATCAGGATGACGGGATAACGCCCCTCTTCGTCAGGCAGATACAGATCGGTGGCCAATTTGATCTGATCGCGGGTCACGCAGGAAAAATTCTTGATGATTCTCATGGTAGTAAACCTCCTATCTTTTTGGAACGATAGAATTCACGCCTTGCGAGAATTCTATTATCATGAGTCAAAACCGTTCTGCGCACAGGACGGTAAAACGGTTGGACATCGTTATGATATCAGAATTTGAGGGAGAATCATATACAAAATCCGATATCGGGAGTCTTATTTTCTGACAACGAAGCTTCGGCTGGAATTCGCGTCCAGGGAGCCGTTGCCGGAAATTTACGTCAGGAACGTCGCCGCCGGAGATTCTGCCCGGAAAAGATGTATCCGTGGGAAAATCAGAAAATATGATAGGTAAAATCTGTTTTTGTATATTTTGCCGCCGTCCGTTATAATAGAATAAACGACAAGGAGGAGAATGCTATGGCAGAGTGGAAAAAACGGGCGGGGGAAGAGACCGGCGTCATGGAAGGCTGCGGGATGGACTGGGAGAGCAGGGATATTGATTTCTATGAGGATGTGGAGTACGGACGAGGCGGCGGACATCCCATGTATCTCGATTTGATGATGCCCCGGGGAGAGGCGTCCGGGCTCCGTCCTGTGATCATCTGGGTGCACGGAGGCGGATGGAGTATCCCAGAGCTGACGAAGAAATATCGCCCGGCGGAGGCGTTGGCCCAGGCGTGCGAAATGGGCTTTGTCTGCGCCAGCATCGAGTATCGTCTGGTGACGGAGGCTCCCTTCCCGGCACCTGTAGAGGACTGTAAGTGCGCGGTTCGCTTTCTGAAGGCCCATGCCGGGGAACTGGGCATCGACCCGGACGGAATCGGGATCTGGGGGGAGTCGGCGGGAGGCCAGCTGGCCGCGCTGGTCGGCGCTTCTTATGCGAATCCCAAGCTGGAAGGAAACGGGGGCTGGCAGGAATACAGCAGCGAGGTGAGGGCAGTCTGCGACTGGTACTGCGGCGGGGATATGACCCATATGGGCGCTTACGAATGTCCGGAGGTACAGGCCAGGGCCAGGGAGCTGGGAATCCGGCTGACCCTGATGCCGAGACAGACGGAGAACGGGGGTCAAAAGACAGACGAGGTGCAGAAGGGGATTTTTCTGCAGATGTTCGGAAAGCCCGGGCGGGAAGCGCCTGAGCTTTCGATGGAGATCAGTCCTATTTTCTATGTGGATCAGAGACAGCCCGCTTTCCTTTTGATGCACGGGGATAGCGATCAGGCGGTGACGCCGCTGTTTTCTTATAACTATTATGACGCCCTGTTGAAATACGGACATGACGCTACCTTTGTAGTGGTGCCCGGGCAGGGACACGGTTTTTTCAAGGGGCAGGGCTATTACGATATTGTGCTGGGCTTTTTCTGGAAAAAGCTCATGCTGAAAAAGTAATGGAAGGAGACGAAGAAAATGGAGGATATGAAGGCATTATTTGAAAAAATGCGCGCCAGAATGGATCTGGTTCGCAGTGTCTTTGGGGAGGAAAATCTGGCGGCGGTTCCTCTGTTTGAGGATTGTGTGTGCTATCCTGTCGATCTGCTGGTTCGGCTGGCGAAGATGGCCGGAGAAATCGAGGAGCTGGGAGATCCCGAGAAGATTCGGGAAAGACTGCCGGAATTTAAGAAGCTGCGACTGGAGATCGAAGGGAAAAAGACAGAACGGCCCAGAATTATGCTGTGGCCGGAAAGCAAGGTTCCCACGCTGACGGATTATCGGGATAATTCCGCCTGGCGATATAACCATAATCCTGATTTCGTACCTTATCTGTATGAAATGTTGGTAGCGGAGGAGGTAACGCCGAAGGGAGCGATAGTTCTTTGCGCGGGGGGCGATCATGGGTTTCCGGTTTTGTGTGAAAGCTATCAGGTAGCACTGGACTTTAATAAAATGGGCTATCAGTGCTTTATCCTGTTAAACCGCCCGAATGGGAATCCCTGGGATTCCAGGGAAGCGGGGGCGGATGTGGCCAGGGCGATCCGCATCGTCCGGGCCAACGCCGCGAAGTATCGGATTGCGGAAAACAGGGTGGCCTTTGCCGGTTTCTCCAATGGTGGCCTGACGGGAGAGGCATGTATCCAGTATTATTCCGGGGATCAGAAGGTGGCGGATGTATTTGCGGGGTATGAGGAGGACGCCCTGGATCAAATCAGCGGCTCCATGGATGTTTTTCTCTGTATCTACGGTCCCAGAATGAATCATGATTCCTTCGATTACAGCAGAGTGGTATACCCGCCGGTGTTTCATGCGCTGGGGCTGGAGGATTTTAACATGGATAATATCAATAGGCTTTATCCTGAGTTGGTCAGCCGGGGGATAACCGTCGAATTACATACCTTCTCCGGCGTGCCTCACGGACAGGCCGGGCGGAAGCTTCTGGACGGGACGGTGAAATATCCCAACTTTGAAGTCTGGGAGATGTTGGCAGATCAGTTTATGCAGAATATGTATTGCGCCGAAGGACAGAAAACAGGTATTGTGTGACGAAGATGAATGTATTGATTATCGATGATGAAAGAACCATTTTAAAGACAGTGTATTCGCAGCTGTCCAGAATGCAGTTAGGAGGGGTGGAAGAGATTGATATCGCGGAAAGCGCCGCCCAGGCCCGGGAATGTATGAGCCGCCGCCATTACGATATTTTTCTTTGCGATATTGTGATGCCGAAGGAGGACGGAATCACCTTTGCGCGATGGATTCTGGAACGAGATCCGGAAGTCAAGATTATTTTTCTGACGGCATACGCGGACGTCAATTACATGAAGGAAGCCATCGCCATGCAGAGCTTTGATTATGTGTTCCAGCCCGCCAGCCTGGAGGAGCTGCGCAGCGTGGTGGAAAGGGCGGTTTCTCAGATTAAGATCGAAAAGAAAAACAGAGTGCTGATGAACCGCGGGGCTTTTTTTCAGTCGCACGAGGAAAATATACTGGAGGTAGGCGCTCTACAGTATCTGGACGGCCGGAATACGGATAATTCCTATCTGAGGAGGATGATTGCCCTTCACAATATTTATCCGGCTGGGGTGTCGGTCTATCTGCCGGTTCTGGTTCAGATTTTGAAGACTCAGAAGAGGCTGCAGGAGATTGAAAAGCCTCTCTTGCGCCTGATTTACCAGAATATTCTGGACGAGGTGTTTCAGGCCTTAAAGGTATACAGCATTATTTTGCTGGAGGAAGAGGGGACGGATTTCACGGTGCTCCTGTACTGGGACAAGGAGGCACCCCATACCCGGGAGATCATCGCGGAGAGTCTGGAGAATTTCCGAATTTTGCTGTTCCGTGTGATGCAGACTACGGCGGCCGTTTACTGCGGCGAAGCAGGCGGGCCGGAAAAGCTTTTGCGCTGCGCAGAGCTTTTGCTTCAGGCGAAAACGGACAATGTGCGTCAGGAGAGTCGGGTGTTCTGCCCGAAAAAGGATGAGGAGGATGTGGAAAACCGTTCCTACAGGCTGCAGCTGGGGGCATGGAAGAGACTATTGGAGCAGAATCGGTTCCTTCCCTTTCGGGACAGTGTTCTCTGTTATATCGGAGGGGATTCCCGACGACATATGAATGCCTCCGATATGATGAATCTGCACCAAAGCGTAACTCAGCTTCTTCTTTCGTACCTGGTGGAACGGCAGATTGGCAGCGATTTGGTTTTCGACGAGGATCTGCCCTACCTGACTTATATGAGCGCCTGGCAGAGCCTGGAATTATTTGAAAAGGCCTTATCTCACATTGCGGGAAGACTGCAGGAGCTGGAGGCGAAGGAGGAATCCAGGGATGTGATCCGGGAGACCATGAAATATATCCGGCAGAGGCTGGACACGGATCTGTCCGTTTCGGAAATAGCGGAGTTTGCAGGTATGAACCCGGAATACCTGACAAAGCTTTTTAAAAAGAATACCGGGTACACGTTAAAGGAATATATCATAAAAGAAAAAATGGAATCGGCCAAAATGCTGCTGGCCACCACCTCCCTGCCTGTGACATTGATTTCCAGTCATGTGGGGTATGGAAATTACTCCAATTTTACCAGAAGCTTTAAACAGCTGGAGGGCTGTACCCCGATGGAATACCGAAAGGGCGCGGTCGGGGAGCGGAATACAGACCGGCGGCTGTCGGAGCGATAGCGGAATATCCGGCAAAGAACGGCAAGGCCGTTCCGTATAGGAGGGACTATGAAAGATACCATTCACATTCTGTCAAAAAATATCAGGTTTCAAACCGCTCCTGAACTTTACGGACTTTTTTTCGAGGATATCAATCATGCGGCGGACGGAGGCCTATATCCGGAGATGATCCGCAACAGAGCCTTTGAGGACTCCCTGCCGCCGGAGGGATGTACGGTAGATCCCAAGGAGCGGATCTTTGTGACCGAATACGGCTGGCCGGGAGCCTTCAACCACGGAGAAGGTATGGACGAGTGGGCGGCTCGTGTGGAGCCCGCAGAGACGGCCGGATGGTATGCGAAAGAGGCCTCCTTCCGGGTTCTGACCGAAGGAACCCTTCATCCCAATCGCAGGACGGCTCTGGAGGTGACCTTCCGGCCGGGTGGAGAATTGTATAATGTGGGATATTGCGGCGTCCCGGTCAAGGCGGGAGAGGGCTATCATTTTTACGTTATGCTTCGGTCGGAGCAGGATGCCAGGCTTACAATTTCTCTGGGCTCCGCCGAAGGGGAGAATCTGGGAGATGCTGAGATTGCCGTGCGGGAAAGCGCCGATTACCGGCGCTACGATTGCGATCTGACGGCCAGGGGGACGGATTATAAAGGAATCGTCAGCATTTCCTGCGACCGGGAATGCAGGATGGTGCTTGGATTCACCTCGCTGATGCCTCAAAAAACCTTTAAGGGACATGGCCTGCGGGAAGATCTGGCCCTGGCGTTGAAAAATACCCATTCAAAGTTTATCCGCTTTCCCGGCGGCTGCGTGGTAGAAGGAATCAATGAACGCGGCGCTCTTCGTTTTTCTCGAACCATCGGGCCGGTATGGGAGCGTCCTGGATGTCAGTTGATGTGGCATTACCGCACGACGAACGGCTTGGGATTCCACGAGTACTTGCAGCTTTGCGAGGATCTGGAGATGGAAGCTCTGTATGTGATCAACTGCGGCATGAGCTGCCAGGCCCGTCACGGCGGCGGATTTTCGGAGGAGATAACGGGAGAATACCTGGAGGAGGCCCTGCATGCCCTGGAGTACGCGCTGGGCTCCGAGGATACGCCATACGGGCGTCAGCGTGCCGAGAACGGGCGAAAAGAGCCCTTTCGGTTGAAATATGTAGAGATCGGGAACGAGAACTTCGGGCCGGAATATAACGCCCGTTATGCTCTGTTTTACAGAACCTTGAAGGAGGCGTTTCCGCAGGTGACCTATATCTCCAACGGACATACGGAGAGGGAGGGACTCCCGACAGACTTTGCGGACGAGCATTATTACAACGCGCCGGAATTTTTCCTGGAAAATACGGATCTATTTGACGACTACGACAGAAATGGCCCGGAAATCTTTCTGGGAGAATACGCGGTAAACGGAGGGAATACCATTGCATCTATGGAATGCGCCCTGGCGGAAGCGGCGTTTCTGCTGGGGGTAGAAAGGAACCAGGACATTGTCCGGCTGACCGCCTACGCGCCCTTGTTCCAGAATTCGGATTATACGGCGTGGAAGCCGAATATGATTGTATTTGATAACCATCAGGTCTATGAAATTCCAAGCTATCACATGGTCTCTCTGCTGGGGAAATACCGGGGGGAGGAAGTGCTGGAAATTCGGAATGAGAGCGAGAGGAAACCGCCGATCTACCGGGGGCTGCCGGGTATTCTGTGCGAGAAGGAGGGGCTTTTGTTTAAAAACGCCCGGGTAAACGGAAAGCCGGTGGAGGTTTCCCGGTGTATTTACGGGACCCTGGAAAGGGCGGAGGAAGAGGATGCCTGGCGGATGGTTTTCGGCGGGAAGAAGCACCGCTTTACCGGCAAGAGCGACGAGTGGAACCAGGCGTTTGAAGCCTTTGTCGAAAGCCGGGGATTCCGTGAAAATCCTGTGATCTGGGCGGTGTTCGACACGGAGGAAACGGAGGAATACTGCTTCGAGATCGATGTGAAGACGCAGGAGGATAATCCTCTGACTTTGTCGGTATGGAATCATCATCCGGAGACGGACGCGGGATGCAACGAGCCGAGGGATACGGAATGGAACAACAGGACGGTGAGGAACCAGGTCTGGAGGATCGCCGGTGGAGTAAGCGCTACCAGGGTGCCCAGGTTTTTTGATAAGCCGCTTTCGGAGGAGGAGAAGGTTCCGCTGTCCGTTCCCGGCGGGCAGTACCATCATTATAAAATGGTCTGCGATGCTTTTGGCTACGAGTGTTGGCTGGACGGCAGGCTGATTCAGAAAAGGGAGCACCCCCTGCACCCGCTGATTCATGCGGCGGCCACCCGGGATGCGGATAAAATCTACCTGAAGGTGGTAAATGTGGATCAGGAGGAGAGAGAGGTGCGGATTCTGACAGACTGCGCCGTAAGGGAAGAGGCTTTCGCGGAGGTGCTGGCCGCGCCGCCGGAGGCGGTGAATTCCTTCGAGGAAAGGGAGAGGGTATCTTCCGAAATCAGAAGGCTAAAAGGCGGCTCCGATTTCCTGTATCGGGCACCGGCTCATTCCGTCAGTGTGGTGGTGTTGGACGTGCCAGGAAGGGAGGATTGATGATATGTTGAGAAAGGTTCGGGTGAAAAACGGAGTGCTGCAGGGACTGGTGGGCAAGGATCCCCGTATTACCGTGTTTCGAGGAGTGCCTTATGCGAAGCCGCCTGTGGGAGAGCTTCGATGGAGGGCCCCTCAGCCTGCGGAGGACTGGGAGGGCGTAAGAAAATGTTATGAATATGCGGATATGGCGATGATGCGTGTTCATCCGGGACTGGATGATGATTTTTACACGAGGGAGCTGCATCCCACGGCGGCGGAGTATCGGATGAGCGAGGACTGCCTGTATCTGAATATTTTTACGCCGGCTGAAACGGAGAAGGACAATATTCCTGTTTTTGTTTACATCCATGGCGGAGGTCTTCAGGACGGATACAGTTATGAGGTAGAATTTGATCCGGAGCGTGTGGCCCGCAGGGGGGTGATAGTTGTTATGGTCAGTTACCGGCTGGGACTGTTCGGTTTTCTGGCGCATCCGGAAATTACGGCTCAGACCCCGGAAGGAGGCGTGGTATCCAATTTCGGCATGCAGGATCAGTCCCTGGCAATCCACTGGGTTTATGACAATATAAGGGCTTTTGGCGGAGATCCGGAGCGCATTGTGATCTGCGGGCAGAGCGCCGGAGCCAGGAGTGTGCAGGCTCAGATCTGTACTGCCATGAACGGCGGAATCATAAAGGGCGCTATCATCCAGTCAGGAGTCTCGATGATGTTTGGCGATGAAGAGCAGTCTATGGCGCGGATTCCCTCTCTGAAAGAGGCGGAAGATTATGGCGTGAGCTTTTTGTCCGCCATTGGGATACACAGCCTGCAGGAAGCCCGGGAGATGGATTCCTATGAACTGATGCGCCGCCTGGACGAGGCCTCCCGCAGGTTCTCCCGATATGTGTTCGGTATGTGCGTGGACGGCAGATTTATCCGGGAATCCGCCGCAGGAGCCTATTACAATAACCGGGTGGCGGATATTCCTCTGATCGTATGCGTCTGTCAGGGAGAGACACAGAATCCCTTTATCAAGGGCGGTATGGATTATGCAAAATATCTGAAGACGGCTGAAAAATACGGCGACAGGAAAGAAGAATTTTTAAATCTTGCGAGGGTAACCGATGATGCCGGGGCGGACGCCCTGATTTCGGGGGATGCGTTCAACAACTTCCTGGGAGGCAGCCGTGGGTTTTGCGAACTGCGCTCCGCCGCGGGACAGACGGTGTATTATGCCATTTTCGATCATGATATTCCGGGAGATGACGCAGGTTCTTTCCACGGCTCGGAGTTGTGGTTTATGTTTGATTCTCTGGGGAACAGCTGGCGGCCCTTCGAGGGAAAGCACTACGACCTGGCCCGACAGGTAACCTCCTACTGGACTAATTTTGTGAAAAACCTGGATCCCAACGGTTCGGACTATAATGGGAATCCGCTGCCGAAATGGGGGCCTTACCGGAAAGAAAAAAAGGTTGCCATGCGGTTTACGGATAAGCCAGTGCCGGAAGTCTTGCAGGATTGTGCGGTGTTGGATTTCCGGCTGGAGTTCGGCAGGAAGGTTTTCGGAGATAAATAGAGTCCGTCACGGTGACACCCTCGCTGACGAAGCAGATGAGCCGCCGGATGATATCATAAAATAGTTCTTTTTTAAAGAGACACTGCTCCGGTGTCTCTTTTTTTACTCTAGTTAGAAAGTTTTGTCGTAGTAAGGGAAGAATGCGAAGCATTCTTCTAAGTGCCGCAACGCGGCACTTTTTTATAGGCTTCGGCGCAGCCGTTCCGACATCGCCAGCATCAGGACGTCGAAGAGCAGCAGATACAGAGGGTACAGGCCGATGCTGACGTGAGCGGCCAGCAGGCCGAACAGAGGCGGCATAAAGGTAGAGCCCGCGTAGGCGCTGGCCATCTGTACCCCAATGACGGCCTGGGAATTCTCCCGGCCGAAATGCTCCGGCGTGGAGTGGATAATCGAGGGATAAATCGGCGCGCAGCCGAGGCCGATGATCACCAGTCCGGCCAGGGCGGGAAGCTCAAAGGGCAGGGGGAGGAGAACCAGCAGGATCCCGGCCAGGGCGGTGAGCGAGCCGATCCGGATCAGGGTCTTGTCTCCCAGCCGATCCGCCACAAAGCCGCAGAGAAAGCGGCCGAAGGTGATGCCCAGATAAAAGAGGGAGGCGAAGCGGGCGGCGGTTTCCGCCCCGATGCCGCGGTACTGCACGAGATAGCTGCTGGCCCACATGCCGGCGGTGGATTCCAAAGCGCAGTAGGAGATAAAGGTAATCAGAACCAGCGGCACGCCCTTGAGCCGCAGGACCTTCCGCAGGGGGAGGGCCTTGCCGGAGGGGCTGTCGTTCGGGCCGGAAATTTCGGAAATACCGGTGTCCGAAGCGCAGGTTTCGGAGAGTCCTGTATCGGAAGCGGCCGCCGCCTTTTTCCAGAGGGGCAGGCTGAGGAACAGGCAAAGGGTCAGCAGGATCTGCAGGACGGATACGATGCGGAAGCCCAGGCTCCAGCTGGAGTATCCGGTCAGGGCGAAGCTCATGATGTAGGGGCTGACGGAACAGCCCACGCCCCAGAAGCAGTGCAGCCAGCTCATGTGGCGGGAGGCGTAGTGGAGGGCGACGTAATTGTTCAGGGAGGCGTCCACCGCGCCCGCACCCAGGCCGTAGGGAATGGCCCAGAGACAGAGCAGCCAGAAGGAGCCGCTGACGGAAAAGCCGAACAGGGCGGCTGCCGTGAGAAAGACGCTGACCGCGGTGACCAGGCCCGTCCCGAACCGACGGGTCAGCCGATCCGCCAGCAGGCTGGAAAGAATCGTACCGCCGGAAATCAGCATGGTAAGAATTCCCAGGGACGACACTGGCGTCTGCAGCTCCAGGTGCATGACGGGCCAGGCGGAGCCGATCAGGGAATCCGGCAGCCCCAGGCTGATAAAGGCGATATAGATGATGACGAGAAGAAGGGAATACATTTGTCAATTACCTCCCAAAATGAAAAAATCTGCTATAGCGGTATGGGAAAAGCTATGTTATACTGGATAAATAGTACGGAAACAAGTATAGCACGGAGGAGCGGGAAATGACAGAAAAAGATAAAAAAATATTTCAGGTCAGCTTCGTCCTCCCGGAGGTCTGAGATGGCGAAGCAGAAAGAAGTCAGGACGAATGCCATGCGGATTCTGGAATCTATGAAGATTCCCTTTGAGCATTATACCTATGAGTGCGACGAGTTTGTCGACGGGCTGCAGATCGCAGATCTGCTGGGGCTGCCTTATGAGAAGGTTTATAAAACGCTGGTGACGAGGGGGAGCAGCGGGAATTATTTCGTTTTTGTAATCCCGGTGGCGAAGGAGCTGGATCTGAAGGCGGCGGCCCGCAGCGTGGGGGAAAAGAGCGTGGAGATGCTGCCGGTCAAAGAGATCAACGGCGTCACGGGCTATATCCGGGGCGGGTGTACCGCCGTGGGGATGAAGAAGCGGTATGTGACGAGGATCGACAGCGAGGCTCTGGAGCTGGAGCGGATGATTGTCAGCGGAGGCCGCATCGGTTCCCAGCTGGAGCTGAGGCCGGGGGATCTGGCCCGGGCCGCGGAGGCGGAATTCGCGGAGATCGCGAGGGCATGACGGGCCGGAGGCCGAGGACGATGAGAGGATTCGACAGGCCGGAAGACGAGGACGACACGAGGGACTGACAGGACGGGGTCGGGGCGACGACAGGAAAGCTTGACGGGCTGCGGCCCGGGAATGACGGAGAGGAGAGAACGGATGCCGGAGAAGAAAAATATTATGGATTACGATACCGTCGCGTTGGATGAGGAGCGGAATGCGGTCGTCATTATCGACCAGACCCTGCTCCCGGGGCGGACGGAGTTGATCGCCCTGCGGACGGCGCAGGAGATCTGGGACGCGATTTACCTGCTTAAAGTAAGGGGCGCGCCGGCTATCGGCGTGGCGGCGGCTATGGGGATCTATGTGTTGTCAAAGGGGATTGCGGCGGAGAATTTCGGGGAATTTTACGAGCAGTTTTGCGAATATAAGCGTTACCTGGATTCCGCCCGGCCTACTGCTGTGAACCTTTCCTGGGCGCTGCGGCGGATGGAAGGAAGGGCGCTGCAGGTCGGGCGGGAGGAAGGAAGGCCGGTGACGGAGGTAAAGGAGGCCCTGCGCCGGGAGGCGCTGGCGATTCGGGACGAGGATATTCAGGTCTGCCGCAGGATCGGGGAGAACGGACTGAAGCTGGTAAAGCCGGGCGACGGGATTTTGACTCATTGCAACGCGGGGCAGCTGGCCACGGTTAAGTACGGGACGGCGACAGCGCCCATCTATTTGGGGCAGGAGCGAGGCTACGGCTTTCGGGTGTATGCGGACGAGACCAGACCCCTGCTGCAGGGAGCCCGGCTGACAGCTTATGAATTGCAGTCCGCCGGGGTGGATGTGACGCTGATCTGCGACAATATGTCCGCCAGCGTTATGGCGAAGGGGTTGATCAACGCGGTGTTTGTCGGCTGCGACAGGGTGGCGGCCAACGGGGACGCGGCGAACAAGATCGGAACCTCCGTCGTCGCGGCGGTGGCAAGGTATTACGGGGTTCCCCTTTATGTCTGCGCGCCGACGTCTACCATCGACATGGCGACCCCTGCGGGGGAACAGATCCGGATTGAGGAGCGTCCGGCGGAGGAAGTGACAGAGATGTGGTATCGGGAGCGGATGGCACCGGAGGGCGTAAAGGTTTACAATCCGGCCTTCGACGTGACTTCCCACGAGCTGATCGCCGGGATCGTTACGGAATACGGGGTGGCGAGAGCGCCCTATACGGAGAGTCTGCGTAAAATCATGGAGAATAAGGAAGGAAACGGATGAAGAGAAACGTCAGCCTGGAGGAGATATCCGACGGGCGTCTGTACGGTTATCAGGATATGGTGAGGGCGGACTGCCACGGATGCCAGGGCTGCCACAAATGCTGTGCCGGTATGGGAAATTCCGTGGTGCTGGATCCTTATGACGCCTGGAGGCTGCAGGAGGGGCTGGGCCTGCCCTTTGCGACGCTTTTGGATGAGGGGAAAATCGAGCTTCATGTGGTGGACGGCTGTATTCTGCCGAACCTGGCGATGAACGGGCGGGAAGAGGCCTGCGCTTTTCTGGATGAGGGGGGACGATGCAGTATCCACGCTTACCGGCCGGGAATCTGCAGGCTGTTTCCCCTGGGGCGATATTACGAGGACGGCGACTTCCGCTTTTTTTTACAGACGGGAGAATGCGCCGCGAAAAACCGTACCAAGATTAAGGCCAGCAAGTGGCTCGATACGCCTCGACAGGCTGAAAATCATCGTTTTCTCTGCGCCTGGCATCAGCTGTTGAAGGAAGCGGAGGAGGCGGTTTCGGGCCGGGAGGACAGCGAGGCCGCCCGGGAGCTGAATCTGGGTCTTCTGACTGTATTCTATTTTTCGGAACCGTCGCGGGTTGATTTTTATGAGGATTTCGAGGTAAAGCTGGAATTGTTTCGGAAGAAATTCATGATATAATGAGCGTTAGCGAGAAGAATGAGCTTGTTCATTCGGCGAGCGGCGAATGGCGATCATGAATCGAAGATTCATGATATAAAAGTCAGAATAGGGGAATGATAGCATGGAGCCTTTGGTTTCAATCATTGTTCCGGTTTATAATGCGGAAAAATATCTGGTGCGCTGTATCGAGAGCGTGCTGCGGCAGGAGTATGCCAATTTTGAGTTGTTGCTGGTGAATGACGGCAGCCAGGATGATTCCGGCGCGATCTGCGACGGGTTCGCGGAGAGGGATTCCCGGATCCGGGTCATCCATAAGGAGAATACCGGCGTTTCCGACAGCCGCAACTGTGCGCTGGCCGAGGCGGCGGGAAAATATATTCAGTTTCTTGACAGCGACGACTGGCTGACGCCGGAGGCCACAAAGCTTTTTGTGCGCAGCGCGGAATCCAGCGGCTGCGATATGGTGATCGCAGACTTTTACCGGGTGTCCGGGGAAAAGCTCTCCCACAAGGGCGATATCGAGAGGGAGGGGCTGCTGACCAGACAGGAATTTGCCGCGCTGATGATGGAGAATCCGGCGGATTTTTATTACGGCGTCCTCTGGAACAAGCTTTTTCGGCGGGAGCTGATCGAGAGGCTGAACCTGAGGATGGATCCGGAGATCAGCTGGTGCGAGGACTTTATTTTTAACCTGGAGTACATCAGGCATTGCAAGAGTATTTATGCGCTGAATGTTCCGGTCTATTATTATGTCAAGACGAAGGGCAGTCTGGTAAACAGCCAGGGGGCCAGTATCAACAATACGATCCGCATGAAGCTGAATGTGTTTGAGTATTACGAGCAGTTTTACCGGGAGGTCTACGACGAGGAGAGCTACGAGAATATCCGGTTTCAGGTCTATCGCTTTTTTGTGACCGGTGCGAAGGACGGGTTTGTGCCGCCTTCGATTCTGCCGGGCAGCGTGAGGCTGGGGCAGGAGAGGCAGAGCTATGCGCTGCCGGAGGCCCTGGAGGGGGACAGCCCCGCCCTGACCTTTTACCGGTATCGGAAGCTTCTGGAGCGCTATGGCAAGGCTGTGGCGGACAGGCATGATATGACTCTGCAGGAGGTATTGGTTCTGTTGTACCTGAATCAGGGCTTTCCGGTGATCGGCACGGAGGTTCTGGCGGAGCTGACGGGGCTGACAAGGCGCGGCGTGGGCGCTGCGCTGCAGAAGCTGGAAAAGCGGCAGATGATCCGGCGGGAGACGGTAAAGAGGCAGAAGCTCTATCAGCTCTGTCCGGAGGCGGATTTCGTTTTGGAGGAGCTGAAAAAGACGGAGAAGGAGCTGGAGGAAGCGGTTTGTGCGGAGCTGAGGCTGGAGGAAAGGGAGATTTACGGAAAATTGTCCGGAAAGCTGCAGGAGGGAATTCGGAAGTGTCTGAAGGGAACCGGAGCGGAATGAACGGGTCAGAGTAACCGGAAGAGGGTCGACTGAAGGGACAGGGCTGCCTGCCGGGCTCGGCGGTCGAGTCCGTAGTATACGGTGATCGTCGGTTCGCAGAGGCGGAAAAGTTTTTTCCGACAGAGTGGCCCGGGAACAAAGACGTGGATTTGGCGTCAGTCAGGGTGGAAAGAGCTGAAAAATTTCAGGAAAAGCCGACAGGCTGAGAAAATTTTAGGAAGGCTCCGGGAAATACGATGATCGGAGAAGCTGGAAGAAGGGATTTTCTTACTGCGGGCGAAAACCCGGGAAAAGAGGAAGGACAGGGAAAAAGCATCGGATGTATGACGAGTGGACAAACGAGGAAGAGGATTCGATCGACAGAGTGAGGGAAGAAGAGCGAATCCGGCGGCATAAGGCGCGTATTCAGGAGATGAGGCGCAGAAAACGCCGGGCGGAGATCTTACAGAAAAGAGTTTTTCCCGCGGCGCTGGCGGTATTTCTGATCGTGGCGGCGGCAGGGATTGGGATAGCGGCGAAGGGGAAGGACAAGGAACCCGAAGAGAACGAGAGCCGGTGGACGGAGGACGGCGCGGCACCGTCAGGCGGCGGACAGAGCGGCAGCCAGGTCTTGTCAGAGGGGGATCAGCCAGACGATGCGTTGCGATCGGAGCAAGAACAATCCGGCAATGGGCCGCAGGCGGATGCTTACCGGGCCGAGCCCGGACAGAATGGGGAGGCCCTGGGGAAGGGCGGGCGGCGGCCCAGGGTTCAGCAGACGTCGGCGGAAGCGGCCGGGGAGATTTACGGTCCCTTCCTTCCGCCGGAGGCAGCTGTCTTTTCCGCTACGGAGGACAGCGGGACGGCGGGCTTTTCGGAGGAGATTATCAGCGCCTACGGAATTTTGATCGACGTGGAAAACGAGGTGATTCTGGCGCAGCGGGAGGGAAGGTCGCGGATGTATCCCGCGTCCATGACGAAGATTTTAACCGTGCTGACCGCGGCCAGGGCCCTTGGGATCGAGGGCGAGGACTGGCGGACGGCGGCGGTTCTGGACGAGAAGTTTACGATTACGATCGAGATCACGGATTACAGCTTTGTAAACGAGTGCAGCAACGTCGGCTTCGAGGTGGGCGAGGAGGTGACGGTGCGGGATCTGTTTTACGGGACGATCCTTCCCTCCGGCGCGGACGCCGCGCTGGGGTTGGCGATTTATACGGCGGGCTCCCACGAGGCCTTTGTGGACTTGATGAATCAGGAGCTGGAGCGTCTGAAGCTGGCGGACAGCACCCATTTTACCAACTGCGTCGGGCTTTATGATCCGGAGCATTACAGCACGGTCTACGATATGGCGGTGATCCTGAAGACGGCGGCGGACAATCCCTTCTGCCGGGACGTATTGTCGGCGCGGACTTATCATACTACGGCCACGGCGCAGCATCCCGAGGGGCTTCTGATCTCCAACTGGTTTCTGCGCCGAATCGAGGACAAGGATACCCACGGGGAGGTAATCTGCGGGAAGACGGGATATGTTCTGCAGTCCAGGAGCTGCGCCGCCAGTCTGGCGACGGACGGAAGCGGCCGGGAATATATCTGCGTGACCGGCGGCTCCGCGGGAAGCTCCAATTGTATGAGCGACCAGGTTAAGCTGTACCAGACCTGGCTTCCGGAGGAATAAAGCGGCAGCCGCGTTAAAACCCCGATATCTTTTCCTTCCAGGACAGACCGGCAGGAGTCGCCGCAAGGCCGCCCCTGCCGGTTTCCTTCAGATCCTCCGGCAGGCTCCGTCCGATGCTGCGCATGGCGTCGAAGACCTGATCCGGGGGGATTTTGCTGCGGATCCCGGCGCAGGCCAGGTCGGCGCTGGTCAGAGCGTTGACGGCACCTATGACGTTGCGCTTGACGCAGGGCACCTCGACCAGACCCGCCACCGGATCGCAGGCCAGGCCCAGGAGATTCTTCATGGCGAGGGCTGCGGCGTGGGCGACGGTCTCCCCGCCGCCGCCCCGGA
>JAMPIG010000040.1 GCA_023662875.1 Roseburia sp. | reverse complement strand
ACCCGGCAGGGTAAAACGGGTCTTCGTCACCTTCGCCGCCAGGAAATAGACGCTCATCGTATAGAAAACCGTCTCCGTACAGCTCATCAGAATAGAGGTCAGAGTACCCGCGTAGGAGTCCGGCCCCGCCGTTTTAAAGATATCCAGTACCAGTCCCGTGGCCGCGGAGGAGGAAAACATCTTGACAATCAGGAGGGGCATAAGCTGCGCCGGCAGACCAACCTTCTCCGTCAGAGGGCCGAAGAGCAATCCGAACAGCTCAAAAAAACCGGATGCCCGAAGCATTCCCACCGCCACAAGCAGACCGATCAGCGTCGGTACGATATCCACCACAATCTTCAGGCCGCCCTTTGCCCCTTCCAAAAAGCTTTCATATACCTTTACCCTTGACACATAACCATACCCCACAATAAAAAAGATCAACAGCGGGATTATGACGTCCGACAGATGAGCCATTGCGTTCATGCCGCTTTCCCTCCCCCGTTTCTCTTTCTTTCTGCTGATTTTCGTCCGAGAGCCGGACGACGAGACGCGCCTTCCCCCTTACTTATGTAATTATCTCTGGAGGCGTGATCCTTAACCTTACAATAGACGACAGCTACGATCGTACTGACCAGAGTCGCCGCAATCGCCGGAGCAATAATCGCCGTAGGGTTTGTGCTGCCGTACTGGGCCCGGTAAGCAATCATGTTGACCGGAACCAACTGCAGCGAGGAAATATTCAGGATCAGGAAAACACACATCTCGTTGCTGGCGCGTCTGCTGCCTCCTGCTTGCGTCTCGTCCCGTCTGTTCCTGCCTGTCTCCGATCTCTGCTTCGCCTGTCTGCCCCTACCGCTCTCCGACGCTTCCCTCATTTCGAGGTACTCTGGATTCCCTCGCTGCGCCTCCAGCTTCGCCAGCTCCTCCATGGCTTTTAAACCAGCCGGAGTGCAGGCCCAGCCAAGCCCCAGCACATTCGCTATCACATTCGCCGCTATGTATTCCCTGGCCGGATGCTCCTTAGGAATCCGCGGGAACAAAAAGGTCAGGAAAGGAGAAATCCCGTTTGTCAATTTACGGATCAACCCCGCCTTTTCCGCGATCTCCATCAGTCCCATCCAGAGCGCCACCACCCCCGCCATGGTAAGGCAGAGGGAGATCGCCTCCCCGGCGCTGTCCAGCGCCGCGTTGGTCACATCGTCCATATGCCCCGTACATGCGGCGTAAAACACCGCCAGCAGAATCATAAACGCCCAGATTGCATTCAGCATGTCAAAACCATACCTTTCCGCTGCAGGAGAGATTTCTCCAGGAAAACAGCAGTACCCGTCTCTTCGTTCTATTTCTATTCAGCGGACAGGCAAAACTTTCCTGTGACAGATCCGTATGGCCCAAATGCCTCGCATTCTCTCCCTGCCGCAACGAGCCTTTCCGCAGAAGAGACAATAGCTGCACGCTTCGCGAGTGTTTCATGTAAAAAGGCGTCCTTTTGTGACGCTTTGGCTACAGCGAAACCTCCTATAAAGAAAAGGAGCGCCGCAGAGAAGCGGTCGACCCCATACTTCGTCCGACTTCCCTTGCGGCGCTCTCCCGCACTGTTGTGCAATCCCGCCCCCGCCCGATCCTTTTTCGCCTGTTTCATCAGCGTCAGTGATCTCCCTTGCGGTTTCAGTCTCCTTGATTTTGCAAGAATCTCTTCATTTTCCTGCTATCCGTATCAGCGGTCAACACAATTTTGCAGCTTTGCCCAGCAAAACCAGTGCTTATTGGTCTCGCTCCGACGATCCTGCTTCCCTTCCCGGCGCATTTTTCGTTTACAGCGTTCCCTGGGTAAACAGGCCCTTTACATGCTGGACTTCTTCCTCTGTCGCCTTGCTCGCGGGGACATAATAGGATTTCTCCCGGGCAATGTTGTACAGTTCCTCCTGAGACTGCTCGCAGGCATTGCGCATCTGCTTCAGGGTTGCCTTTAATTCTTTGTTCTCCGACTGCGCGATCATACCCGCGTATCGGGTCAGTTCACCGTTGATACCCGCAAGGGTATCCGCCACCATTGTCTTTTCCTGCATCTCTTCTTCTCCTTACCCTAAAAATTTCATCAGCTGCTGCTTATTTTCCTTGGCCGACTGCGCTCCTTTTTCAAAGAATTGTCTGATCTGCGGGTCGGTTGCCTCCTGCGCGTAAGCCTGCATCTTACAATGGGTGGTATCGAAACCGCCGATCAGATGCCGCAGGTTCTGTAAATCAAGTTCCGAAATATTACTCATGTTCCTGGCCTCCTTCTTTTCTCCGGGAACTTGCCTTTTCCCGAGAGAAATTCATTTTTTAATTCTTCACATCTTGCAAATCCGCTCAAGCGGATCCCGGAATGTATATGATATATTCCGTCATTCCCATAAAGGACACATAAAGCCTTCCTGACCGCAGCAAAACTGTTATGCTGCTTATATTGGGTCTGACGAAATGCTTACATCCCTTTTTGCAAAAATAGTATGAGCTTCTTGCCGCTAAAATATGCGCGGAAAAGTACCTTAACCGTCACTTTATAGAATATGCTGCATTCTTCCGCAGCAATTTAATTTCGAAAAACAAAGCTTATTGCCGCTACAATAGAATTTGCGCTTCGCGAAAATTCTATTGTCATGAATCAAAAAGCATCCTCCCAATTCCCGGAAGAATGCTCTTCTCTTTACAAAAATACTCTTGCTCCTTTATATTTGATGCCGCACCACACCGTACTCGTCGTCCAGTCTGAAATAGGGGCACGCGCGCTGATCGCCGGTTAAAAAGCGGTACATCTCGTCCTCGTCCAGATTTATCATGCAGTAATAGCATTCGTCCTCTTCATCGTATACATAATTGACACACGCGTCACAATTTGAAGCTGTCATATGTTTCCCCCTATCTGTCGGTTTACTATTTTTCTCCCTCCGTTCTGCGCAAATACACAGTTTCCGTAACGGTTAAGCTGTTGAACCGTTCCCGATCCCTGTGCGCAGGCCGGAGGCTTTCTGCCTTTTTCGAACCCCATTATCCTTCAGCCCTGCAGACGTGCATAAATTTCCCTTTTTCCTACCCCCCGATCCTTCGCTACCTGCTTCATCGCCGTCTTGCGATCCATGCCCTGTCCCTCATACAGCGCCATATGTTCTGCGACGGTCAGACTTTCCCAGGAGGCAATTTCCTCCCGGCGTTTTTCCTCCCTGCTCTTTCCTTCTATCACAAGCACATATTCGCCCCGCGGTTCTTCATCCCGGTAATATTCCAACGCCTCCTCCAGCGTGGTCGGCATAACCGTTTCAAACCTTTTCGTCAGCTCCCGGCACAGAGTAACCCGCCTTTGCCCCAGCGCTCCATAAAGCTCCTCCAGAGTACGCGCCAGATGGTGAGGTGCCTCATAAAGGATCATCGTCCGGCTCTCCGACGCCAGCTCCTCCAATATCTGCTTCTTTTCCCGCTTATCCGAAGGCAGAAAGCCCTCAAAGCAGAAACGCCTGGTAGAAAGCCCTGACAAAGTCAACGCCGTAATACAGGCTGCCGCCCCCGGGAGGCTTGTGACAGGTATGTCGTTTTCCTGGCACATGCGGACAAGAACCTCCCCCGGATCCGAGATAGCCGGCGTCCCCGCGTCCGTAATCAACGCGATATCCTTCCCCGCCTGCAGCTGTCCGACCAACTGTCTGGCCTTTTCCACCTTATTATACTCATGATAGCTGGTCATCGGCGTATGAATGTCAAAATGGTTTAAAAGCCTGATACTGTTGCGGGTATCCTCCGCCGCAATCAAATCCACCGCCCGCAGCGTCTCCACCGCCCGCGGCGTCATATCCTGCAGATTTCCGATCGGAGTCGCGCATAAATAAAGGGTTCCCGGCATATTCTCTCCTTCCCGCCCGGCCGCGCAAACGGCGGCAAGTCCCGGGCAGAGCCCCAAAAACTCCTGTCGCCTGCCCTTTACGCACATTATTATACCTTATCTTTCCTGTCCGCACAACTCGTTTTCCGGTAAGTCGTGCTTTTACGGGATAGCTTTTGTGAGTATGACAGGTCGATGAATTATCCGAGCTTTCCTTGTTTTTCAAGGAATCCGGAGTTTCATAAAGTGAAAAGATATGTATATTACAAGGGAAAAGCTTTTTGAACACAGGCACTTCCCTGTAGTAATTGTAAAATTTTTATGAATCTGTTGACAAGTATCCGTTTTCGGACTATCATACCAATAAGTCCGAAAACGGATACTTATTTGTTTACAGGGGGAAACCATATGGACACCTTAAAAAAACAGATCATCGAGATCAACCGGCTTTGCAATGAAAGTGATGAAATCTACCATAACATCGCACAGAGGCATGGTCTTACCGACAGTGTATACTGGATACTGTATATACTGTACAACTATGACGAACCTGTTACACAGGTGGATCTGTGCAACAGCTGGTCATATTCCAAACAGACGGTCAATACTTCCATTGCCGCGATGTTGAAAAAGGAGTGGATCACATTGGAGGTAATCCCGAATACCCGCAACAGAAAGCGCATCATGCTTACGGAAACCGGAAAGCAGTTCTGTGAACAGGCAATAGGAGAAACACAGGAAATCGAACGGACAGCTTTTTCCAGAATCCCCGGGAAAGAAAGGGAACTTTTTATTTCCGTTTTTCGCAAGCTCAACCGGTTCATGCAGGAAGAATACGAAAAAAGCACTCTCTTCCAGAAGATTGATCCGGATACCGCGAGGAGCAGAAAGGTCAAAGGAGGCGTTTATTTATGAAAATTGTGACGATAAGCCGCGAATTTGGGAGCGGCGGCAGGGAACTGGGGAAACGGCTGGTAAAAAAGCCGATGCCGTCATGGCGGGAAGAAATGCTGATATTATCCTGCAAGGTATGCAGCCTTACCGTATAAAACAGTATTTTGAAAGGAAAAAGAAATGAAGATCCAGTTATCTGACCATTTTAATTACAAGCGCCTCCTGCATTTTGTTATGCCATCCATCGTGATGATGGTATTTACTTCCATTTACGGCGTTGTGGACGGCCTGTTTGTCTCCAATTTTGTGGGTGACACCGCCTTTGCCGCGATCAACCTGATCATGCCCTTTAACACAATACTGGGCGGCGTTGGCTTCATGCTGGGAAGCGGCGGCAGCGCCCTGGTCGCCAAAATACTGGGGGAGCAGAAAAAAGAGCAGGCAGATCAGTATTTTACCATGATGATATGGGATGCGCACCTGTGGTCAGTTACCATTATGGCGCGGGAAACCACGGGGAACTGAAGAATCTGCTGAAAAAGAGCAGCATCCTTATGTATGTGGCCGGCGCAGTGATGGTGGTGGTGGCGCAGCTTCTCGCCGTCACACTGGCAAAGCTTTTCGTGGGCTATAACCCGACGCTGTTTGACATGACGGTGCGGGCGCTGCGGATCTCCACAATATCCTTTATCATCGTGGGATTTAATATTTTTACCTCGTCTTTCTTCACCGCCCTCAATGACGGCGGCGTATCGGCGGCGATCTCTTTCCTGCGTACCTTTATTTTCAAGATGGCGGCGATCCTGATCCTGCCGATCCTGTTCAGGCTCGACGGGATATGGCTTGCGGATGTGACGGCGGAGATTTTTGCCTTTGTTATTTCGGTCATATTCTTATTTGCAAAGAGGAAAAAATATCAGTATATGTAGCGATACCGGATGGAACGGGATGGCATTTATGAGCAGAGTGCAGCAACGGATTGGCTATTCCAGCCTGTTTTGGCTGTTTATGCTGGGCAGCCTGCCGGGAGTCCTCCTTGAAGGAGTGTTTTGCCTGTTCTGTCATGGGTATTGGGCAACCCCAATGGCAGCCGTATGCAAAAACGGTTTTGTGAGCGGCGTTTTATCGGGGAAAAGTAAACAGACAGAAAACTATATTTGAAAAGGAGCTTTTGCGATGAAAAAGATAGTGAAAACATTACTGGCAGTGACCGGGAGCCTGTCGGCCGGCTTAGGGGCTTATGCTCTATGGGACAGTTATGTCCAAAAGAAGGAACAGCATAAAAAAGCAGTGGAGGCGGAAAAAAGGGCTGCGTTTATAGCGCGCAGAAAAGCCCGCGCCCGTGCAAAGGCGGCGGCAAGAGCGGAGGCCGTTTTGGGAACGGAAGAAAAAGCAGAAACGGAGTAAAAAATGTGGGGCCCGTTTAATATTGTTTACGGCATCAGGCCTCCGGTATTTTATGTCTGCAGCATATTATTATCCGGCTGCCCAGGGAGGAACCGAGGGACGGGGCGGCGGCGAAGCGAACAGGAGATATGTTTTGATACCGAAAAGGAGATTGAAAACTCAGTTAAATCGCAGATTGAATTTCAGGGTATTGCATATTATAATTAGTAAGAGAGTTAAGGTTGAAATTGCCGAGGAGGTGCTTATGAGTACATTAGAATATACAGTTTCCATGCTGGAAGCTATACCGGAAGAAAAGTTAAAAGAGGTTCAGCGCTATATTCAATATATCATGTTCCGTGATACGGAGAACCCGATAACAGAACTACTTACTGAAGATGCAATCGTAGAACAGTTGACAGCATCAATGGAAAAAAGTGATATGGGTGCAACGATTCCGGCCAGTATCGTTTCTCAGAAAATGAAGGAGAAATATGTCATATAAGGTTGAACTGTCAGAGCTGGCAAGTATCCAGTATGATAAGTTTTTGGAGTATATTTATTTTAAGTTAGGGAATCCGCAGGCTGCCAATAATCTGATGCAGGATTTTGACAATACGATAGATACCTTATCGGAACAGGCTGATTATTTGGGATATTGTAAAAGCGAACGGTTAAGAAAGCTGGGGTTTCATAAAGTCCGTTTAAAAAGACATAGATATTTGTTGGTGTACAGAGTGAAGAGTGATAAGGTGATTGTCGAAGGAATGTATCATGAACTACAGGATTACGAGAAAACAATAGGGTAGTTTAGTATCGGGATTTCGTTGACCACTGTGCGAAAAGCAACTGACGGAAGCCTCTGAACAGTCGACCGCCCGAAATCCGAACAAAACAGGACGACGCTAAAAGAGTTGCACAACATGAGGAAAAACATATGCTACAGGAAAATACCGCACACTTTCATATCCTTTATCACAGGGAAGACAGCGATTTCGCCGGGGAATTTATCCATCGGATAGAGCCGTTTTATCTGGAAACCTGCGAAAAAGCTTCCCTTCCTTCCGGTGATGACAGCTACGATCTTTACATCTGCGGGACGGAAGAGGAATTTATCGCCCTTACCGGAAAGAGCAGGGAAACGTATCAGGAATGGATGGTGGGAAATACCGATCTGTCCCGAAAAAGACTCTGCATCCTCTCTCCGGGAGCCCGCAATAATCGGTCGCAATCCTACACAGATTACCTGGTTCGTGTCATACTGCATGAGGTAGTGCATATCGTTTTTGACCGACTATGCGATCCGGAAAAATGTGAAATCTGGCTGGCGGAAGGCATCGCCTTGTACTGTGCCGGACAGATCGATTTATCTTATGTGTCGGAAACGGAATGTCCCCGGGTGGCGGATATTTCGGGAATTGGAAATGAGATTGGATTTGCCGATAACGGCGGATATGATTATGCCGGAGTTTATGTCTGGTATCTGATTCAGCGATATGGTATGGAACAGTTTCTTGCCGTTTACAGAGGCGAATGCGAAATTGCTCCGTTGATTGACCGCGATTTTGAGCAAAAAGCGGTCAGGGCCTGTAAGGCCGCGCATAAAGGGGTTTCCTGACAGGATGAAGCATCTTGTCATTCCATTTAAAGCCATGCCGCAGGCGGTAGATAACCGTCGTTCCGTGCGCCATTCTGTACAAAAAAGTGCCGCACAGCGGCACTTAGAAGAATGCTTCGCATTCTTCCCTTGCTACGATGCAGTTCCCTATAAGATAAAACAGCGGTGCGTAAACAAGCATACTCCGCTTACTTACGCACCGTTACGTTTTGCCTCCGGGCGAAAATGTAACCGCATGGGAATAGCGTTCCTCTGCCGCCGTCGCTTACCGCGCTCCTACGCTCCCGGCCTGGCGTCTCTGCATTCCCCTTCCAGTCGAGGGGCACATCCGTATAGGGATACCGCTCATCCCTCACGCAAAGGAAACCTCAGATACAATATCTACAGCAGGAGACTGGATTGGCTCACCCCTCGCACACAAAGGAAACCTCTACGATAAACAAATCCGCGTTAAACTTCAGCTCAAACTGCCCGCCGCACGCCTCCGTAAAGCTCTGCGCGATGGAAAGCCCCAGACCGCTTCCGCCGTCCGTTCGGCTCTTGTCCCCCCGGAAAAACCGCTCCGTAAAGCTTTGATCCTCGTCCAGCTCCATATGCGAGGTATTCTTGACGCTCGCTGCCGCCAGACCGCCTTCCGTCCTCAGCGCCACATACACTCTGGAGCCGTCCAGGGAATATTTCAGCGCGTTCTGGAACAGGTTCTGGAAGACACGGTACATCCTCTGTCCGTCCGCCGTAATCATCACCGGCTTCTCTGGCAGCTCCGTCCGGAAGGATACCCTGCTGCCCTGTATCTCCTCGTCCATATCCGCCAGCGTCTGCCGCAGCAGCTTTCCGAAGTCAAGCTCCTCCATATTCATGGGCAGCTCGCCGGAAGCGGCCTTGCTCACCGCGAAGACATCCTGCACCATCTGGTTCAGCCGCTGGGACTTATCGTCCAGAATCCGGACATAGTCCTTTACATGCTCCGGAAGTCCCTCCTCATCCTTCAAAAACTGCACATAGCTGATAATCGAGGTCAGCGGCGTCTTCAGGTCGTGGGACACATTGGCGATCAGCTCCACCTTCATGCGCTCGCTCTTCATCTGCTCGTCCACAGCCCCCGCCATGCCCTGCCGGATATTTTCCAGCTGGCTCATGGCCGTCTCCAGCCCTTCGCCGCTTCCGCTCGGTTTCCGACTGGCTCCGCCCGTTCCAGAGTCCTTCCCGTCGAGGCTTCCACTGTCTTCGCTCTTTCCGCTGCCGCCCGCACCGGACTTCCCGGCGTCTTCGCTCGTTCCTCCAATCCTTCCGCTAAAATATCCACGGTTCTCGCTCGTTCCGTCGCCGCCCCTCTCGCTGTAATCTCCGCTGCAGATTTCGCTGATCCGCTCCGTCAGCGCCTCTACCTCCCTGGCGGTTGCCGCATTCTTCCGCGCGATTCGCCAGACCATAAACAGGGCTCCAGCGAAAAACAAAATACAGACCGCAAAGACTGGTAACACTTCCTCATACTGCCATACATCAACGTAGCTCATTACCCAGGCCGTCATCGCCAGCAGCAATAATCCCAAAAGGCCCATCGTGCCAAAGAGAAAAGCATTCCTGTGAACCATCCTGCGTACAAGCGGCAGCTTCAGCTCCTTTGCGGAAAAGGCCTCCCGGCACCGGCTGATCAGTCCCCTGCGCCACCCCTTTTTATTGTGCCGCAAATCATTCCAAACCAGGTAGATCGTCCAAAACAGCAGAATCCAGAAAAACCCCGGCAGATAGAGCAGCGCGGACTCGGAGAGCAGATATTTCCCGTACTCGGCAGCCGCCGTCAGACCGCCCTCCCGGACGGCCCAATAATAATCGTCCCAGCCGCCGTAGATTCTGCCGTTTTCCATGAAAATACACAGTGCCCCGAAAATGACCGCTCCGATCAGCAGTATTTTGCACTCCACCCAGATTTTCCCCTGAAAAGCGGCGAGCCGTTCCGCTGCCTCCCGTCCGGACTTACGGCAAAAGCAGGAAAGGATCAAGAGAACCAGTCCCAGGCCAAGCCACACCGCACTCCAACGCAGACGCTCCCGCTCCGCCAGAAGATTATACTGAATCCAGTACAGGTCATTGCCCTGCTCCCGGTATCCGTTCTCCCGGTTCGTCGGCCCTACGGTATATTTTACGGGCTCTTTTGCCGCCGCGATGCAGATCACAGCCTTCTTCATCTCATCGCTGACCGGGAAGTTGCGGTAGCCCGGCACATACCACTGCCTGTCCGCCTCGCGGTAATAGCCGTCCCCATAGACGTCCGTCTCCTGCCCGTCCTTTGTGATACTGACCTTTTCCCCGTCAAAATACAGAAGAAAATTGTAGCCCTCCGGCGCCTGTACCTTGCCGCCGGTTACCTGCAGCTCTCCGTTGGAATACAGCAGCTCTCCGTCGTAAGAAACAGAGTAGAGCAGATTTTTGTCCTCCGCGATCCCGTCAAAAAACGCCCGGGTCATAGCTTCCTTCCGCTTCCGGATCCGCTCCTTTTCCTCCTCCGTCAGGCGCTCCTCCCAATCCTCCGAGTCCCCCCAGCCGTAATTGGGATCCAGCCCGTGCTCCCAATACCATTCCCGCTCCGCCTCGGACATGTCGGTTTCCAGCTCCTCGTACACCCCGGTGTCGGTCTCCGCCTGCAGTACAGAGGTCTCTTCCGCCTGCAGCGCCTGTTCCTCAAACCACCATTCCGGATATAGTATACTCCCTGCGCCGAAGTAAACGCCGTCGTTATAGCTGTAATAATTCCAGGCCGGGAAGCCGTTCACCGCGACGGAAAGAAAATTCTCCAGCCGCTCGGAAATATACCGCCGGAAGCTCCGGCTCTGCTGATAGTCCTCCCACGGCTTTTCCCCGCTCCCAAAGGTCATCCCCGACGCGTTCCGAAGCACCCCGGGCAGATTCCAGAGCGTCAGGCTGACGCCCAGAAAAAAGAGCGCAAAGCTTAAAAATCTTTTAATGCTTTTCCATTTTGTATCCAATTCCCCACACCACCTTTAAATATTCTGGCTCTTTGGGATTCAGCTCCAGCTTTTCGCGGATGCGGCGGATATGCACCATCACCGTATTTTCCGAGGAAAAGGCCTCCTCGTCCCAGACACGGCGGTAGATCTCCTCCGCCGGGAAGACCCGGCCGAGATTGCGCATCAGCAGCTCGACGATACCGGTTTCCTTCGCAGTCAGCCTGACCGGCTCTCCGTCCGCATAGAGAATCTTTTCATCTGTGCGGTAAAGAAGCCTGCCATTCCGAATCTCGCCGATCCGGCTTCCCGCGTGGATATCGCCCAGACTGGTATACCGACGGAGCTGGCTTTTCACCCGGGCCGCCAGCTCCTGGGGATTGTAGGGCTTCGACACATAGTCGTCCGCTCCCATGGATAAGCCCAGAATCTTGTCCGTATCCTCGCTCTTAGCGCTCAGGACGATCACCGGAATATTCTGCTTCTCCCGGATGCGCATCAGCGCCGACAGACCGTCCAGCTTTGGCATCATCACGTCGATCAGCACCAGCCGCACCTGCCGGGAGGCCAGGATATCCAGGGCTTCCAGTCCGTCATAGGCTTTCAGCACCTCATACCCTTCCCCCTCCAACAGGATCGCGATAGCCTTCACAATCTCCCTGTCGTCATCCACTACCAAGATACAGTCGCTCATGATCATCCTCTCCCGGTGTCCCTTGCCGTTCCTGTCAGGAACCAGAAAAATGATCTTCCTGTTTCCTCACATGTATGGATTGCCGCCACAATCCCGCTCATCTCCGTCAGACGGCACATTGCAATAGCTTCCGCTTACCTTGTCAGGCGGCACACCGCAATCGCTTTTCGTCCGCCCCGCAGGTTTTGCTCCCGCTGAATCCAAAGGCTGATGCAATAGAATTAACGCTTCGCAAAATTCTATTGTCATGAATCAGAATATCCGTCTTTCCTTACAAATCGGCGGGGTATTTTCTTACATCTTTCTTACATTTCCATATATCTTCCCGTAATACCCTTCGCGCGCTTCAGCTTTATACGCCTGACTCAGCCATTAACCCCGCCGCAAGCAGCGGGACATGAAATTTGAATCGTTACAAGCGCAATGCGCCCGAGGAACGCTATGGTATCGACCCTCTCAGCATTCGCCAAGTCAGCTTGCTGACTTTATGTCCTATGCAAACACTGGCACAAAGCCAACTGTGTTGGCTTGGCTCATTGCTCGCGGGAATAAAATCCCTGCACACCTCAGTAGCCGTAGACCTCCCGAATCTCCGGCATATAAACCCCCGGCTCCCGGAACACGATCAGCGGCTTCTCCACGATCATGCGGGGCTTCCCGCCCCGGACAGCCTCGATGAAAACCATGTTCGGCTCCTTATCCACATACGGATAGACCAGCTGCATCCGCTTCGGCTCCAGCCCGTACCTCACCAACGTCACGAGAATCTCCGCCAACCGGAAAGGGCGATGTACCAGGAAAAAGCGTCCCCCCGGCTTCAGAAGCTTCGCTGTCCGGGAGGCCACATCCTCAAAGGTACAGAGTATCTCATGTCGGGCGATGGCCTTCGGTTCCTCCGGATTCACAATACCGTGCCGCCCGATTATATAAGGCGGGTTACAGGTAACGCAATCAAAAGAAGCAGACGGAAAAAGAATGTCTGCCTCTTTGATGTCTCCTGTTACAATCTCTATTCTTTCCGACAGGCCGTTCAACGCTACGCTTCTGGCGGCCATATCCGCGCTCTCCGGCTGGATTTCCAGGCCGACCAGATGCGCGCAGTGATACTTCGCCTCCATCAGGATCGGGATGATTCCCGTCCCCGTCCCCAGATCCAGCAGCCTGTCCTTCGGGTTCGCACGGGCAAACCCTGTCAGCAATACCGCGTCCATTCCAAAGCAGAACTTTTTCGGATTCTGGATAATCCGATAGCCGTTGCGCTGTAGATCGTCCAGTCTCTCGTTATCCTTCAGGCTGATTGTCATCACGCTTTGTCTGTCCTTCCTGTCCGTCCTGCCTCCGCCTGTTATAGCGGTTTCTGTGCCGACGCTTCTGCCTCTGCTCACTCTCCTGCGGATTTCTTTCCTCAAACTGTGCATTTTCCTGACGGGTGCTCTCATCCTCCCGGTGTTCTTCCTGACGAAGACCTCCGTCCTCCTCCCGGCGACGGTTTCCACGCTCCCGGCGCGGCTCCCCGTCCGACCCGTTATTTCCGCTCTCGTCCCGACGATTCCTACCGTCCTGACGATGCTCCCGGCCTTCCCGATTCCCATCCGATCTATAATTTCCGACCTCATCCCGGCGATCCCGGCGACGATCCCGCTCTCCCGGCTCGCCATCCTGTCTGCCGCTTCCGCCGTCTTCTCGGCGATTCCGATCCCCGCGCTCGCCGTTCTGACGATCGCTTCCGGACTCCTCTCGATGATTCCGCTCCTCGCGCTCACCGTTCTGTCGACCGTTTCCCCCGTCTTCCCGGCGGCGGTTCCCGCGCTCCCGGCGTCCCTTGCCGCCCTGGCGCTGGCCTTCCTCACGAGTCTCCTCGCCCTCTTTTCCCTGCTTTTCTTCTTCCTCCAGCTTTTCCAGCTCGCGCAGCTCCTCCCTGGAAAGCTCCGTTTTCTCCTTCTTGCCGCGCCGACGCCTGAACTGAAGCTTCTCCGCCGGATATTCCTTCAGCTCCTTCTCGTCGCCGTCCTCTACGAGAACCTTTACCAACTGCCTGAGCACATTGACGCTCTGCACCTGACCCCGCAGCCCTTCCTCAGTCGTCACATAATCCCCGATTCCCGGCAGCCTTCGGTTCAGCTCCTCGTAGGTCTCCTCCTCATTCTTCAGGCAGCACATCAGCCTGCCGCAGACCCCGGATATCTTTGTGGGGTTCAGGGACAGATTCTGCTCCTTCGCCATCTTGATCGACACCGGGATAAAATCCGAAAGATAGCTGTGACAGCAGAGCGGCCGCCCGCAGATACCGATCCCGCCGACAATCTTCGTCTCATCCCTCACGCCGATCTGCCGCAGCTCAATCCTCGTCTTAAAGACGCTGGCCAGATCCTTGACCAGCTCCCGGAAGTCAATTCTTCCGTCCGCCGTGAAATAAAAGAGAACCTTGTTGTTGTCAAAGGTATACTCCACATCGATCAGCTTCATATCCAGCTCATGCTTCCGAATCTTTTCCTGACAGATCCGGAAAGCCTCTTTTTCCCTGACCTTGTTCCCGGCCTCCTGCTCCAGATCCCGCTGGTTGGCCAGGCGGATCACCGGCTTCAGCGGTTGTACGACCTTCTCGTCCTCCACCTCGGTAATTCCCGCCATCACTGTACCAAACTCAATCCCCCTCGCGGTTTCCACGATCACATGATCGCCCCGCTTTATCTCAAAATTCAGGGGATCAAAAAAATAAATCTTCCCCGCCGTCCGAAATCTTACGCCGATTACCTTTGTCATCTATACTCCTATCCGCCTGCTCTGTCGATTCGCATGGCAGGCCCATACCTTAATTATTGTCATAAAAACAGCAGCCACAGCGCTCCCTGCACTGTAACTGCTATTTTAACATAATTATTCGCAAAATGCTACTGTTACATTTCGGCAGTTTTTGATTCTACATTTCCAATAACCTTTCCGCCATATAATCCTGATAAATAAAATCGGCGTTCGTTTCTATATCGTCATGGAGCGTCTCCTCCGAAAATTTGACTAATGAATCATATAAGAAAGATTTTTTTACCATTTTGTATGACTCTAATTCCGATATAGGATACTTAACGGCAATTACTTCGGCCACAGAATCCATATATTCTTTTGCGTCCGTCCTCATATCACTCCTCCCTTCCCGGTATCAATTCTCCCGCTTCCGTATCGCCCGCAAAATCACATGATAGAGCCCCCGGATCACGGAGAAGACCAGAAACATCGCCAGAAATCCAAATACGCCGAACACAATATCCGCAAATTCCATAACTCCCGTATGGGTGACGCGCTGTCCGATTTCGATGGCGAAGGTGATGACTAAAACCAGAGTAAACACATAGATCCAGCTGATCACCATAATATGATTATGCCTCGCCAACCACTTGAAAACAGGATGTACGACGAAGACCATCAGCATTCCCATCACGCCGATGATCAGAAAATGCAGCTCCTTATCCGTAAAATTGTACTCGTACGCATCGTTCAGCCTTAAAAGCCAGCTGTGCGCCTCCGCGATCTTTTCCACAATCCAATATAAAAATCTTCCCATAAATCTCCTCTCCTGACAGAATTATTTGCATCACGCCGCCCCAGACGCCGGAAGCGATATCACTCCACCAGATGAAACCCCTTCCTCAGCAGCCCCTCGCAGATAGCGGCAATTTCCTCCGGCGGCCTGGGATCCGGATGATTGAGCCAGGTCTCGATAACGCCGGTACAGCCGGAAACGATAAAGGATTCGATATAGACGAGATCCTGTTCCTTCTGGGCCACTGTCAGGATACTGTAAAGGCGCTCCTGCACCAGTTTTTTCAGCTTATTTACAAAGGTCAGATCCCCATGAGGGCCCATGGTGACTCTGGCGAAGGCCCTGTGGCGCTCCAGAAAGGCGAAGATCTCGTTCAGCGTTGTCTCCGAGGAATCCGGCACCCTGGTAAGCGTGCGATCCAGAATTTCGTTGAATTCCCGAAAAAGCTCATCCTCCATCTTCTCCAGCATATCATAAATATCCGTGTAATGCAGATAAAATGTCCCGCGGTTGATATCGGCGAGATCGGATAACTCCTTTACGGAAATGTCCTTGACATCCTTTGTCTCCATCAGCTGTATCAGTCCCTGCTGCAGCAGGGCGCGTGTCCTGCGGACGCGCCGGTCGGTGCCGTCTTTCTTATCATTTCCCATCATGCCGCTCTCCTTATCCAAAGAACAGTTGACCACCCTTGCAATTATGGCAATCGCCATTCCTTTCCGAACCGAATTTCTTAAAAAATTGTAAATTACTGGACACAAAATCCGCAAAGTGTCGATAAATGCACAGCCGCGCCAAAAATGTGTATTGCCTTTCTATTCTGCTTTATTATAATAGCTTCAAAAGCAAAAATCAACATCTGTCCAGTAAAAGACACTGATGTCAACAAGAGACCTTAGATCATAGAATCGGATTTTTGATTCTACGATAGCCCTTGAATCATAGGAATCAGATCCTTTATACTTCGCAAAAATTCGATTGTCACGAACAACAGAATCTGCGAAGCAGAAGAAAACACAACAAGGAAGGGAAACGGATTATGACGAAGGAAAACGGAAAGAAGGATGAGTCCTTTATGATAAAGCTGTCTACGTTGATCGTAGATAAGCGTAAAGGATTTTATCTGATTTTTATCATGCTGATTTTATTCAGCATCGCTTCCATGAATAAGGTTAAGGTAAACAATGACCTGACCTCTTATCTGCCGGGGACGACGGAGACCCGAATCGGCCTGGATCTGATGGAGGAGCAGTTTACTACTTACGGCACAGCCAGGGTCATGGTTTGCAACGTGACGTTCGCGGAGGCGCAGGAGCTTGCGGAGCGCCTGGAATCCCTGGAAGGGGTCAGTATGCTGACCTTTGACGATTCGGAAGAACATTATCATGATATGGAGGCGCTGTTTGACCTCACCTTTGACGGGGAGGCGGAGGAGGCGATCTCCCAGGAGCATCTGAACGCGGTGCTGGAGGAGCTGAAAAATTACGATACCTATTACTCCTCCGATATCGGGCAGGAGGAACGGGATGCGGCCGACTTGAACCGGGATATGATCCTGATCCTGATACTGGCGGGAGTGGTAATCGTTGCGGTGCTCCTGTTTACCTCTACTACCTACGCGGAAATTCCGGTATTTCTTATGACCTTTATTGTCGCGGCGATTCTGAACAAGGGCAGCAACTTTATCTTTGGCACCATCAGCTTCGTCACGGATTCCATCGCCGTGGTGCTGCAGCTGGCCCTGGCGGTGGACTACGCCATTATCCTCTGCCACCGCTTTATGGAGGAGCACGAGGATAAGGACGCCAGAGAGGCTGTGATCGTCGCCCTGAGCAAGGCCATCCCCGAGATTTCCTCCAGCTCCCTGACTACGGTCTCGGGCATGGTAGCGATGATGTTTATGCAGTTCCGGATCGGGTATGACATGGGAATCGTTCTGGCGAAGGCGATCGTGCTCAGCCTGGTTTCCGTGTTTTTCCTGATGCCCGGGCTGCTCCTGACCTTTGCGAGAGCCATCGACAATTCGCATCACAAAAGCTTTGTGCCGAAGATCACGGCGGTGGGAAAGTTCTGCGTGTTTACCAGATTTGTCGTACCGCCGATCTTTGTGGTCGTGGTAATCGTGGCGGCGATCATTTCAGGCAAGACAAACTATGTGTACGATGTAAACGCCCTGGAAGCGAAAAAGATGAGCGACAATAAGTTTTCGGTCACCATGGTGAACCGGGAATTCGGAACAGTGAACCAGCTGGCGGTCATGGTGCCTAACGGAGACTACGAGAGGGAGGGACAGGCGCTGCGGGCGCTGGAAGCTCTGGATGAGGTAAAATCCTGCATGGGCCTGGCCAATATCGAGGCAATGGACGGCTATATGCTGACCGGGCAGCTTTCGCCCCGGGAGTTTGCGGAGCTGATCGATATGGATATCGAGGTGGCGGATCTTCTGTATTCCGTTTATGCGGTGGATCAAAGCAATTACGGGGCGCTGCTGAACGGCGTGAATGAATACCGGGTTCCGCTGATCGATATGTTCCTGTTTATTTACGATCAGAAGGAGACCGGAAACATTACCCTGGACAGCGAGCTGGAGGAGACGCTGACAGACGCTTATTCCCGGATCAGCATTGCCCGGGATCAGCTGCTGGGAGAAAGCTACAGCCGTTTTGTGCTGGATCTGTCCGTCCCGGCGGAAGGAGAGGAGACCTACGCGGCTCTTCAAAAGATCCGTGACACGGTAGCCCGGTATTATAACTGCGATGACATTGTGCTTGCGGGCAACTCCACCAGCAACCGGGATCTCAGCGAGTCCTTCGGTATGGACAATACGATTATTACCGTACTGACGGCTCTGTTCGTCATGATTATCCTGCTGTTTACCTTCCAGTCCGCGGGGCTTCCGGTGCTGCTGGTGCTTTCGATCCAGGGCAGCATCTGGATGAATTTCTCCCTGCCCTATCTCACGGGAGAATCGGTGTACTTCCTCGGTTATCTGGTGGTGTCGGCGATCCAGATGGGCGCTACCATCGACTACGCTATCGTAATTACCAGCCGCTATATGGAATTAAAAACCTGCCTGCCGATCAAGGAGGCCATCGTAGAGACCTTAAATCAGGCCTTCCCTACGATTGTGACCAGCGGCTCGATGCTCGTGGCGGCAGGCTTTATCATCAGCAATACCTCCTCCAACGCGGTGGTAGCGGCCATCGGACTGGCGCTGGGCAGAGGGACGTTAACCTCTATCCTCCTGGTGCTGCTGGTACTTCCGCAGACTCTGCTGATGGGAGACATTATTATCGAAAAGACGGCGTTTACCTTAAAGCGTGAGCTGCAAAAGCCGCTGCCGGCGGGAGGAAGGATCCGTATGTCGGGACATATCAAGGGTTATATAAACGGTGTGATCGACGGAGAATTCAGCGGCGTGATCGACGGGGAGATGGGCGCAGTCGTCCGGGCGCGGGACGAGGTAGAGGCCTTAAATCCGGAGGCTCCGCCGGAAAGCGGAGAGGCGCCGAGGCTGGGGACGATTCAGGAAATCGGCGGGATCCAGGACACCACGGAAGGCGGCTCCGGGACGCATATATTGGAAGTCGCAGGCGAAAGCCCTGACGCGTCGGCGAGGGAAGCGGCGGAGAACAGCTCCGGGAATGTCAGCGCGGGAGGTAACAGAAGATGAGAAAAGATAGAAATATTATGACATGTGTGTCACTTGCGCTGTGCGGAGCGCTTCTGCTTCCCGGACAGCTGACCGTGTCCGCGGCGGAAAGCGGCAAAACCTATGAAGAATATCTTGCAGGGACAAAAACAGAGCGGGCGGAGCTCGAATATACCCAAATCCATATCGCCACGGAGGAGGATCTGGTCAGGCTGGCGGCGGACTGCGAGCTGGATTCCTGGTCTGTAGATAAATATGTCCTGCTGGACGGTGATATTGTCCTGAAGGAGCACCGGGATCTGATGATTCCAGGCTTCGGCGGTATCTTTGACGGCTGCGGCTACCAGATTTCCAACCTGGAGACGGAAGCCTCCGGCTCCGCCATAGGATTGTTCCGCTATATCCGTGAGGGAGCCGTCGTCCGCAACCTCCGGGTTTCCGGAAGGGTACATCCCCAGGGGAGCCAAACTGACGTCGGACTTTTAGCCGGCGTCAATTACGGAGAAATACGAAGCTGCAGCGCCACGGGCAGCGTGACCGGCGAGGAGACGGTCGGAGGTCTTGTGGGCGTCAACCGAGCCTCCGGAGAAATCAGAGGGTGCAGCGCGGCGGTTTTGGTGGCTGGAGATCATTGCGTAGGAGGTATCTGCGGCGCTAACTACGGAACACTGAACAACTGCTCCAACGAGGGGAAAATCAACGCCTACAGCCGGGAGGTAACCTACCGCCTGGACGATCTTACCATGGAAAACCTGGAGAATCTGAACGATATGTCTAATATAGGAGCCCGCACAGATACGGGCGGCATCGTCGGATATTCGGAGGGAAAGATCTACTTCTGCACTAACACCGGCACGGTCGGATATCCGCATGTGGGCTATAATACGGGAGGCATCGTCGGCCGTCTTCATCAGGGGTATCTGCAGAGCTGCACTAACACCGGCGACGTGTATGGTCGGAAGGATGTGGGCGGAATTGCGGGGCAGATGGAGCCCTTTCTGGAGATCCGCTATTTGAGCGACAAGCTGGACGAAATCGACCGGGAAGCGGAAACGCTTCTGGAGCTTATGGATGCGGCCCATCAGGATCTGAACCGCTACGGCAGGCAGACTTCCGAGCTGGCAGGGTCGCTGACGACCCGCCTGCGGAATATTTCCGACACCGCCAGCTATCTGACCGGCACAGCCAATGAACTCTGGTACATTTACAACCAGGAGCTGACCGGGATCGGCAGCGATATAAAGCGTCTGAATACGGATCTGCAGGACGCAAACCAGGAGAATAGCATCCCGCAGAATACCTTCCCGGGAAATCTCGGAGACTACACCGTCAGCGGCGGGGACGCAGGGAATATTTCCTCCTGGTTCCCCATCGATCTCGACAGCTATCAGGCGGCGCTCCGGCGCTTCGGAGACAGTACGGCCTCCCATATCGCCAATATGACGACGGCCTCCTCCGACCG
Organism: Roseburia sp.; assembly: GCA_023662875.1. Lineage (GTDB taxonomy): Bacteria > Bacillota > Clostridia > Lachnospirales > Lachnospiraceae > Acetatifactor. The sequence goes on along the minus strand of JAMPIG010000040.1, from coordinate 13,818 downwards.
AAGCGGCGGGATCAACGGAAACCTGGAGTTTCTGAACCGGGAAATGGAGAACGCGGTAAGCGATCTGCAGCAGCTTTCGGATCTGCTGCTGAAAGAGACGGATCAGGTGGGAGGGGATGTGGACGCCGTAGCGGCGCAGGCAAGGATTCTGCACAACTCCATCCGCGAACTGCGGGACGATCTGTTCCGATACGAGGGAATCTCGGTGGAGGACGCCTCCGACGAAGCGGCGGGCCAAACTCCCGCGGAGCCGGGAGCGGAGCAGGAGAAGGCTTATTATGACACCTCGTCCTTCCAGCAGGGGAAAATCACTCTCTGCGTCAATAAGGGGAACGTGACGGCCGATACCGCTGTCGGCGGTATCGTGGGGCAGGTTGCTACCGAATACGACTTCGACCCGGAGGACGATATCGAGCTCACCGGAGAAGAAAGCTTCCACATCGAGCAAACGGTAAAAGCCATCGTCCGGGAGAGCGCTAATTTCGGCGAAATCACCGGCAAGAAGGATTATGCGGGCGGAATCGTCGGCAAGGCGGACTTCGGCGCGATTATTTCCTGTGAATCCTACGGTGCCGTATCCAGCGCCGGCGGCAGTTATGTCGGGGGGATCGCCGGGGCGTCCGGCTACGCCGTCCGAAGCTGTTCCTTCCTGGGAAATATCAGCGGAAAAAATTATGTAGGCGGAATCGTCGGCAGGGGCTGCGATCTCTTTGGCTGCTACGCCTACCCGGAGCTGCTGCTGGAGGGGGAATACGGCGGTTCCATCGCGGGCCAGATCGATACCGAGGGAATCCTGAGAGAAAATTATTATGTGAGGGGCGGCATAGCCGGTGTGGACAATGTGGGGTATGAGGGTGGTGCCGCGCCCGTGGAATATGAAGAGCTCTGCCGTATGGAAAGCGTTCCCACGGCCTTTCGGGAATTTACAGTGATTTTTCGGGCGGACGGACAGGAGCTGGCTGTCCTGACCTGCCAATATGGCGACGTAATCGAGGAGGCGCAAATTCCGCAGATTCCTGAGAAAGAGGGCTGTTACGGCGTCTGGCCGGATCTGGAGGACAGGACAGTCCGCAGGAATCGAATCCTTGACGCCCAGTATCAGCCCTGGATTTCTACACTGGCCGGAGCGGAAAAGGACGAAAGCGGGAAATCCCTTGTCCTGGTACAGGGAAGCTTCCGGCCGGGGGCAGAGCTCAGCCTGACCGAGGAAGAGGAAGGACAACGGCTGCAGGTCGTATACCGGGATGAGGCGGGTCTTATAGCGGAAACCTACGGGGAATCGGTTACGGTACGGGTTCTCTGCGAGGAGCCGGAACGGATGTCGGTGGAGCTGTACGAGAACGGCAGCTGGACTCAGAAACAGACCTCCGTTATCGGCAGCTACGTGGAATTCATTCTGCCGCCCGCCGGTATTTACCGGGTGACGCCTCTGTCAAACGGCGACAACCGACTGCGGATCGGTATAGCCGTCGGCGGCTGCGCCGTATTGGCGGCGGCGCTTCTGGGCGGAGGACTGCGGAGGCGGAAGAGGAAGAAGCCCGCGTAACCCTGCGCAGAATAAGGGGTGCGCTAACTTCCACTTGTACCCACAAGAAGTGGAAGTTAACTTTTCACTTCAGTGCAGAAATAACAAGCAAGCGATAAGCGCCGACGCCCCTTGACACACTCCCCTATTTATGATATATGAAATATGGACGCCAGCCGGACGTACGTTTCTGCCTCTTCCTGTCAGACTCGTAAACGCATTTACTTGCCGCTTTTCGCTCTGGATTGCCAGTGCGTTTATTCGTTATACATTTTGATCGGCAGCTGTTTTCGTTGCCAAGTATAAACCGCGCGGACTTACGCGCGAGTTGCGGAACCCGACATCGACGGCGAGGCTGTTCTGGTATTTTGCAATACCTGGAAGACAGTAAAAAAGGGGGAAAAAGAATGAATACTTATCAAAAATGGCTTCAAGCCGAAAAAGACTGGATTAATACTTATTGTCGGAAAATACGCCGCCAGGCTCTCTGCATCACAACGCCCGCCATCCTGATCGGCGCGACGGTTCTGCTCGGCGTACTGTCCGCTCTCGGCGGGTCGGGCACGGAGGATCTCCTGTACGGCGCTTTCGGGGGCTTCCTGTTCGGTCTGATCATCTGCGGAATCTACCTGCTGATCCTGCTGCCGGGACTGCGCCCCGGCCGGTATACCGGAAAAATCGAAAAGAATGTACAGCGCCTCGCTCTCAGCGAATCCGAAAAGGAGCAGCTGGCGCAGGAGATGCTGGCGGCCGACGAACGTCATAAAATCTCTTATACGATCAACGGCCCCGGCTCCAAGGGAACGCCGGCGCGTTTTGTGCTGACGCCGCATTACGCGTTTCTGGAGGGAAGCACTCCCTATTCCATTCTAATCCGTCTGTTGGATATCGCCTGGATCAGCGCGGGCGAGGAACAAAAGACCGCCACCACGCATCAGGCGAAGTCCAGAACAGTCTACAACTTTACTCTGCACACCGTCGGTTTTTACCGAAAGGAACGACTCCAGCAGGCTTCCGCCGATGCGGGGCTTCCGGATGAAGCCTTCGGCTTTTTTGACGCAGGAACCCGGGATCGGGTGATGGAGCTTTTGAGAGAGACAGGGATCATGATAAAATGAGCGTTAGCGAGAAGAATGAGCAAGCTCATTCGGCGAGCGGCGAATGGCGATCATGAATCAAAGATTCCTGATATAATAAAGCCACAGCGGCACAACTGCCGCAACAATAGAATTCACGCTTCGCGAGAATTTTATTGTTATGAATAAATCGAGCAGGAGGCGGTGATTCACCGCCTCCTGCTCTGTCTTCCTGATATGTCAGCCGTCCGCCAGAAAGCAGGCGACCTGATGGCCGTTGCCGCAATCCCTGAGTTCAGGTATGGCGGAGCGGCATTTTTCTGTCGCATGAGGACAGCGCGTATGGAAGACGCATCCGGCGGGGCGGTTCATCAGACTGGGAACCTCGCCGATAATTCCGGTATGACTGCGTTTCGCCTCAGCTTCCGGATCGGGGATCGGTATTGCCGAGAGCAGAGCCTGCGTGTAAGGATGGAGCGGGCGCTGATACAGCTCGTCCCACGGAGATATTTCGACACATTTTCCCAGATACATTACAAGGATCCGGTCGCTCACATGCCGGACGACGGAGAGATCGTGCGCGATGAAAAGGTAGGTCAGCCCGCGCTGCGCCTGTAAATCGATCAGCAGATTGATAATCTGGGACTGAATCGACACGTCCAACGCCGAAATCGGCTCGTCGCAGATGATAAAGCTGGGATCGGAGGCCAACGCGCCCGCAATACAAAGCCGCTGCCGCTGTCCACCGGAAAATTCGTGAGGGGCTCTGGTCTTCAGAAGCGGGTCCAGGCCGACGGCCTCAAACAGCTCATCCACCTTCCGGTCATACTCCGCTCTGGAGGACGCCAGACGATGGACGCGGATCGCCTCGCCCACCACGCTTCCTGCGCTTTGTCTCGGATCCAGTGAGCCGAAGGGATCCTGGAAAATGAACTGAACCTCTCTGCGCAGATCACGCACCCTGTTTTCTTTCAGCCCGGCGATATCGCGGCCCTTGAAAACGATTTCTCCGGCCGAAGCATCATACAGCCGTAGAAGCGTTTTGGCAAGGGTGGTTTTACCGCAGCCCGACTCGCCTACAAGCCCGAGGGTTTCGCCCTTGCGGACGGTAAAACTGACGTCGTCCAAAGCCTTGACGTCCCCCACCTTGCGACGCGTGATTCCCTGAGTGACAGGAAAATATTTGCACAGATGCCGAACCTCTAAAAGAGGTTCTTCCGACAGCGTCCGCTTTCCGGCCTTTTGTTCCTGCGCGACGGAGGCGGCTTTCAGCTCGTCCCGGCGGAAATGACAGGCTGCGCTGTGGGTGGGAGAATATTCCTGCACAGGAGGAGACTTTGGCTCCCGGCATTCAGGCTTCGCGTAAAAGCAGCGCGGAGCAAAGGGACAGCACCCGGTCTTTTGCGCCGGATTTAAAGGCGTACCGGAAATCGACAGCAGTTTGTTGGACTTGTCGCTGTCAAGCCGGGGAATGGCGCGCAGCAGCCCCATGGTGTAGGGGTGGCACGCGTCGGAAAACAGCTCCCTGCAGGCACCTCTCTCTACGATATTTCCCGCGTACATCACATAAATGCGGTCGGCATATCTTGCAATGATGCTCAGATTGTGAGTGATGATAATCAGCGCGGTATGTGTCTTGCGGACGATATCGCGCAGCAGCTCCAAAATCTGTTCCTGCGTGGTCACATCCAGGGCGGTAGTCGCCTCGTCTGCGATCAGGAGCCGGGGATTACAGGACATAGCCATGGCAATCATCACGCGTTGGCGCATACCGCCGGAAAACTGGTTGGGATAGTAATCGATTCTGCTTTGACTGTCAGGGATACCAACCATGCCAAGCAACTCGATAGCGCGCTCTCTTGCCTCTTTCTTTTTCATGCCAAGATGCAGCATAACACTTTCCTGAATCTGCTCGCCAACGGTCATCACCGGGTTTAAGGAGGTCATAGGCTCCTGAAAAATCATGGAAATACCGCCCCCGCGAACCCGGCGCAGCTCGCTGCTTCCGACTTTGTAGTGCAGAATATCCTTTCCCTCGAAAAACGCTTCTCCCTTTACGATTTCGCCCGGCGGCATGGGAATCAGCTTTAATATGCTCATCATGGTGACGGACTTTCCGCTTCCGGATTCTCCGACCACGCCGACGATCTCGCCGGGATCTACATGGAGCGAGACGTCGTCCACCGCGCGGACCAGTCCGTCCCGGGTGTGAAAAACAGTCTGGAGATGTCTGATGTCTAACAAATGTTCTTCCATTTTCCGCCTCCTTATATCGTGCCTCTGAGCCGTGGATCAAGCGCATCCCGCAGCCCGTCGCCAAAAATGTTAAATGCAAGTACCAGAAGGATGATCGCAATGCCGGGAGCCAGCGCGAACAGGGGCGCGTCATAGATATAAGAATACCCGGCGTTTACCATTGCTCCCCAGGAAGCGGTAGGCGGCACAATGCCTGCGCCCAGAAAGCTCATGCCTGCCTCGGCCAGGATAGTTCCGCCGATACTCTGGGTCATGATCACGATAATAGGGGACAGGCAGTTTGGGAAAATGTGCCGTATCATGGTAGTCAGATTGGAATTGCCGCGGATCCGGCTGGCAGCTATATAGTCCATTTCGCGGATGCTGAGTACCTGTCCGCGCATCATTCTGGCGAAGCCGGGAATCGCCGAAATGCCCAGCACAAAGATGAGCATGGGGACGCTCCGCCCGAATACGGCTACCAGCGCCAGAGCTAAAATGAGGGGCGGAATCGCCATCTGTGCCTCCATAATCCGCATCAGAATATTGTCAACCCATCCGCCAAAATATCCGGATATCAGGCCGATGGCACAGCCGAGGGCGGCGGCGATAAAGACGGCCAGAATACCGACCAGAAACGCAACCCTTGTGCCGTAGACGATACGGCTGTACAGATCCCGGCCCAGCTGATCCGTTCCCAGCCAATGTTCGCGGGAGGCACCTGCCAGCCGGTTGGACAGATCCTGCTCATACGGGTCGCAGGGTGCCATCAGCGGCGACGCTATGGCGCAAAATGCAAAAAATAGAATGACGATGGCGGAGATCAGTACGATCTTTCTGCCAAAAAGAACCGATAAAAACTGTTTTACACGTTTTCCCATGATTACCTCCCTATTCGAGCCTGATGCGCGGATCGGCGTAGGCATAGGCGATATCCACCAGCAGATTGCACAGACATGTGATCGCCGCCATGAAAAGCAGGCCGGACTGCAGAAGCTGATAATCGCAGAAATTGATTGCAATCACCATGATCTGCCCCATGCCGACAATGTTAAACATTGTCTCTACAATAGCGGATCCGCCGATACAGCCACGGAGCGTTGTGCCCGCCATGGTGAGAATCGGGATCAGACTGTTCTTGATGGCATAACGCCAGAGAACCTTTCCCTCCGGCAGTCCCTTGGAGCGCGCGGTGCGCACATAATCCTGATGAATCACCTCAAGCATGCTGGAACGCATCTGGCGGGTGTAGGATGCCACTCCGCCCAGGCTCATGCAGATAACCGGGAGAATCATTTGCCGGATACTCTTGCCGAAGTCCACCCATGGAAGCGTAAATCCGTAGGACGGAAGCCATTTCAGATGAATGGAAAATACCAGCACCAGTAAAACGGCAATCCAGAAATTGGGCGTCGCCAGACCGACATTCGCAAGTACGGTGATAACGGTATCGGTTAAGGTGCCGCGCTTTACGGCTGTAATCGTGCCGAAAAGAATCCCCAGAACAATGCTGACAACAGCAGAGGCGACTCCCAGGATCAGCGTGACCGGCAGCCGCGAGGCAATCAGCTCATTCACGTTTTTGTTGAAGTGGTAGGAATATCCCATATCTCCGTGCAGCATTTTCCACAGCCATGAAAAATACTGCTGAACGAGAGGCTTATCCAACCCCATGCTGCTGTATACGGTGTCGTGATATTCTTTCGAAATATTTTCCCCCAGCATGACGTATACGGGATCGCCCGGGATGAACTGGATCAGCGCAAAAGCGAGCACCGAAACCATCATCAGAATAATAATTGTCTGTATAAATCGTTTAAAAATAAATCTTCCCATCACTCAGTCTCCGTCGTATGATAGCCAGATCAGATGTCATTTTGAAAACAGGCCAGGCAAACGGATTTGCCGTCCTGCCCGGCCTGTAAAGGACCTTTATTCGCTCAGCCAGATTGTCTCAGGCGTCCATTCGCACAGCCACGTTTCAGCCATGCCGTGATCATGGACGGTTCCGTTTGAAAAATTAATCAGCGCGAGAGTGTCAAACATAGGCGTATAGAGGCAGTATTCCTCGGTGACCAGACGCTGCAGCTCCATCATTGCCTCGTGCTGCTCCTCCGTCGTCTTAGCGGTCAGGCAGTTGTTATAGCATTCAAAAATTCCTGCTTCTTCCATATCGATGGTATCGATTGCGTACACCACCGGCGGATTGCCAAAGAACAGATGCCAGCTTTCCAATGTCGTGGGTGCCCAGAAGAACGCGCAGCATGTCCAGGGATCCGTCGTGCCGTACATATTCCGGCTGACATCGCCGGTGCGGGTGTCGCCTTCTACCTTAAAGCCCGCCGCTTCCAGCATACCCTTTACCGCCACAAACATATCCTCGTTTACAGGCTGGTAATAGATGGTAACGACGCATTCGCCATCCTCGTATCCGGCCTCGCGGAGCTTTTCCTTTGCCTTCTCTACGCTGTAGGGATATCCGGCTACCGCGTCGTTGTATTCCTTGCTTCCGGGCACGGCCAACTGTTCCGAGACAAAGCCGATGCCCTCCGCAAAGGTGTCGCAAAGCGCCTGCTTGTCTAACGCATAGCTGAATGCCTGACGCACCTCCAGCTTGCTGATCGGGTCGTTTTCATTGCCGCTGGCAAAGTAGATGCCTGTCATGGTAGGAGATATGCAGGCTTCGTTGCAGATTTTTTCAAATCCGTCGCGGCTTAAGCGGTTCGTCATGCTGGCGGAAGCGCCGTAAATCATCTGCGCCTCTCCAGTGCGGAAAATGCTTTCTCCGGTGTTTTCCTCTGTGAAGAAAATAATATTAATGCCGTCCAGATAGGGCTGTCCCTCAATCCAGTAATCGTCGTTGCGGACATATTTGATGCCCTCGGCGATGTCGTAGCTGTCCATCTTATAGGGACCCGTACCTACGACGCTGGTATAAATGCCCTCCAGACCGAGGCGGTTATATTCGGTCGGAGAAATCATAGTGCCACATTCGATACAAAGATTGGAAACAGTGCTGCTGCGCCATTCCGTCAGTTTTACGGTAACCTCGTATTCGCCGGTTGCCGTAAAGGATTCCACATTGGAGAAATAAGAGCCGGCACTGCCGTTGTCAATGAGAATCTGCCAAACGTCGCATACAGCCTGCGCGTTGAAGGGCGTTCCGTCGTGGTACATTACACCTTCCTGAAGCTTTAAGACAATCTGCAGATTATCCGGATCCGGAAGAATTTCCTTTGCAAGCCAGCCGTATACCTGACCGTTCTCATCGTAGCGTCCCAGCATTTCGATGGCCGGTTTGGATGCCCACAGGGGCTGTACACCACCCACGATAGGAAAACCGATATTTGTCAGCTGAGCCGGGAAAGCGATGGTGAGAGTGCCGCCTGTTCTGGGGCCGTCCGTCTCATCCCCGCCGGTCTGGCCGCTTTCGTCTTGCTGCCCGCCTGACTGAGCGGGATCAGATTGCTGTACATCTGATCCGGGCGGATCATTTTCTGCGCCGCATGCCGTCAGGGCTGAGAGCACCAGCAAACATGTCAGGAGCAGAGTTAAAAATCTGGTACATTTTTTCTTTTTCACGATATATCCTCCTCGCGTAATAAGTTTTCGGCCGGACAAATGCCGCGGCCGTGTTGCTTTGTTGCGGTACGGATGCCGTGGGGCGGATTTTCTTCCGGCGTCCGTACGGTTGACGGGTTACTTTATATCAAAGCTGTCCGATCGATACGACGAACCGGACAGACTTTAGATACACCGTTCCCGGAAGAAGCGGTCAACCTCCTCCAGTACATCCTGCGCATGGCAGACGGCGACGCCGTGATCCGAGTCCTGATACAGTACCAGCTTGCAGTGCGGCACATATCGCACCGTCCTCACCATGGCTTCCGGCCGGATAATGACGTCCTTCATACCGCCGAGCAGGATGCAGGGCGTGCGGACTGTTTTCATCCATGCAATCAGTTCCTCCTCAGTCTTCATTCCGTCGTCCACACCGTGTCCGAAATTCAGGGCACGCTCCTGCGCGTCCAGGCCCATGCTATGCTCATATTCATAGTCCGCCAGCTGACGGAGCTGGTCGCGCCAGTAATCGGTTGTATAAGGCCGATCCGCAGCCAGGATTCCGTTCCGTGTTTCCTCGCAGCGCGCCTGCCAGCCCTCCGGCGTGGCGCTGCGGGCGGCGTCCTTCGCGCGGGCTGCGCCGCCGGAGTAGGTTGTATCCCCCTTGAAATTCGGGCCGGTCACTACGCCGGCAAATGCCAGAATACGCTCCGGGCATTCTCGCATCATCTGCCACCCCAGCAGGCAGCCGTGGCTGATTCCCGTGTACGCAAAGCGGCTGACGCCCAGATGATCCGCAACGGCCAGCATATCCGGAAGCCAGTGCTCCGCGATGTCGTCCGTCTGCGGTACGCGGGAGGATTTTCCGTAGCCGCGCATCTGGACGGCGATGACATGATATCCCCGTTTAGATAACTCCCGCGTATAAGAGCAGTAGTAGTCGAGATAGATGGAAGAAGTGAAAACATACCGGTCTCCCTCTCCCCAATCCTCATAAAACAGTTCGATGCCGTCTGAAGTCTGTACATAAGACATAGCCAATTCCCCGCTTTCCTTTTTGTTTTCGGGACGTTACGCCGCGTCCTTACACGTTGTCCCTTGTCGCTTTTTGTCAATGACGAGCTGGATACCATACATGCCAAGGCCGCCGACGACCATAACGCCGATCAGGTCGAACATCGCTCCATATCCGAACAGGCCCGCAAGCCATCCGCCCAGAGATGCGCCGACACAGTTCCCCAGATCGCTTCCGAGATAGCAGGTAGACATGGCGACGCCGCGTCTGTCCGCCGGGGCGCGTCGGGCACAGTCTGCCTGAATGGCAGCCTGTCCGGAGCTCTGAGCAACGCCCTTGAGCAGGGCGGCTGTTACAATAGTCAGAATGCTCCACGACGCACCGATGCAGAACATGGCGGCCGCCCCCAGAATCAGGCTGGGAATCAGTACAACGGAAAGCCCTTTTTTATCCTGCAGCTTTCCGGCGACGGGGCGGATCAACAGAACCGCCACCGATGAAATCGTGAAAAAAATCGAAATATTGACGATCCCCCGCTCGTCGCCCAACATGGACAGATAAGAGGAGGCCACGCCGTTCATGACGGAAAACAATCCGCTGACAGCCGACAACAGCAACAGCTCCGCTGCAAATAATTCCGAAAGCCGAAGAGAACGCCGATTCGGGATTGTTCCTTCTTCTCGCGCCTGCAATACGGACTCGGCAGTCTGATGCTTTGCGTCCGGCAGAAAGACAACGCAGACAGCAGCGGCTGCGATTAAAATTCCGGAGACAAGAAACATGACAGTATATCCTTTTGCATCAGCCAGCGCCAGCCCGAGACTGGGAGCAGACGACATTGCCAGAATCTGCGCCAAGCTCATATAACCCATTCCTTCTCCCATTTTGGCGGAAGGAATGACGGATGTGACCATGGCAAGCTGGATGGTGCTGCTCATGGCAAAGCATGCGCCGTGCAGAATCCTGCACAGAAACAGACCCGCAAAGTGATGGCTCAGCGAATAGCCGAAAGCCGCAAAGCTGACAAGTAAAGTAAACAGGATCAACAGAGGTTTTCTTCCGCCCCGGTCAGACAGGATACCTGCGATCGGCCTCACGAAAATCGCCATGACGGAAAAAATACCTGTCAGCAAACCGGCGGCAGAGAGAGACATGCCGATCTCCACTGCATAACGCGGAAGCGTGGGCATTGTCATAAAGAACCCCATGTTGCTGAATAAACTGTAAAGAAACAATAACAGGAAGGCTGGCGTCCAAAGACTTTCCTTTTTTATGCTTTCACTCTTTTTGCGCAGAATCTTCACCTCTTTGTGCAATCGTTTGCATTGATTTACATATAGTATATTCTACAAAATTCGCTCTGTCAAGTATGATTTTCTGTTTATGGCGTGATTTACACGAATTTATATGATATAATATGCCAATTTATTTTATGCAACATTTGCACAAAAGCAAACTGGCAATTCTTGACAAAAGCAAATTGCATAAGTTAAAATAGTTCTTGGTGAGCAGATCCATTTTATCCGGAGGTAGAGTATGCCTATCAATCATAACAGGAAAGTTTCAATCAGAGATATAGCTGAGTATTGTCACGTATCGCCTTCCACCGTTTCCAGGGTGATGAATGGAAACAACCATATTTCAAAAGAGACACAGAAGCGGGTGATGGATATTGCCACAGCCTGGGGCTATGTTCCCAATGAGTCAGCTAAAAACCTTCGTATGCGCACCTCCCGCCTGGTGGGGATATTTGTCAATACGCTGGATTACGGAATCTCTTCTATTGTAATGTCGCGGCTCCACGACCGCCTGGCCGAGAAGGATTTCGCCTCCATCATCTGTAATATAGGCGCGAATGCGGAAAAAGAAGAGCATTATTACCAAATGATGCTCTCCATGAATGCCTGCGCTATTTTTATGATTGTCAATCACAGCGACAGCACGATTGACTTTAAAAGCGCTATCCCTCTGATCTATGTCTACCGCTATCCCCTGCAGACGCCGACCAGCCCGTCGGTCTGCCGGATTGAAACAGATAATTACGGAGCTGGTTATCAGGCCGGTCGCGAGCTGCTGCGGCTCGGTTGTCGACATATCGCGGAGGTAAGGCTGATCAGCAGTGACAATCGATTCCCACTGGCCCGCCACCTGGGGCTGCTTCAATCGCTGTACGACTGCGATGTCACCTATGAAGAATCCCTGTCGATTGTGTCCGATCAAAATGATTATGGCGTTATCTTGGAAAAGATCAATCAGAAATTAGATGAGCTGCCGGCTGCGGACGGGTATTTCTGCTCCTCCGATCACCTGGCATTGGCGCTGATGGAGGCTCTGGTGCTGCACCATTACCGGATTCCAGAAGATGTCAGAATAATCGGCTGTAACGATATGTTGTTGCCGCTGCATATCGGTAAGCCGATCTCCTCCATCCGCCATCGGATCGAGGATATATGCCGCGCGGCCATAGAAATGATGGAACGCCTGAGTGCAGGCGAGAAGCTGGCAGAGGACGGCTACCGGCAGATTTTTGAAACGGATTTTATCCCTCGGGCAACGACATAGCGCTGCCGGAACACGTAACCGGGCAAGCGCGACGAAAATTCTATTTCCACGGCAAAAGACAGCGGGTTACCGGAATTCCGGCCGCCCGCCGCCGTAATTCGCTTCTATCAGCTTCGCCATATATTCCTTTATTTCAGCAGTTCTTCCGTCAGCCGCAGAATCTCCGGGGTCAGTTTTTCCCGCCTGCGCTTTACCATATGCGTATAGACGGGATAGGCGGCTGCCACGCCCGCAATCCCGACAATACCGATCACGATGCCGGGGACAAACAGGGTATCCCCCCAGACCATGATGCAGCACATGCCGAATCCCATGATAAGGGTGCTTATGGTTCCCAGGATGATGGAAACGGCCGCAGCCGCCCTTGTGGCGCTGGCATCCAGGCGGCGCAAATGCTCCATTGTCGTTTCCCCGCCTGTTTCCGGCGCATATTTCGCACGGATACGCCTGATCTCCTCCTGTTCCCCGGCCGAATAAGTAAACTCAAATTTTCCGCTTTCTTCTCCCATGTCTTGCATCTCCTTTTTGTTTTTCTGTTATCATAACACCATTTTGATCTTTATACTCGTAAACGCATTTCATTGCCGCTTTTCGACCCAGATTGTCGGTGCATCCCACGTTTATAGCTTATAACATCAACTATTTTCGTTTGTGAGTATCAATCGTTCCGCTTTATTTAAGGGTTATTATCTTTCAATTTTTTCAACAGCTTGCACGAGCGCACAATCATAAACACTGCCATGCCAATCACAATCGCGCACACCCCTCCGCCGGTTGCCGATGTCATCGTCTTCCGGAACACGGCATCGTCGCCGCCAAACCGGGCAAGCATCGCCGTTTCCAATGACAGGATGGAAACCATCGCGGCCACAAGATTGACTGCCTTTACCGCCGAAAGGACAGGGCTTTTATGGCGGCGTGTCCTGACAATATTTACGGCTGCGGTTATCACGGCATAAAACGCATAAAACGCCATCCCGTAAACCAAAACCCCCGGATAGGCAAAGCCTTTATCCTTGTGTACCACAAGGATCACAATGCCCGCAAGCGCCTGGTTCATCAGAAGGAGCATGATCCCGCACAGGCGGTAGCGGCGGAGCTCCGATTCCTCATCCTGGATACGGATCTTCCTGACCAGCAGGATCCGCATGAGGGCAAGCAGCATATAATAGAACGCCAGGACAATGAACCATATGGAACGGTAATAGATCCCCGAAAACAGCTTCATGGCGATATACAGCAGGTTGATAAAAAATCCCCGGTACAGCGAAACCCCTGTGCGGAAGCGGATGTCCGTGAAAAACCTCTCCCCTATCACGGTGGAACGGAACCTTTTCATAAGGGGATGGCCAAGTATGTATTTTTTTATACCCACGATAGCGGCTTTCCCATGGGGCAGGCCTGTGATGGTGATAATCAGGGCATAGGCCGAGGCGATATAGGACGCATACTCCACCGCAGGAACCTCAATATCGAATGCCGCAACAGCGAGGACAGACGCATAGCCCAGGACAGCGGCGGCAACCGTAGGCAGCGGCGGCAGAAAGAATATCTTTTTAAGTACCCGTTTCAGTTTTCCCATTCTGTATTCTCCTGATCTTTACCATAAAAGTACTGCCTTTGCCCACCTCACTCTGCACGGAGATCTCCCCGCCTACGATATCCGCCACCCGCTTCACAAGGACAAGGCCCAGGCCGTTACCCTGCGTAGCGTGTGAAGTGTCACCCTGATAAAATTTCTCGAAGATATGCTTCCCCGCTTCCGGCGGAATCCCGCAGCCGGTGTCCACAACCCGGACCACAGCGAAATCCCCCTCTGTTTTCAGCGTGACGGACACGCTCCC
>JAMPIG010000003.1 GCA_023662875.1 Roseburia sp. | reverse complement strand
AAGGAGTCTCAGAAGCCGCATAAAATAAGGCTTAGAGATTCCGAGAGTCTATTATTTTACAATGGAGGGATTCAGAGTATTGGGCTGATACGAAAAATGAAGCTGTGTATTTGCACAAGCTTTGTGTGAGACGTGAATTTGCCGGTAAAAACATGACAAGTTTCATTATAGAAGCAGTCAAGCAGCTTTGCAAAAAGAGGGGAATAAAGTATATACGATTAGATACAGCACTTGATGAACAAGTTGTAAGAAAGATTTATTTAAAGGCGGGATTTAAAATTGTGGATATTATAGACTGCCCTAACGGACGTTCCATTGCATTGTATGAGTTAGAAGTATAAATTCAAATTTGTAGAGTTGTATAAAACATTAAAGAATGCATGAATATTCAAGGGATTTGGGAGAAATAGCAACGAGAGCACTTTTCCGAAAAGGAATAAATAAGATGAAATAAAAAAACTCAAAGGAGGTTAGAAGGAATATGATTCAATGGAACAATCTGGATACCGTGTCGGCGTATCAGGAGCTGCAAAAGACTGCCCCTGTAAAGCTTGCGGAGGTCATGTCGGGAGAGAAGGGCGCGGAGCGCGTAAAAAACTACAGCGTACCCATGGCGGCCGGGCTTTCCTATCATTACGCGGCGAAGCAGGTGGACGAGGAGGTTTTGAAGGCGCTGGTGAAGCTGGCGGAGGAGACGCAGCTCGCTGAAAAGTTTGAGGCGCTTTATAACGGCGAGGTGATCAATACCGGGGAGAAGCGTATGGTGCTTCACCATATGACAAGAGGACAGCTGGGCGAGGCGGTATCCGCGGACGGCGTGGACAAGCGCGGCTTTTATCTGGAACAGCAGAAGAAGATCGCGGAGCTGGCGAACAAGGTACACGGCGGCGAAATCACGAACGCCGCGGGGGAGAAATTTACCACAGTCGTACAGATCGGAATCGGCGGCAGCGACCTGGGTCCCCGGGCGATGTATCTGGCTCTGGAAAATTGGGCGAAGGTAAACGATAAATTCAAGATGGAGGCCAGATTCATCAGCAATGTGGATCCGGACGACGCGGCGGCGGTACTGAATACCATCGATGTGGAGCATTCCCTTTTCGTACTGGTCTCCAAGTCCGGCACGACCCTGGAAACCTTAACCAACGAATCCTTTGTGAAGGATGCGCTGAAGAATGCTGGGCTGGATCCTTCCCGGCATATGATCGCCGTGACCAGCGAGACCTCGCCCCTGGCAAAGAGCGACGATTATCTGGCGGCCTTCTTTATGGACGATTATATCGGCGGTCGATTTTCCTCTACCTCCGGCGTGGGCGGAGCGGTACTGTCCCTGGCGTTTGGCCCCGAGGTATTCGCTCAGTTCCTGGACGGCGCGGCGGAGGAGGATAAGCTTGCGAAAAACAGGGATGTTTTGAGTAATCCCGCTATGCTGGACGCCCTGATCGGAGTTTACGAGAGAAACGTCCTGGGGTATCAGAATACGGCGGTGCTGCCTTATTCTCAGGCTTTGAGCCGTTTCCCGGCGCATCTGCAGCAGCTGGATATGGAATCCAACGGAAAGTCGGTGAATCGCTTCGGAGAGCCGGTTTCTTATCCCACTGGCCCTGTGATTTTCGGCGAGCCCGGCACGAACGGACAGCACTCTTTCTATCAGCTGCTGCATCAGGGGACAGACGTGATCCCGCTGCAGTTCGTAGGCTTTAAAAACAGCCAGATGGGGACGGACGTCGTTATTCAGGACAGCACAAGTCAGCAGAAGCTTTGCGCTAACGTTGCGGCCCAGATTATCGCTTTCGCCTGCGGCAAGGCGGACGAGAACCGCAATAAAAATTTCGAGGGCGGACGTCCCTCCAGCATTATTATCGGCGAGCAGTTGACCCCGCAGGCTCTGGGGGCGCTCCTGTCTCATTTTGAGAACAAGGTCATGTATCAGGGCTTTGTCTGGAATATCAACAGCTTTGACCAGGAGGGCGTACAGCTGGGGAAGGTTCTGGCAAAGAAGGTGCTGGCCCACGACACGGACGGCGCGCTGAAGGCTTATAGCGATTTGCTGGGGATTTAAGGTAGAGCAGTATCCTTTCGGCGAAGAAGTACCGGCAGGAATTTATGAGGGATTCTCGATAAAGGTAGAATAAGGTTTGTTGCAAAAGGCATCTGGATAGTTAAATTCGGATGCCTTTTTACTCTATAGGAAACAGAGAAGAGCTGCCGTCAGCGCAATCATTTTGCAACCTCAGGTTGAGTTTCCCCCTTTTTTCTTAACGTTACCGGTATGGTATGTCCGTCCCCTCCCGGTTATAATAGACCTGCAGCGCTGAAAATTGAGACAGGAGGTTTTGAAAATGGTAGATTTGGAGAAGGTTGGAAAAAGAATTTCTCAGCTGAGAAAAGCGCAGGGTTATACGGGAGAGGCCCTGGCCGAGCGACTGGGGGTGAGTCCGCAGGCCGTATCGAAATGGGAAAACGGGAGATGTCTGCCGGAAGCTTCGATTCTTCCCGGGTTGGCCCGGGCGCTTGACTGCAGCATTGACAGTCTGCTGTGTCCCAGAGAGCTTTTCGTCCTGAAAGCGGTCTATACGGATGGGCAGACGCATATTCCGGTGACACAGTTTGTAAATGATATGGTGCGTGACAATGTACTCAGCGTTTATGTGAATGAATCGTTCCTGGGGATTTCGTTGGAGACCGGCCGGTTAAAGGTGCTGACCATAAAATATCAGACGCCGGAGGGCGTCTTCTTTTCCTATGCTTTGCAGGGCAACAGTCTTATATTGTCTCGAGAGAACTCTTATACTCCGAATTATCGGTCTCTGAAAATTATCGATGCGTATTACGGGAACGATAAGGATTTTTCTTCCGCCATGCAGAAAATAAAGCATTATGAGTATTTTCGATGGAATAAAATCCCGGTGAATCAGGAAACCTTTCCCAGCAGTACAGCCAGTGATGAGACGGAATATCTGACCTTGATTTATCTGAATGCGGACGGGATTCATGTCTTAAGCTGCCCGGAGAACGAGGCGGTTTATTACGGAGACCACCGTACCAATTTATATCTGGAGGATCGTTCCATGTGTTTCCTGAAGGGAGTTGAGAGACTTTCCTGGGGAGAAGGGATGGAATGCCCCTGGGCTGGGGCGCTCTATGCCGCGTTGAAATATATGCGGGAGCCTTATCCCTATTATCAGATCATGGGACGAAGCGGCGCCTGCTGGCGCATCTGTTTTACGGATGTCTGGGACTACAGCTGTACGGACGCGCTGGTAGCCTATGATTATGTCACGCCCTTCTTTCAGAGCATCGGATATTCCTTTCGGATGGCAGACAGGGTGGAGAAGAGAGGAAGAAAGCAGGAACGGCTTGCTGTGATGGAGGATATTCAGAAGGGGAAACCGGTTCTGGCGATCAATCTGCGCGTGGCTCCGGAATGGGGAGTTATAACGGGATATACGGAAAACGGGGATCGTTTCCTGTGCCGTACCTATTTTGACAAAGGAATACTGGATGCGCTGGAGCAGGGAACCGCTGAAAATCCGGAGGACAGGCGTATGGTTTTTGAGGAGAACGGCGGCTATCTTTTTAATGATTTTTGGCCTTTTCTGCTGCTTCATTTCGGTGAAAAGGGGAATGCGCTGTCCCCACGGGAAGCTTTTAAAATGTCTCTTACGACGCTTGTCTCTTCCTTCGAGGCGAAGGAAAGCAGGGGATATTATCAGGGGAAAGAGGCTTATGAGGCATGGATGCGCGGGCTGGAGCGCGAGGCGGATTTTTCCCTGGAATCGGATCGCGAAAATGTGCTGCGAAGGCTGAGCGTCAATGACAGTATGCTTTGCAGCTTGGCGGATGCCCGGAAGGCTGCCGCCGTCTATCTGCGGGAAAGCAGCTCCGCCGCCTTGGAGGACGAAAAGGAAAATCTGGAGAAAATCGCGTCGAATTGTCAGACCATTGCGGATATGATTTTTGAATTTCGGGAGAAAACAAAAAGAGAGTCTTCCTGCGCCCTTACCTATAATACGGTCAGTGGGTTCGGAGCATCGCTTCCGAGGCTGCGGAGAGAGCAGGTCGCTTTGCTAAAGAGAGCGCTTGCCCTGGAGGAGGAAAACTGCAGGCAGGCGAAGCAGCTGTTGGCGAAAGACCCTGTAAATATAGAATAGAATTTGGATAATAGAACGGTCAGCATCTTGTAATTTCCCGAAAGTCTATGTAAAATATAGATAGTACCTGTGCGGCAGCGCGCCGCCGGTTTTCGTGAGAAGGAGAGAGCGCCATGGAAAAGGACGAGCAGCTTTTTGAGCTTTACTTGAAGATTCACCAGAAGAAGCCTCTGACCATGGATGACCTGAGATATCTGGCGGAATATGATCCGGAGTGCTTTGTCAAGACCTGCCAGAATATTGTGCGCAACGTCCCGGCGGCGGAAAAAATCATGGAACCGTTGGTTTCCCCGGAGCCAGCTCCGGAGCGGGAGCCGGAGCTGACTGAGAGGCAGAATATCGAGAAAATCCTGGAGAATCTGAAACGGCTGGAGATGCACGAGTTTTCCGCGGCGAGCGTGGATACGGAGCAGGTAAAGAATCTGTTGGGAAATCTGTATATGGAGCTGCTGTTTTCCCACAGGAACCAGGAGACGGTCTTCGACGTGCCGGAGAGCGAGAGGAATTCCATCTTTGATCACAGGGCGTAGCCACCTCCAAGAGAGGCCCATCCGCCATTTTGAAAGAAGGAGTCAGCGGTATTTATTCCGATAACATTTTGCCCGGTACTGTCAAAAAATGGCAGAAGGAATTGTCAGCGGATGCACAATGATTTCAGAAGTCGGTACTAAAAAATCCGGCAGATATATAATGGGGGAAGGGTATGGCAACATGGGTAACGCATCTGATGGTAGCGGACAAGGTTCTGGAAAGGCTTCCGGGGCTGGATCGGCATGGCTTTTGCGTGGGCAATATCGCGCCGGATTGTAATGTGGAGAATGAGGATTGGACGGAGTACACGCCTCCCCGGGCGGTGACGCACTGGATGGGCGGCGAGAGGAAGGCGGCTTCCGACTGCGACAGATTTTATCAGGAGTATATTGAAAAGAGAAGACTGGAGATAAAGACGGAGGAGGAATATTCGTTCCTGCTGGGATATTATGCGCATCTGATCACAGACGCGGAGTTCCAGAGGTATATACGGGATGAAAACAGGGTTGCCGCGGCCTGGCAGCGGATCCGGAAGCATCCCGAGCTGGCGGAAAAAAGTGTTGGAATGCCGGAAAATTGGGATTCTGTAAAGCGGCTGATCGATCAAGAGGACAGGAGGAAGGATATTTACCGGATTGAGGCGGATTATCTGGAGCGACATCCTGAATCGGGGTATTTTACTGAGATTTTGAATCTAAAGACCTTTCCCGACTATATCGATTATCTTCCGACCGGGGCGATCGTCCGCAAGATCGGGGTTATGGGATATCTTCCGGGAAAGGAAGAAAGCCGATATCCTTACATAGGGATGACGAGGGAAGAGTACGCGTGGTTTGTAGAAAAGTCGGTTGAGCTGGTGGCGGAAGCGCTGCATTCTTTCCGGAACCGATAGTTTCCGGGAGATGGATAGATTTCCGGAGCGATAGCGTGAAGGAAAACGGAGCGGAACGAAGGAGAGGTACGAAAGAGATGACAAAGAAGCAGAGAGCGCTGGCGATTATTGAGCGGCTGAAGCAGGAATACCCCGAAACAACATGTACGCTGGACTACGACCAGGCCTGGAAGCTGCTGGTCAGCGTCAGGTTGGCGGCGCAGTGTACGGATGCCCGGGTGAATGTGGTGGTGGAGAAGCTTTACGAGAGGTTTCCGGACGTCAACGCGCTGGCGGAGGCACCGGTAGAGGAGATTGAGAAGATTGTTCATCCCTGCGGGCTGGGGAACAGTAAGGCGAGGGATATCAGCGCCTGCATGAGGGTGTTGAGGGATCAATATGACGGAAAGGTTCCCTGCGATTTCGAGGCGCTGCTGAAGCTGCCGGGCGTAGGACGAAAGAGCGCCAATCTGATTATGGGAGATGTGTTCGGAAAACCGGCTATCGTCACGGATACCCACTGTATTCGGCTGGTCAATCGGATGGGACTCGTAGACGGGATTAAGGAACCGGCGAAGGTGGAGAGGGAGCTTCGGAAGCTGATTCCGCCGGAGGAGGGGAACGATTTCTGCCACAGGCTGGTGGATCACGGCAGGGCGGTCTGTACTGCCAGAACCAGCCCTTACTGCGATCGATGCTGTCTGGAGGATATCTGTAAAAAGGCGGGCTTATAGAGGGACGCATGGCATTCGGACGGCGGACGGCATAGGATAAGAGAGAAGAACGGAACAGGAGATCTCTTATGGAAATCTATGTTGTGAAGACGGGCGATACGGTAGACCGGATTGCCATGGAGCTGGGGGTCAGCGTGGGACAGCTGATTTATGACAACCAGCTGATTTACCCTTATGAACTGGCGGTGGGGCAGAGCCTTTTTGTGGGTCGGGAGGAAAGAAGCGCGGAGCGGGCGGTTCAGGTCGGCGGCTACGCTTACCCGTTTATCAGCCCCTGGGTGTTAGAACAGACCTTGCCCTATCTTTCGGAGTTGTATGTGTTTTCTTACGGGTTTACGGCGGAGGGGGAGCTTTTGCCGCCCGGCTACGGGGAGGACGGCTGGATGATCGAGGAGGCGGGGAATTTCGGCGCGAGGCCGGTGCTTACGCTGACGCCCTTCGGTTCGGACGGGAATTTTAACAACCGCCTGATCCATTCGGTGGTAAACAGCCGGGAATACACGGAAAATCTGATCCGGAATCTGCTGGCGGTCATGGAGGAAAAGGGGTACGAAGGGGTTGACATTGATTTTGAATATATTCTGGCGGAGGATCGGGACGCCTTCACGGATTTTGTGAGGCGGGTCGCGGAGGCGATGCGGGAAAGGGGGTATCGTACCTCGGTGGCTCTGGTGCCCAAGACCTCGGCGGGTCAGGAGGGGCTCCTGTATGAGGGAAAGGATTACAGGGCGCTGGGGGAGGCGGCGGATCATGTGCTGCTGATGACCTATGAATGGGGCTATACCTACGGCCCGCCGATGGCGGTAGCGCCGTTGAACCAGGTCAGAAGGGTCGTGGAATACGCGCTGACGGAGATTCCCGGGGAGAAAATCGATCTCGGAATACCGAATTACGGGTACGACTGGCCGCTTCCCTATGAGAGGGGAAAGACAAAGGCGGTTACGATCAACAATATCCAGGCTGTGCGGATCGCCATCGCGCAGGGGGCGGAAATCCAATTTGACCAGGTGGCGGAGAGTCCTTATTTCCGGTATACAGAGGAGGGCGTGGAGCATGAGGTATGGTTTGAGGACGTCAGGAGTCTGCAGGCCAAGTTCCGCCTGATTCAGGAGTACGGGCTGAGGGGCTGCGGTTATTGGCAGATTATGCAGTGGTTTCGGGCTAACTGGCTTTTGCTGGAGGATCAGTTTTTTATTCGGAAGGGCGAGTAGGAAAAAAGGAACGGAACCGGAGAAATCGGGTAGGAAACGGAAGGCGGGATTTGGAAGGAAGAAATCAGGTCAAAAACCGAAGGCAGAGTTACAAGGCGGAAAACAAGCAGGAAAGAAGGACGGCATGAAGCTCTGGATAAAGGAAATACTGGATGACAGGATCGATCTGCTTTGGGAAAAGGCGGAGGGAGCGGAGGAATATCGGGTATACTGGTCAGACCGGTATACGGAGGAGATGGTATATCGCTGCGTGGCTGTCACGAAGGAACCGGGGTTTTCTCTCCGAAAGGCGACTCATATTCCCCATTATCTTTGGGTGGAGGCCTGGAAGGACGGAAAAGAGGCAGAAGGATCCGCCATGCTGAGGACGCCGGTCAGGAAGCGTTTCCGGGAACAGCTGGAGACGCTGAACCGGGGGCTGGTCGCAGTGTGTACAGACGAGGGGGTATTCTTAAGCTGGCGGCTGCTTCGGCAGGAGGTCAAGGGATACTGCGAGACCGGGCTGACGGGGACGGATTTTTTTGTCTATCGGAACGGGGAGAAAATTGCGCTGGTGACGGACAGCACGAACTTTCTGGATCGGGAAGGGCGGAAGGAAGACCTTTACGCGGTCGCGCCGGTGACGCGGAATGAGGAGAAGTGCGAGGATTCAGCGGAAAAGTCCGCCGGAAAGCAGGAAAGGCTTGGGAAGAAGGCGGTTGCGAAATGCGGAGCGGCTGCAAAGAGAGCAGGAGATCAGGACGGGAGTTTCGTTGCGGATAGCGCCGCGGGAGAGCCCTGTGAGCCGGTGAGACCCTGGAGCAGCCCGGATCCCGCCGCCGACGGCTGTCTGGAGGTTCTGCTGCAGAAGCCGGAGGGAGGAGTGACCCCGGCGGGAGAGCCTTATGAATATACGATTAATGACATGAGTGTCGGAGATGTGGACGGCGACGGGGAGTATGAGCTTTTCGTAAAGTGGGATCCGGACAATTCCCATGACGTCTCTGTCAGGGGATATACGGGAAGGTGCCTGATCGACTGTTATAAGTTGAGCGGAAGGCTGCTCTGGCGGCTGGATCTGGGCGTGAATATCCGGGCCGGAGCGCATTATACCCAGTTTATGGTCTATGATTTTGACGGGGACGGCAGGGCGGAGATGTCGGTAAAGACGGCACCGGGCACTTGTATGACCGTATTCCGGGAGGACGGCGGGGTGGAGAGCCGCCGGTATATTACGCTGCCGGAGGAGGATCTGGCGGCGGGGGTTCGCCAGGAGGACAATTACGTATGCAGCGCCGGGGATTATGAGGAGCATCTGGCGGAGCTGTTTCAAAGCTGGCATACCCTTGAGGAGGTAAGGAGCGGACAGTGGCCGTCGAATCCGGAGACCTGTTTCGGGCTGGAGCCGAAATACGCCGTTCCCCTTTCCGGGGAGGACGCCCGGGAGCTGACGGATTATTTTCTGGATGTGTACGCGCCCGCCCGCAGCCCGGCCAATCGGCTGCGGGAATTTGAGGGCTTTGTCTTCCGGGGGCCGGAGTACCTGACCATGTTCGCAGGGGACGGCAGGGAGCTGGAGACGATTCCCTTTCCCCATCCGCGGGTGGACGACGGCCTGCGCTGGGGAGATTACGCCATGGCGCGGATTGAACCCTGCAACCGGTCGGATCGGTTCCTGTCCGGGGTGGCTTACCTGGATGGGGTGAGGCCTTATCTGATCGTCTGCCGGGGCTATTATACCCGGACGACGATTGCGGCTTACGCCTTTCGGGACGGAAAGCATCAGCTGCGGTTCGATATCGACAGCGGCTTTGTCCCGATGAGGAATCCCTTTTGCGACAGCCCTCACGAGGGAAAGGGGACGGATCCGCTCTACGGGATTCTGGCGGGGCAGGGAAACCATTCCCTTGCCACGGCGGATGTGGACGGGGACGGCTGCCAGGAGATTATCTATGGGGCGGCTGTGATCGACCACGACGGCTCCGTCCTGTATTCCTCCTACGGACGGCTGCCGGACGGCAGGGAGGCAAAGCTGGGGCACGGGGATTCCATGCATGTGGCGGCGATGGATCCGGATCGGGCCGGGTATCAGATTTTTAACGTCTTCGAGGGAGCGGAGGCGGTGCCCTACGGGTGGGCGCTGCGGGACGCGGAGACGGGGGAGGTTCTCTTCGGGGAACCGGCGGATCGGGATCTGGGGCGCTGCATGGTGGGAGACGTCGTCCCGGAGACCCGGGGGCTGCAGGTCTGGGTGAACCGGCTCTACGACTGCAGGGGAAACCTTCTCTCCGAAAAAGCGCCTGGCACCAACGCTTCCATCCGCTGGGCGGGGGATCTCTCGACCCAGATCATCGACGGCCCGGATTACCTGAAGGGTGAGAAGCATGGCGTAATTCAGGACTGGATCAGGGGCGTCCTGCTGGATCCTACGGATACCGCCGTCAACAACGGTACGAAGGGAAATCCCTGTCTGATCGCGGATATCCTGGGAGACTTCCGGGAGGAGATTATCCTGCGGCGGAAGGACAACCGGGCGATTCGGATTTATACCTGTACGGAGTTGACCGGGCATAAGCTTTTCACTCTGATGCATGATGTCATGTATCGCACTGGAATTGCCTGGCAGAACAACTGTTACAACCAGCCCTGCTACACCCGGTTTTACTATGGGAGGGATATGGATTTCTCGCAGGGATATCTGTTGCTTGGGGCGGACGAGAATTCCGTATAAAAGCGGTTTCGCCCGTCTGTAAGACGGGTTGCGATGATGTTACCTTTGTTCCTATTTCCCTTACGCTTCGCTCGCTTACAGGGAGAACGGCGAAAGCCTGCTTTGGCCCAAAGCAACTTATGCTTGCAGCAGTCTTTATGAGGGATAGCGAAATCGAAGACGAGGCGTATTGGAGGTTTCTATGAGGAATTGCAAAATCGAAGACGAGGCGTATTGGAGGTCTTTATGAGGAATTATGAGATCGAAAACGAGATGTACCGGAGGGCGGCGGAATTAATTGAGAAGCGGTATCCGGTCGGCTGGGGCGGTGCCGGCGTTGTTCACACGTCCAAGGGGAATTTTTATACAAGCGTATCCATTGAAACCGCGAATGCATCCGCGATCGTATGTATTGAACTGGGAGCTATGCTGGAAGCCCATAAATACAATGAAAAAGTGACGCACTGTATGTGTCTTGTCCGCAAGGATGAAAATTCTCCGTATAAGGTATTGTCGCCCTGCGGCATTTGCCAGGAGAGATTGCGGTATTGGGGCGAGGAGGTGCAGGTGGCCGTCACGACGAAGGAGGATAAAATCCGATTTGTGGAATTGAGGGAATTACAGCCCTGGCACTGGACGAATGCCTATCCGGTTGACGAGCTGGAGCACTGGCAGGAAGAAGAATAGGAACCCAAAAAACAAAAAGGAGGGATGCGGCGATGAGAATGTACGACATTATTATGAAAAAAAGAAACGGGGAGGAGCTGTCGACGGAGGAGATCCGCTTCTTTGTGGAAGGCTATACCAGGGGGGAGATCCCGGATTATCAGGCTTCGGCGCTGATGATGGCGGTCTGGTTTCAGAAGATGTCGGAGCGGGAGACCTTTGACCTGACCATGGCTATGGCGGAGAGCGGCGACCGGCTGGATCTGTCGGGGATCAAGGGCGTCAAGGTTGACAAGCACAGCACCGGCGGCGTGGGGGACAAGACCTCCCTTGCCCTGACGCCCATGGTGGCGGCCTGCGGCATCCCTGTTGCAAAGATGAGCGGGAGGGGCCTTGGGCACACGGGAGGCACCATCGATAAGCTGGAGAGCTTCCCCGGGTTTACGACTGCCCTGACGACTGCGCAGTTTATCGAAAACGTCAACCGGATCGGGATCGCGATCATGGGGCAGACGGCGGATCTGGCCCCAGCGGACAAGAAGCTCTACGCCTTGCGGGATGTGACGGCTACGGTTGACAATATGTCGCTGATCGCCAGCTCGATTATGAGTAAGAAGCTGGCGGCGGGGGCGGACGCCATCGTCCTGGACGTGAAGACCGGAAGCGGAGCCTTTATGAAGCGGGAGGAGGATGCCAGAGAGCTGGCAGGGGAGATGGTGAAGATCGGAAAAAGCGCCGGTCGGAAGACGATCGCCGTGATCTCGGATATGGATCAGCCCCTGGGATACGCGGTGGGAAACGCGCTGGAGGTGCGGGAGGCCATCGATACCCTGGCGGGCGAGGGGCCGGAGGATTTTCTCGAGCTTTGTCTGACGCTGGGAAGCCAGATGCTTCTGGCGGCCGGAAGGGCCGGAAGCGCGGGGGAAGCGGAAAAGCAGCTGCGGCAGGCGATTCAGGACGGCAGCGCACTGGCGAAGCTGGCGGACTTTGTGGAGGCCCAGGGGGGAGACGGGGATCTGGTCTATCATCCGGAGAAGCTGCCTCAGGCGGCGCTGCAGCAGGAGGTTGCGGCTCCCCGGGACGGCTTTGTCAGCCGTATCGTCTGCGACGAGGTGGGAATCTGCTCGCTGATCCTGGGAGGCGGCAGGGAGACGAAGGAGAGCGCGATCGACCTTTCCGTAGGGCTGGTTTTAAAGAAGAAGGTGGGAGATCCCGTGAAGAAGGGTGAGACGCTGGCGGTGATCCATGCCAATGACCCGGAAAAGGCCAGGGAGGCGGAGAAGAGATTTCTGTCGGCCTGCGTCATTTCGGACAGCGCGCCCGAGAAGCGCCCCTTTATCAAGGCGATTCTGCGCTGAATCCGGATTCATAGTTTCCCGGCGGCGGTAATATAATAAAGCATGAGGAAGAGCAAGGAAAGCAGCCGGAAAAAAGAATTACTGGTGGAGTCCCTGAGGCTGCCCAAGGATATCTGTATGGGCGCGATCCGGGTTACCCTGACGGGCAGTCAGGAGGCCTGGATCGAAAACTACAGGGGGATTTTGGAGTACACGGACAGTCTGATTCTGCTCCAGGGGAAGACCTGTCAGGTCTGCTTTGAGGGGAGCGGACTTACCATCGACTATTATACGAACGAGGATATGAAGATCAGCGGCTGTATCTGCTGTGTGAAATATCTGTAACGTTATACGCGAAAAAGCAGTCGGAGCTTTTCCGGCTTTTGGAGAGGCCTCCATTACGATAACGGGAGAGATGCGGCCATGATCGAGTTTTTAAGATATATCAGGGGATATCTGCGCATTCGCGTCAGCGGATTTTCGCCGGAGCGTTTTATGAATCTGTGCAGCAATAAGGGAATCCTTCTCTCGAACATTGTCCGGCAGGGGGATGCCTATGAGATGGATATTCGCCTGAAGGACTTTTGGGCGCTTCGTCCCATTGTCCGAAAGACGGGAACCAGGGCGGCCGTATTAGGGCGATACGGGCTGCCCTTTTTTTTGCCCAGGCTGTTAAGGCGGAAGATGTTTGTGGGAGGGCTGGTGTTTGCGGTGGCCTTCTGGTTCTGGTCCTCCTTCTTTGTCTGGGACATCGAGCTGTCGGGGAACTATCGGATTACGGAGGATGTGTTCGAGACCTTTCTGAAGGAGAGGCAGGTGACGGTTGGGATGAAGAAGGAGGCTCTGGATATCGAGGAGCTGGAGAAGGAGATCCGGAGGCAGTTCCCGGAGATCACCTGGGCCTCCGCAAGACTGGAGGGCACCAGGCTGAAGATCGACGTCAAGGAGAACGACGCTCCGATCCTGCAGGAGGAAGAGAAAGAGGAGGCGGGGCACGACCTGGTCGCCGAATACGGGGGGACGATCGTGTCGATCCTTGTGCGCAGCGGCGTTCCGGGCGTCACGGCGGGGGACGTCGTGGAGGAGGGGACTATCCTGGTAGAGGGGAAGGTTCCGGTTTATAATGAGGATGCGACCGTGCGGGAATACCGGTATGTGGACGCGGACGCCGATATCCTGCTGGAGCATACGATAACCTTTGCGGAGCAGCTGCCCCTGGATCATGTGGAGAAGGAATATACCGGCAGAGAGAAGAGACGATATTATCTGCGGTTTGGAAATCGGGAGTGGCGGATGCCTCAGGAGCGGCCCTTCCTGGTGTATGACAGCGTAATCCGGGAAAGCCGTCCGCTTCTCTTTGAGAAGCTTTCCGTCCCCCTTTACGCCGGTACCTATACCTACCGGGAATATCAGGATGTGGAGTATGAATATACGCCGGAGGAGGCGAAGGGGATCCTTAAGGAAAAATTAATGTCTTTTCTGACAAGTTTAGAGGAAAAGGGTGTACAAATCGTTGCAAAAGATGTTAAAATAAATGTAAACGGCGGTTTCTGGGTGCTTTCCGGCGAATTGACGGTTCGGGAGCCGGTTGGCAGAAGCGTTGCCACAGAAAAGACGATTATCGGAGAAACAGAAAATGACGGATGATTTTTCAATCAGGCTGGATTTACCGGCGGAGCATATGCGGAAGATCTTCGGGATGCAGGACGCTTATGTGAAGAAGCTGGAGCGTGATTT
Source organism: Roseburia sp. (assembly GCA_023662875.1). Lineage (GTDB taxonomy): Bacteria > Bacillota > Clostridia > Lachnospirales > Lachnospiraceae > Acetatifactor. Next base: position 80,529 of record JAMPIG010000003.1, on the reverse strand, counting down.
CGGCGTCTCGGTAGTAGACAGAAACGGCGGGGTAACGATCTCCGGGCGGGAGGAGGCAGTGAGGCGGGCGGCCTCTGTTCTGGAGCAGCTGACGATCCTGTCCGGCAGAGGGAATGAAATAGAGGAGCAGAACGTGGATTACGCGATTACGATGGGGATGGAAGAGCGGGAAAAGGTGATTACGGAGATCGATACGGACTGTATCTGTCACACGGTAAACGGGAAGCCGATCAAGCCGAAAACCCTGGGACAGAAGGATTATGTGGACGCGATCCGGAAAAATATGATTGTGTTCGGCGTCGGACCCGCCGGGACGGGGAAAACCTATCTGGCGATGGCCATGGCGATCACGGCCTTCAAAAACGACGAGGTCAGCAGGATTATCCTGACCAGACCGGCGATCGAAGCCGGCGAAAAGCTGGGCTTTCTGCCGGGCGATCTGCAGAGCAAGGTAGATCCTTATCTGAGGCCGCTCTACGACGCCCTCTATCAGATCATGGGCGCGGAGAGCTTTGCTAAAAATATGGAGAAGGGACTGATCGAGGTGGCACCGCTGGCCTATATGCGGGGAAGAACCCTGGATAACGCCTACATCATTCTGGACGAGGCGCAGAATACCACACCCGCGCAGATGAAGATGTTTCTGACCCGTATCGGTTTCGGCTCCAAGGTGGTTGTGACGGGGGACGCCTCCCAGAAAGATCTGGCACCCGGCGTAAAATCTGGGCTGGACGTAGCGGCCAGGGTGCTGGGAAAGATCGAGGGGATCGAATTCTGTAATCTTACCAGCAAGGATGTCGTCCGTCATCCTCTGGTGCAGAAGATAGTGAAGGCCTACGACGATTTTGAGGCGAAGGAAAAGAACCGGAAAGAAAAAGACAGAAGCAGAGACAGATATGGGAGAAGATAAGACAAAGGGCGGTTGGGGATATTTTTGGGCCGGAGGATTGATTCCGGCGGCCGGAGCGGCGGGAATGTGGCTTCTGGGAAGTCTTCGCCATCAGGCGCAGGACAGGCTTCTGGGCAGCTGCGTTATGACGGCGCTGCTGCTGGCCTGTTGCATGTTTTACCTTCGCAGGGAATGTCTGTACGGAGGGCTGGACTATAATAACGGAGAACATATCGGGCGCTTCCTGGGCTGCTTTCTGATCGGGCTTTGCGTCGCCTTTGCCTGCGGTTTTCTGCCGGTGGGGGGATGGCCCTTCCTGCCGGTGTATGTGATGTTGACGTTGTTTGGCAGCGCCGGTACGGGGCTTGTCGTTTCTTCCGCCCTGCTGCTTACGGCGGTTATGCTGAACGGCTGCGGCGCGGAGGGCTTTGTCGTTTATTTCGTCAGCGGCGTTTTCGCGGTGACGCTGTTTCGGCATCTGGGAGAGAGGCTGAGGACAGGGATCCCGCTGTTTTTGTCCCTGTTTTGTCTGCTTGTCTGCGAGACGGCGAGCCTGATCCTGCCGACGAATGCCAGGCCGGATTTTGAGATGTTCGTAATCCCGGCCGTCAATCTTGTGATCAGCGGGATTCTGCTGCTGGGAGTCTTAAAGCTGTTTTTTTCTGTGGTCGCCTACCGGTTTCGGGACAGATACCTGGATATCAACGATACGGAAAACCCGATTCTGGTCTCGCTGCGGGAAAGCGACAGGAAGACCTATATGCACTGTATTCATACCTCCTATTTCTGCGAACGGATTGGCAGGCAGCTGGGCCTGGATGCGGACGCGCTGAAATGCGTGGGCTATTATCATCATCTGGCCGGAGAGCTGAAGGCGCAGGATCCGGAGGGGAAGCTGCCGCCTGCCGTTGCAAGGATCCTTACGGATTACCAAAACAGAAAGCAGGGAATCCGGGGGAAAGAGACGGCGGTGCTGCTCTGCGCGGATCAGGTGATGAACTCGGTGACTTATCTGCTGGAAAACGGGGAGCCGGGACAGATCGATTATGACCGGATGATCGACGCGTTGTTCCGGAAGCTGGCAAAAGACCGGGTGTTTGATCGGTGCGATATCTCGGTCAGGGAGCTTTGCACCATGCAGAAGATCTTCAAGGAGGAAAAGCTCTATTATGACTTTTTACGTTGAGAACGAGACGGAGGATATACTGCCCTTTGATCTGCAGGAGACGGCTGAAAAGGTCTGCGAGGCGGTGTTGGATCGGGAGGGCTGTCCTTACGAGATCCAGATCAACGTCGTGCTGACGGACAACGAAGGGATCCGGGAGATGAACCGGGAGACCAGGGGAATCGACAGCGCCACGGACGTGCTTTCCTTTCCCAATGTGGATTTCGAGGAGGCGGGGAAATTTCAGATCGATGAGAATCGGGAGGCGGACTATTTTGACCCGGACACGGGCGAGCTGCTGCTGGGGGACATCCTGATTTCTGTCGAGAAGGTGCGGGAGCAGGCGGAAAGCTACGGTCACAGTCTGCGGCGGGAATTCGCCTTTCTGGTGGCCCACAGTATGCTGCATCTCTGCGGGTATGACCATATGGAGGCGGAAGAGGCAAGGGTAATGGAGCGGAAGCAGGAAGAGGTTCTTTCCGGGCTTGGGATTACACGTAACTAGCCCAGGGCCTGCGGGCCGCAGGGGCAACTCGAAAAACGCCCGAAGAGGGGGACGCCCGCTAAAGCGGGCAAGGGGTATAAGAATGAATCAGGCGGAGATAAAGAGGAGACAGGCCCATGCGGCGGCAGGGCTGCTGGCCTTTGGAATACTGATTGGAGCGGCGCAGCTGACAGGCTATAACGGGATAACCTATGTGGCGGCAGCGCTGGAGGTTTGCGGACTTCTTTTTGCCCTGGCGAGCGGGGGGACGGCGGAGGCGTTGGGGAAGCTGCTGCGGATCCGGAATTCAAAGGGACAGTACCGGAACGCGGCGGGGATGAGCCGGAATGCCCTGCTGTTCCAGTCGGCGCTGGGCGTGGCAGGGACAGCGGCGGCGCTTGTTTTTGCGGGAGAGATTGCGGAGAAGGTATTTCGGATTCAGTACAGCGCGTCCATCCTCATGATCCTGGCACCCGCGATTTTCCTGAGGTCGGTTTCGGAGACGCTCGCCGGATGCTGCAGGGGAGCGGGAGCGGAGCTTCCCGGGGCGATTGCGGTCTTTTTACGACAGCTTCTGTTGCTGGGCTTCGGCCTCCTGTTTTGCAGGCGGCTGGGGGACTACGGGAGTAAGGTCAGTCATCTTCTGGCACAGGAGAATTTCGCTTCCATGTACAGCGGAGTTGGCATAGCCATGGCGTTTACCCTGTCAGAATTTATTGTGGTTCTGTTCCTGGCGCTGCTCCTGGCCCGGGTTCGCCGCTCGGGGGAAAAAAATCTTCAGGATGGGAGGCGGATGACTGCTTCCTTCGGGGACAGTATTATGACTCTCTGGAACAGCCGCGGCGCGCAGGCCGGAATTCAGCTTCTGCTGTTGCTTGCGCTTCCGCTGGGACTGATCCTTTTTGGCAGGGCGGCGGAGGACAGCGACCGGATGGCGGCGGATTACGGGGTATACTTTGCGGGGTACGGAGGAGTCTGCGGTATTTTGACGGGAACGGTGATTTTTCTCTTGATTCCGGTATGCGGGAAGGCGCTCCAGCTGATGCGCCGGGAGGAGCATCGATTTGCCAGGACGGCTCTGCAGAGCGGGCTTCATATCGGAGTGGTTCACGCAGCCTTTTACGCCGCGTTTCTGGCGGTGATGGCGGAGCAGGTCGGCGCGGCGTTCTGCGGGGAGCAGGCGGTACTGGCAGCGAAAATGCTTCGGGGCGGATCGCTGATCATCGTATTTGCCGCCCTGGGCTATTATTTTTCCAGGATAATGCTTCTGACCGGAAAGAAGGCCCTTGTGCTGGGTGCGGCGGCGCTAGGGACGCTGTTGTTTGCGGGCTTTTCAGCGGTCTTCTTAAATGTGGGGAGGGCCGGGGTTTTGTCCCTTGTGTACGGAGGGCTGATCGGGGGCGGCGTGTCCTGTATTGCGCTGGGAATGGTTCTTTGCCGGCAGTTCCGGCTGCGGGTGGACTGGCTGCAGACCCTTGCCGTCCCGGCAGGATTGGCCTGCGTCGTCGGCTTTGTCGGGATGCTTCTGGGAAGGGTGTTTACGCCGCATCTCGGAAATCCCGTTACGTCGCTGGTTTGCTTTGTCCTGATGGCGGCGCTGTACTGGATCGGTCTTCTGCTGCTGCGAAATTTCCGGGAGCAGGAGCTGGAGCTGATTCCCGGCGGGAAGGCAATCAACGCGCTGGGGCAGATGCTGGGCGTATTGTAACGGATTTTGGAATTGCAGGATGATTCCGGTATAAATATGGAAAAAAAGTTGATACTGATTGCAAAAGGATGGTAGAAACGTGAAATTTGTAAAAGGTATCAGCTTATTTTTTATTTATCCGGTGTTCCTTCTCTGTCTGGGTTTTTACGCGGGAGTCCGGTCTTCCCATTTCTTTTATCCGGGGGAACGGCTTTACACGGAAATCCCTTCGCTGGAGTCGCCGATTCTGCCCGAGGAGGATGACAGGGGAGAGGGCGCGTTGGCGGGAGGAGAACCGTCGGCTGTCGGCCGGGAGACGGATTCCGCGGCGTGGGAGAATGACCGGACGGCGGAGGAGAAGGATCAGACAGGGAACCTTGCGGCGATGCGGGAGGATGGGAGCGTCCTTGCGGCAGCCGCAGTTTCGGAGACCCTGAGCGTGGAGACGGAATATGTGCTGGAAGAGCGGGATATGGCGGGCAATACGACGGTGGAGACTACCTGGCGGCTGCCGGATCGGTATGTGGGGATGAATCGGGAGCAGTTCCTGCAAGCCATGGAGGTTTATGAGGCTGCGCCTCCGCTTTCGGAGCTGGAGAGAGGGTTCGTCAGCCTGGAGGTTCTCTCTTTCTCCCGGGAGAAGGTGGTCGTACAGATGAATTATCGGTATGTTCTGCCCAGCAGCAGCTTTTATCTGGCGGCGTATGACAACGAAGTGATCGTTTATCTGGAAGACCGGGAGACGGTCTATATCGAAACAGGCATTTCGCTGGAGGAGCTGCCGGAGGAATTGCAGCGGGAGATCATTCAAATGCTCTGGATAGAGGATGAGGAGGCGCTGTATGATTTCCTGGAGGCCTATTCCAGCTGAGGAAGCGGTATCTCAGGGTTGAGTCAGGTTGGCGCGGGGAGCCGGGACTATGCGTAAGGATGGGAGGATGCGACCGCGCGGTTAGGATGGGAGTTGGGACTTTGCGGCAAGGATGGGAGAATGCGACCATGCAAAAGAGGGAAACGGTAGGGATTGTGGGCGGCGGTGCCGCGGGAATGACGGCGGCAATTTTTGCGGCGAGGCAGGGGGCTGAGGTAACCCTGCTGGAGGCAAACGACCGGCTTGGGAAAAAGATTCTTTCCACAGGAAACGGGAAGTGCAACCTGTCGAACCGTGTTTTGGGGACGGAGCAGTATTACACCTCGGAGCCGGAGCGGCTGGGAAGATTTCTGGAGAGGTTCGGCGTAAAGGACACAATAGATTTTTTCGGCAGTCTGGGCCTTCTGGTCAGGGAAAAGAACGGTTATCTCTATCCCTTAAGCGAGCAGGCTTCCTCCGTGCTGGATGTCCTGCGGTTTCAGATTGAGAGGGAGCCTCGGATTCAGGTGAGATACCGGTGTCGCGTTGAGGAAATCAGATGTCTTCGGGGAGCCGAAATCCGGCTCCGGGCGGGAGAGGAATGGTTTTCCTTTGATCGGGTGATCCTGGCCTGCGGGGGAAAAGCGGCGCCGAAGACCGGATCCGATGGCGGCGGCTACCGTCTTGCCCGGCAGCTGGGGCATGAGCTGACGCCGGTTGTGCCGGCGCTTGTACAGCTGCGCTGCCGGGAGGAATGGCTGAAATCCGTGGCTGGCGTCCGGGCGGAGGCGGAGCTTGCGATGGAGGACGGAGAAGGAAGAATCCAAAGGGAACGGGGCGAGCTGCAGCTGACGGATTACGGGATTTCCGGTATTCCGGTCTTTCAGCTGAGCCGACAGGCCGGTTACATATTGCGGAAACAAAAAGAGATCAGGGTTTGCATAGACTTTTTACCGGATGAACCCCGGGAAGGCTTCGCGGAGAGGATGATGAGCGCCAGGCCCTTTCAGGGGCGCGACGAGACGGCGGAGGAATATTTTACGGGGATGTTGAATAAGAAGCTGATGACTCTGATGATTAAGCTGGCAGGGATGCGTTCTTCCGACCCGGTCAGGCAGGCGGAGAAGAGGAAAGTAGCGCGTGTGTACGAGCTTTGTCGGAAGCTGCCGGTATGGGTAATCGGTACAAACGGCTTTGAAAACGCACAGATCTGCGCGGGAGGCGTACCCTTAAGCCAGGTGACGGATCAGCTGGAATCCGTGAAGGCTGCGGGGGTTTATTTCGCGGGGGAGCTGCTGGACGTGGACGGAAGATGCGGGGGATATAATCTGCAGTGGGCCTGGTGCAGCGGGGCGCTGGCCGCTGTCGGAGCGATACAGGGAGCGGAAGGATGATACGGGTAAATCAGATAAAGGTCAGGGCTGGGCACGGTAAGGACAGGCTGCTGCGTAAGGCGGCGGAATTCCTGCGGATTCCGCCGGGCGATATTTTGGAGATGAAGATACTGCGGCAGTCTTTGGACGCAAGGAAGAAGCCGGAGCTGTTTTACAGCTATTCCCTTGCGCTTGCGGTCAGGAATGAAGAGAGACTGCTGCAAAGATTTCGAGGAAAGGAAAATCTGGTAAGCAGCTTCGTTCCGACGGAATATCAGTTTCCGAGGCCGGGAAGCAGGAAGCTTAAAACCCCTCCTGTGATAGCAGGAATGGGGCCGGCCGGGTTGTTTTGCGGTTATTTTCTTGCGCTTCACGGCTATCGGCCGATTCTGCTGGAGCGGGGGCGCTGCGTGGAGGAACGGCAGAAGGATGTGGAAAGATTCTGGGAGACGGGGATCCTGGATCCGGCTTCCAACGTACAGTTCGGAGAGGGAGGCGCGGGAACCTTTTCCGACGGCAAGCTGAATACCCTGGTCAGGGATCCTCAGGGCAGGAACAGGATCGTTCTGGAAACCTTTGTCCGCTTCGGAGCGAAGGAGAGTATCTGCTATGAGGCGAAGCCGCACATCGGGACGGATGTACTGCGGAATGTGGTGCGGAATATGCGGAATGAGATTGTGCGTCTCGGGGGAGAGGTGCGCTTTCAGAGCCAGGTGACGGATGTGGAGATTTGCGGCGGAAGGGTGTGCGGAGCGCGGATCAACGGAAGGGAGCTCCTGCCCTGTGAACAGCTGGTGTTGGCCGTAGGCCATAGCGCCAGGGATACCTTTTCCATGCTTTACGACAGAAACGTTCCCATGGAGGCCAAGGCGTTTGCGGTGGGGCTGCGGGTGGTTCATCCCCAGAAGATGATCAACGAGAGTCAATATGGGCGGGAGGATCCGGGGGAGCCGGGCGCGGCGGCCTATAAGGTAACTGCCCGGGCGGCGGACGGCAGAGGCGTCTACTCCTTCTGTATGTGCCCCGGCGGCTATGTGGTAAATGCCTCCTCCGAGGAGGGCGGAACCGTGGTAAACGGGATGAGCTACAGCGGGCGCAACGGTGAAACCGCCAACAGCGCGGTCATCGTTTCCGTGACTCCGGAGGATTTCGGTTCCAGCCATCCGTTGGCGGGAATCGAGTTCCAGAGAAGGCTGGAGCGGAGGGCTTATGAGTTGGGAGGGGGAAAAATTCCTGCCCAGAGATACGGCGAATTTCGAGAAAGGGTGCTCCGGGCAAGGGAGAGCGCGGGAAACGCAGTGGAAGCGCAGAGGCTGGAAAAAGCGGAGGATATTCTTGAAGAAACAAGGCGGTCAAAACGGCCGATGAGTAGTCCGGAAGAGCAGTCGGGAAAGCCCTTCGGCGGGGAAGAACCGCTTCAACCGCAGTGCAAGGGAGCTTATGTCTGGGCGGATGTGAGCGCTATCCTTCCTGCAGCGTGCCGGGAAGCCTTTGTGGACGGGATGGAAGCCTTCGGACGGCAGATCAGAGGCTTTGACCGGCCGGATACGATTCTTCTGGGCGTGGAGAGCAGGACATCCTCGCCGGTGAGGATTCATCGGGACGACAGCCTTCAGTCGAGGATCGAAGGGCTCTATCCCTGCGGCGAGGGAGCAGGATACGCCGGAGGAATCACTTCCGCAGCCATGGACGGTATCCGGACGGCGGAAGCTATCGCGGCGGAATATGCGCCCTGGACGGAGTGATTGCCTGTATAGACGGAAGGGGAAAATGCTTACATGAGAGTCATGCGGCAGTCAATGCTATGGTATCTGCAGGCGGAGCTTCTATCGACGCGCTTCAATCGACGCGCTTCAATCGACGGGCTCGAAAGTGTTGACGTAGTGAGTAAAAAAGGGTAGAATAAATACTGTAGTAAAGCAGCGTGATAAAGCGACGACAAGAGAGCGGCACAGGCAAAGGAGCCTGGAGCGTGAAAGAAGCCAGACAGACAAAGGAAGTTGGAAGGGCGGAAGGGATCGGAAAGATAGGAACCGAAAAGGCCAGAAGCGGAAAAGACAGGATGAAAAGAGAATGACGGGCGGATTCAGAGAAAAAATAAAGGATAAGAAGAGGATTGTCGTAAAAATAGGCTCTTCGTCCCTGACGCATCGGGAGACCGGAGATATGGATTATATTCGCATGGAGAAGCTGGTGCGGGAGCTGAGCGATATCCGAAACCAGGGCAGGGATGTGATTCTCGTGACCTCCGGCGCGATCGCGGCAGGGAAAAACGCGGTAAATCGGAAGGAGATCCGGGCGGACAGCGACGCGGAGGCCATGGCGGTAAAGCAGGCCTGCTCCGCCGTGGGACAGGCCCGGCTGATGATGACCTACCAGAAGCTGTTTGCGGAATACAATCAGGTGGCGGCGCAGATCCTGATGACGAAAAACACGATTGTGGACGATCTGAACCGCTACAATGCCCGGAATACCTTTGCGGAGCTTTTGAAGATGGGAGTCATTCCGGTGGTGAACGAGAACGACACGGTGGCGACCTATGAGATCGAAATCGGCGACAACGATACGCTGTCGGCGATTGTGGCGGCTATGGTGGAGGCGGATCTGCTGATTCTGCTGTCCGATATTGACGGACTTTATACCGACGATCCGAGGCGGAACCCGGACGCCCGGTTTATCGGGCAGGTAGACGCGCTGACGGAGGAGCTGATGAGCATGGGCAAGGCATCCACAGGCAGCGCCGTAGGTACGGGCGGCATGAATACGAAGCTGATTGCCGCGAAGATCGCAACAAGCGCGGGGGCAGATATGCTGATTGCGAACGGCGGGGATATCGGGATCCTCCACAGGCTGCTGGAAGGGGAAGACCAGGGAACTCTGTTTTTGGCGCGGAGGGACGAGGACTTTGATCTGCCGGGCTTTGTGGAGGGGCTGCACAGAGACTGAGGACTGGAGGTGCACGCACTTTTCTCGGAATCGATGATTTCCGGAATCGACAGATTCCGTGGGATTGGGCTGCGTCGCTGCGGCGGCATATCCGGAGGCGGTGAGAAACGAAAGCTTTGGACAGGCGAAAAAGCGGAGACGGCTCCCGAATGAGATAAAGGGGTAAGAATGGCGAATCAGGACTGAAAGGAGGGCGCTGCCATGAATATGGATCAGCGGATAGAACGGATCAACGAGCTTTATCATAAGTCTCAGCGGGAAGGACTGACAGAGGAGGAGAAGGCGGAGCAGAAAAAGCTTCGGGAGGAATATGTGGCAAGCGTCAGGGGCAATCTGAGGAGTCAGCTGAACAGTATTACGATTCAGAATCCGGACGGAAGCAGCGTAAATCTGGGCGAGAAGTATGGGAGAGGGCGAGAATCTTAAGCTCGGGGGGCAGGATGGAAAATGGAAACAGCCGGGAAGAGTTGGCTGAGAAAAAGCGAGCGATCCGAAAGGAGATGCTGCTTCGCCGCGGAGCGCTGACGGAAGCAGAGCGCCGGAAGGCGGCGATTCTTTTGGCGGAACGAATCCTGGGACATCAATGGTTTTATCGGTCGGATACCCTGCTGGGCTTTGCGGGCTGCGGCGGAGAGATCGATACAGAGGAAATATTGCGGGAAGCTCTGCGGCAGGGAAAGCGGGTCTATCTGCCGAAGGTATTGACAGGAGGGGAAGCGGGCTGCATGGAGTTCTACCGAATCCAAAGTCTGGCGGAGCTTCAGTCGGGATACCGCGGGATTCCGGAGCCTTCCGGTGAAGGAGAACCGTATGCCTACAACAGTGGGGACATGGAAAGGGTATTGATGCTGATGCCTGGGGTGGCCTTTGACTCTTATCGCAACAGGCTGGGTTACGGTGGGGGATTTTATGACCGATATCTGGCGGGGAAGGAGCGGCTGAGGCTCAGGACGATCGGAGTGGGATTTCGGTGTCAGATGGTGGAGCTGCTTCCCTCGGAGGAGCAGGATGTGCGGCCGTATCAGGTGATTTGTGTCTGAGGGGCGGATATTGGAAAGGCATGGTTATTAAAATGACGGATTTGACGGAGGTCGGAAAACGGGCGGCGGCGCAGAAGTCGCTGCTGCAACGCTTAAGCGGGGATGAAAAGAACCGGGCGCTCCGAGCGGCGGCGGATGCGCTGACGGAGCGGGCGGAAAAGATTTTACGCGCGAATCGGGAGGATATGACAAGGGCGTCGGAAAATGGCATGAGTCCGGGAATGCTGGATCGGCTGAAGCTGACGGAGGATCGGATTCGGGCCATGGCGGAGGGGCTGCGGCAGGTGGCGGATCTGCCGGACTGTATCGGGGAAGTGATGGAGGAATTTACGCGGCCAAACGGTCTTCAGATCAAAAAGGTGCGGGTTCCTCTGGGAGTAATCGGCGTCATCTATGAGGCGAGGCCCAATGTGACGGCGGACGCCTTCGGACTGTGCTTTAAGACGGGCAACGCGGCGATCCTGAAGGGCGGAAGCGACGCACTGCACTCCAATCTTGCGATTGTCGAGGTTCTGCGGGAGGCGCTTGCTTCCTGCGGCGTCGAGAGGGATGCGCTGCAGCTGATCGCGGATACAGACAGGCGTGTCACTGTGGAATTCATGAAGCTGAAGGAGTATGTGGATGTATTGATTCCCCGGGGAAGCGCGGGGCTGATCCGGAGCGTGGTGGAAAACAGCACGATTCCCGTGATCGAGACAGGCTCCGGAAACTGTCATATTTATGTGGATCGGGACGCGGATCTGGAGATGGCGGTAAAGTTGATTTTTAACGCAAAGACCCAGCGGATCGGCGTATGCAACGCCTGCGAGTCCCTCGTGGTACACAGCGAGGTGCGGGGGGCGTTTTTGCCGAAGCTGGCGGATGCCTTGCGTTGCAAGTCGGTAGAGCTGCGAGGCGACAGCCGTGTCAGGGAGATTTTGCCGGACTGTATCGCCGCGTCGGAGGAGGATTACGGAACGGAATACCTGGATTACATTCTTTCTGTGAAGACGGTGGACTCCCTCGAGGAAGCCATTTATCATATCAACCGTTATCATACGGGACATTCCGACTGTATTGTCACGGAAAACGAAGCGGCCGCCGCAGCCTTTCTGAACGAGGTGGATTCGGCCTGCGTCTACTGGAACGCCTCCACCCGGTTTACGGACGGGTTTGAATTCGGCTTCGGGGCGGAGATCGGGATCAGCACCCAGAAGCTGCACGCCAGAGGGCCGATGGGGCTGAAGGAGCTGACGTCTTACAAATATCAGGTTTTCGGCAGCGGCCAGGTGAGATAGGATTTATTGCCGCCGCATCTGCCGCAGGAAAAGCAGCACCGCCGCAAGGACAGCGGCAAGCGTGTAACCCAGCACCCAGAAAAGATGAGGGAAAATCCGGGCGAAATCGCCGCTCAGAACGGCCTGCTCCAGCTCTACTGCGTGTACAAAGGGCAGGGCTTCCGCAATTTTTTTAAAAACGCCGCCCACCAGATCCAGATCGAACCACACGCCGGAGAGCCAGGCGGTCAGGTTTGTCAGCAGGGCCCCGCAGATGCCGCCGACCTGCCTGGAGCCCAGAACGCTGCCGCAGAGCAGTCCGAAGGCGATGAAGAACAGGGCCGCGGGCAGGAGGAACAGGAGGGCGTAGAGAATCGTTATCGTGACCGGGAGTCCGAGGCAGATCGCGGTCAGATAGCAGACGGCGCTTTGTCCCACGGCCATAGGCAGGAGAGGAAGGATGTAGCCGAAGATAAAGTCCGCCGCCGTCAGGGGCGTGGTATAGAGTCTCTGCAGCAGGGCGCTCTCCCGATCCTTCGCCACCAGCGTGGCGGAAAACAGCGCCATGAACGAAAGCCCGAACACGGTGATTCCGGGGGTCAGCCGGTCGATCTCAAACAGGCTGACCGGTACGTTTGCCTGGATCGCGGAGAGAAGCAGGAGCAGCACCAGCGGAAAGCCAAGGCCGAAGCCCAGATTTAAGGGATCCCGCAGAATTTCCTTTGCCGTTCTGCCTGAAAAAGTCAGTAGTTTCATTTTGCGCCTCCTTTCACGATTGCGATAAAAGCGTCCTCGAACCGATCCGTTCCAGTCCGTTTCATCAATTCCTGCACGGTTCCCAGTGCCAACAGGTGCCCGTCCCTCATGATGCCGACCCGGTCGGACAGGACTTCCGCCTCCTCCATATAATGGGTCGTCAGGATGATGGTAATCTTTTTCCTGAGGGAGCGGATGGTATCCCAGAGGTCGCTTCTGGCAAGGACGTCCAGTCCCAGAGTCGGTTCGTCCAGAAACAGGATCTTCGGCTCACTGATCAGCGCCATGGCGATGCTTAAGCGCCGCTGCCAGCCGCCGGAGAGCGTTCCTGCCTTTTTCTTAAGAATAGAGGTCAGATCAAGCTGCCGGGACACCTCCTCGGTTCTCGCTTTCTGCCGCTCCCTGGAGAGGCCGTGTACGCCGCACATCAGCTCCAGATTCTCCTTCACGGTCAGATTGGGCGCTACGGCCGTTTCCTGAGGGGAGACTCCGATGAGGCTTTTTACGCCGACAGCGTCGGACACAATACTGCGGCCCAGCAGGAATGCGTCCCCTGAGGTGGGCTTCGTCAGGCAGGAGAGCATCTTCAGAGTCGTTGTCTTTCCCGCGCCGTTGACCCCCAGCAGGGAAAAGAGCTCTCCCTGCTGTACGGTGAGCTCCAGGCTGTCAACCGCAGTCAGATCCTTATATTTTTTTGTGAGACGGTTTGTCTTGATAGCTTCCATTTGTTACTCCTTTCTGATCCCCAGCCTGACAGAAGCGGTACTTTAACCCGATGTACTCATCGGTCAGCGTCTGCTCGATAAACTCCATATCCCAATCCAGGTAGGAAGTGGCGATCATGGTAGCGATCCCGTGTACGTAGATCCACATTTCGATGTGGAACCGGTAAGCTTCCTCCTCGCCAAGCCCGGTGGCTTTCCGAATCTGATCGATCTGAGGCTGCACAGGCTCTCTGTTGTCCTCCATTTTTTCTCCTGAGCGGTCCCGCATAAACAGTAGCTTGAAAAGCTCCCGCTCTTCCCGGGCAAAGCCGATGTAGGCTATACCGCTTGCCTTATAGGGGGGATATTTTTCGGCGGCGATTTCCCTGCTGATACGCTCCAGATACAAGCTGTTCGCGGTGGCGATCACCTCCCGCTGTACCTCCTCCATATTTTCAAACAGGCCGAAGATTGGCTTGACGGAGCATCCCAGCCTGGAGGCCAGGGATCTGGCAGTCAGACCGGCGATTCCCTTTTCCCTGGTGACGTCCAGGGCGGCGGCGGTCATCTCCGCTCTGGTAAATTTAAATTTTGGCGGCATTTTATCTTCTCCTCCCGTATACGTGTTGGCTTCGAAATATCCGGTGGCAATGGAAAACAAGCATTGCGCAACAATTATTGCACAACTTATGTTGCCTATTATAGATTAGAACCGGCAATATGTCAAGCGTAAAATTTGGCATGGACAATAGAATTCACGTTTCATGAGAATTCTAATCTCATAAATAATAGAAAAAGCAGACTTTTGGAGACGGAAAGGCGAAGCGGAGCCGATCGGGAAAGTGTATCAAATAATAACATAGGGTATTGACAAAAGTCTTTTGGGGGGGGGTACAATAAAAACGTAAGAGACAACCGTGCCTCTTTTCGGCATGGAAGAGACAAGGAGGAAGCGAAAATGGGTATCAGAGGAAATGAAATTGCGAGAAGCGCAAGACGTGTCCTGACGGCCGGGCTGGCGGGCTGTCTGTTGTACGGCGGAGTTATGCAGGTCAATGCGGCGACGCTGAAGGATGTGTTTGATCCGGAGTATTACGCAGATACTTACCCGGATTTGAAGGAGGCGTTCGGCTGCGACAGCGAGCTGCTCTGGAAGCATTTTGTGACTTATGGCCTGGCGGAAGGCCGAAATATGAACGGCATGATCGATATTGTAAAGTACCGGGAGAGTTATGCAGACCTGGAGGAAGCCTTCGGGGATGACTGGGACGCTTATCTGGAGCATTACCTGACCTATGGGGCAAAGGAGGGGAGAGACTCCGGAACGGATTTTGATCCTATGGACTACGCGGGAAGATATGAGGATCTGCAGGCGGCCTTTGGCGAGGACATTCTGGCGCTCTGGGGACATTATCATACTTATGGGGCTGCGGAGAACCGGGAGGCCAGGGCCGAGGTTGTCGTACAGACGGAGAAGGCGGCAGCGGTAACGAATAAGCCGACGGAGACGGTTAAGCCGATAGAGACGGAAAAGCCGGAGGAGACGGAAAAGCCGGCAGAGATCGACAAGCCGGATACATCGGAAGATAAGTCGCAAACCGTGCGGGTAGACCATGACTATGACGACGGCTGGGATATCGAGACTTATAACAGCGCAGGCCAGCTGGAGAAAATAGAAGTTTACGAAGCGGACGGCCTCGTATCGTTCACAAGAGAGTATGCGTATGACAGCGCCGGGAATCGGACGAAGGAGACGTTCCGCGACGCCGACGGCAACGTGACGCGTTGGACTGCGTATACATACGATGCTGACGGGAATAATATCAAGTCGATTTCCTACAGCGCGGACGATACGGTGAGAAACTGGAGCACATACGGATATGACAACGACGGAAACATGATAAGCCAGAAGAACTACGACGCGGATGACCGGCTGATGTATGAGGCGGCATTTGACAGCGACGGGAATCCGGTCAGGGAAGTTATTTACAATGCAGACGGCGGACGTACGGAAATGATTTATACGGATGGACAGCCTGTTAAAACAACCTACGATGCGGAGGGAAATATTGTACCGGAAGAAGAGCCGGACGGAACAGACGGAGAAGAATAAAGGAGAAACAGAATTTTCAAAAGCAATAAGTTGACGTCGAAAGAATAACTATCGGTCGATGTAGCGTTTCAGGCGGAAGCCCCTTCGTTTTAACAGCGGATAAAAAGGGGCTTCCGTTTTTTTGTGTGATAAAAGGACTTTTTCGGAGCGTGAATTATGTCTTTTCGGGGACAGGCACGGTGTATCGAAGCATAAGGCGCTCTTGCTGTTGACTTTTCATTCGTTCGGACGTAAAATGGAATCCGTAAAGCGACAGTAACATTTTTTAGCATGGCAATAGAATCCTTGTTTGTGAAACAAAAATTCTGTTGTCTGGAAAGGGAGACGTCATGGGAGCTTATTTTCATCCCGGAAACGCTGGATTTCAGGAGATTCTGCAGTCGGAATATGTGGATAAAACCGGCTTGATCGCTCTGATCAACGAGACGATAGGGACTACGGGGAAGCTGTCCTGTGTCAGCAGGCCCAGACGTTTTGGGAAGACTTATGCGGCGAAAATGCTGAGCGCATACTATGATTGCTCCTGCGATTCCCGCAGGCTTTTTGACGACAGGGCGATTGCGGGGACGGAAGGGTATCTGACGCATCTGAATCAGTATCATGTCGTCAGTATCGATGTGGCCGGTTTTGTCTCCGGGGTCAGGAAACGGCACGGTGCAATGGGAGACATGCCGGAGCGGATGGAGGAAAAGCTGTATCAGGAACTGGTTTCCTTTGATTCGGAGTTGGGGGAAGAAAAAAGTCTTGCGGACTGCCTGATCCGATGTGTGGAGAAAACGGGAAGACAGTTTATCTTTATTCTGGACGAATGGGACGCCCCGATCCGGGAGGCCAGGGAGGATCCTGCCGCGCAGACGGCTTATTTGAATCTTTTGAGGGAATGGTTTAAAAATAATAATTTTACGCCCCGGGTTGTGGCGGCGGCTTATATGACGGGAATATTGCCGATCAAAAAGGATGGCTCCCAGTCCGCTATTTCGGATTTTATGGAATATTCGATTGTAAATCCGGGGAGGTTTGCGCGGTTTACCGGTTTTCTGGAGGAAGAGGTGGAGGGGCTTTGCGCGGATCATGGGATGCGCTTTGAGGAGGCCCGGCAATGGTATGACGGTTATGATTTTCCCGGCGTCGGGGCAATTTACAATCCTTATTCCGTCATGTGCGCGATACATTTTCAGGAATTTCAGTCTTATTGGAGAAAGACATCGGCGGCGGAATCCCTGTTCACCTATATCAATATGGATTTTGAGGGAATGCAGGAGATGGTTTCCCGCTTGATCTCCGGAGAGGAAATCGAGGTTGATATCGATGGATTTGAGAATGATTTTGAGACGTTCCGGAGCAGGGACGATGTACTGACATTGCTCATTCATCTGGGATATCTGACCTGGAACAGAAGGGAGAATACCGCCCGGATTCCCAATGAGGAGGTAAGGGCGGAGTTCCGGAAAATTTTGAAGGGCGGTAACGTAAATCGGAAATGGATCGACTTGATCAGGCGTTCTCAGAGGCTTTTGGAGGATACGCTTGCCGGAAAGGAGGATGCCGTAATCGATGCCATTCAGGCAATACGGGACACGCAGTACGCGCCCACATTTTACAATGACGAGCAGGCGTTGCGCTATGTGATCAAGTTTGCCTATATTGCCGCGGCGGATCAATATCTGAAAATAGAAGAGCTCCCGTCGGGCAAGGGGATTGCGGACGTGGTTTATCTGCCGAAGCCAAGAACCGTGTGCCCCGCGCTGGTTGTCGAGCTGAAATGGAACAAATCGGCGGAGGGCGCGATCCGGCAGATAAAAGAGAGGAATTATCCGGCAGTGATGAGGGATTACGGCGGTGAGATCGTGCTTGTAGGGATAAATTACGATGAGAAATCCAAAAAGCACAGCTGTGTGATTGAGAGAGTATAAGATTCTTGAATCAGATCTGATTCTGTGATAGAATGGGAAAATAGAAAACGTTCGGGCGAAAGCGCCGGACAGAGAGGAAATCAAAATGGAGACGACAAAAATCAGGACAAGATATGCGCCCAGCCCCACTGGAAAGATGCATGTAGGGAATCTGCGGTCCGCCTTATATGAATTTCTGATCGCGAAACACGACGGCGGGAGCTTTATGCTGCGGATCGAGGATACGGATCAGGAGCGCTTTGTGGAGGGGGCCACGGAGATCATCTACCGCACGCTGGAAAGGGCCGGGCTGACACACGACGAGGGGCCCGACAAGGACGGCGGTTACGGACCCTATGTGCAGAGCGAGAGGATGAAGACCGGGATTTACATGAAGTACGCGAAGGAGCTGATCGATAAGGGCGAGGCCTATTACTGCTTCTGCGATAAGGAACGGTTGGCCTCTTTAAAGACAGAGGTGGTGGAGGGTAAGGAGATTACCGTTTACGATAAGCATTGCCTGCGCCTGTCAAAGGAGGAGATCGAGACGAACCTGGCGGCGGGAAAGCCCTTTGTCATCCGCCAGAACAATCCCACGGAGGGTACGACGACCTTTCATGACGAGCTGTACGGAGATATCACGGTGGAAAACGCGGAGCTGGACGACATGATCCTGATCAAGTCCGACGGCTATCCCACCTATAATTTTGCCAACGTGGTGGACGACCATACCATGAATATCACCCATGTGGTGAGGGGAAACGAGTATCTGTCCTCCTCGCCCAAGTATGTGAGGCTGTACGAGGCCTTTGGCTGGGAAATCCCGGCTTATGTGCATCTGCCCCTGATCACGGACGAAAACCATAAAAAGCTATCCAAGAGAAGCGGTCATTCCTCCTTCGAGGATCTGCTGGAGCAGGGATTTCTGCCGGAGGCTATCGTAAATTATATCGCGCTTCTGGGCTGGAGCCCGGAGGACAACCGGGAGATCTTTTCCCTGGAGGAGCTTACGAAAGAGTTTGACTATCGCAGGATCAGCAAGTCCCCTGCGGTGTTCGATATTGTAAAGCTGCGCTGGATGAACGGCGAATATATCAAGGCTATGGACTTTGACGCGTTTTATGAGCAGGCTGAGCCTTACCTGAGGGCGGCGCTGCCGGAGAGCCTGGATCTGCGAAAGATTGCCGGGATGGTGAAGACCAGGATCGAGGTCTTTCCCGATATCGAGGGGCATGTGGATTTCTTCCGGGAGCTGCCGGAGTATGACGTGGAAATGTATACCCATAAAAAGATGAAGACGAACGGCGCTTCTTCCCTGGAGGTGCTGACGGAGCTGCTGCCCCGGCTGGAGGAGCAGGAGGATTACAGCAATGACGGGCTGTACGGGATGCTGGTAAGGTATGTGGAGGAGAAGGGCGTAAAGAACGGCTACGTCATGTGGCCGGTGCGCACAGCCCTGTCCGGGAAGCAGATGACTCCCGCCGGAGCCACCGAGATTATGGAGGTGCTGGGAAAAGAGGAGTCGTTAAAGAGAATCCGCAAGGGGATCGAGAAGTTACAAAATGCCTGATCTGACCGCGCTGAACGAAGCGCAGCGAAGGGCTGTGACCTGGGGAGAGGGGCCGCTTCTTTTACTGGCGGGCCCCGGCTCCGGGAAAACCTTTACCATCACGAACCGCATCCTTTTTCTTCTGGAGCAGGGAACGCCGCCGGAGCAGATTCTGGTGGTCACATTTACCCGGGAAGCGGCAGCTTCCATGCAGCGGCGTTTTCAGAAGATGTCCGAAACGTTTTATCCCGTCAATTTTGGAACCTTTCATTCCGTTTTCTATCACATTCTGCAAAAGTCCGCCGGGCTCTCCCGGCTGAAGCTTCTCACAGGATCCCAAAAAAAGCAGCTGATTGTTCCGATTATGAAAAAATATCTTCTTCGATCCGGAGGCGACGCCGCGCTTGCGGAGGCGGGGGAGGAGGCGGAAGGACTGCTGTCCGCCGTCAGCTTTTATAAGAATACGGAGGATCTGACCCGGGCGGCGGATAAGGCTCCGGCGGCCTATCGGGGCGGCTTTGGGGAGATCTGCGGCGAATACAGGGAGGCTGTCCGCAGGGCAGGGGGAATCGACTTTGACGATATGCTCTTTTCCTGCAGGGAGCTTCTGCGGGAGCGGCCGAGCCTCAGGGAATACTGGCAAAACCGTTTCCGCCATATTCTGATCGATGAATTTCAGGATATCAATCCCATCCAATACGAGGTGCTGCGCCTGCTTTCCGCGCCCCCTTACAATCTTTTTGCCGTGGGGGACGACGATCAGTCGATCTACGGATTTCGGGGCTCCAGGCCGGAGCTGATGAAGCGGTTTGAGCAGGAATACCGGGCAGGGAGGATGCTTCTGGATATCAATTACCGCTGCGCCGGGGAGATTGTCCGGGCCTCCGCCGCGGTGATCGGGGAGAACCGGGAGCGCTTCGCGAAGGTATTGCGTCCCGCGCCGGAGAAGGCGGCGCGTCTGACGCCGGAAGAGCGGGCAGTACATCGCCCGGCGCAGGAGGAAATATTGCGGCTGGGGGCGGAGAAAACGCCGCGCTCTGCGCCATCGGACAGGGGCGTGCGTCTCAAAGGATTTCCGGGCCGGGAGGAGCAGGCCTCCTATCTGACGGAGGAGCTGAGACGATGGCAGGAAAAAGATGAAAAGGCCGGGAAGAGCTGCGCGGTTTTATTCCGCACAAACGCCTCCCTTCAGAGAACGGCGACAAAGCTGAAGGGCGCGGGAATCTCCTTTGTGATCCGGGAGAAGACTACAAGTATATACGAGCACTTTATCGTAAAGGATATTATGGCCTATCTGCTGTTGGCGACGGACGGGGAAAGGCGGGAGGCGCTGCTGCGGATTCTGAACCGTCCCAGACGTCAGCTGAGCCGGGAGGCGCTGGCGGCGGGAGGAGGCGTTAGGGAGATGATACGCTATTATGAGCGGGAGCCCTTTTACGGTGAAGCGCAGCAGGAAGCCCTGGCGCAGCTGCGCCTGCTGCAGACACAGCTGAAAAACCTGGGGCGGATGAAGCCGGGGCTGGGGGTCAGTTATGTCCTGAAGGCAATGAAATACGAGAGCTATTTAAAGAGCAGAGCCAGGGGAAATCCGGAGCTTTGGGAGGAGTGGCAGGAGTTACTGGACTGGCTGAAGAGCGACGCGGCCTCCTTTGAGAGCGCGGAGGACTGGCTGGAGATGCAGAAAAGCTACACCGCAGAGCTGGAACGTCAGCCTCCGGCGGCGAAGGAAGAAAAGGAGGGCGGGATCCGCCTTTTGACAGCCCACGCCTCGAAAGGGCTGGAATTCGACAGAGTCCTGATCCCGGACTGTAATGAAAGAGTATTCCCTCACGGGAATATGCCGGATCTCGCCAGCGTGGAGGAGGAGCGGAGACTGTTTTATGTCGCTATGACAAGAGCAAAGGAAACCCTGGAGCTCCTGTACCTGGCCGGTGACAGGATGCGCCCCAGGGTTCCCTCCCGATTCTTAAATCCGCTGCTTTGTTCCGATGAGTTTCCGGATAAAGAGGAAATTATTTTTAAAGGAACGATTTAATACAGCGTCCCTTAATCCTTCGTATCATTTTCTTCCGGCAGCTCGTCCTCTCCCATAAGCTCATCCTCCTCCAGCAGCTCGTCAAATTCGCAGCTGTCGAGATATTCGTCGAAGGCGTCGGAGACTTTTTCGTATTCCTCATCGTCCGAGATATATTCCAGCACCGGCTCCTCGTTCGTGTCGTCCGGGTTTTCGCTGTAGCCGTAAAACCAGACCTCGCCGTCCTCGTTTTCGCCTGCTTCGTTCAGGGGAAGGAGGACGATATAATCTTTTTCCTCTACCGTCAGGATCGTAATAATGGCACAGTTGACGACAGCGCCGTTGTCCAGCTCCAGTTCCACAGTCATTTCCTCGTCTTCAAAATCATTCTTTTTTCCCATTGCGTAATTTTACCTTTCTTCACGGGATAGGTTTCCCGTATGGCTTTCAGTATACTCTTTTTCAAAAAATACTGCAATATATTTGCAATATTTCTGTAATATGTTAAAATGGATGTACTGCGACGGGATAAATGTATGCGAAAGAGGACGCCGGTCTGGCGTCAAAAGGCAAATATTGATTGGTATGCGCAAAGAGGGGTGTTTGCACACCCTCTTATGGAGCGCGCAAGGGAATACGAATGAAAATAAGATACGGGAAGGGAAAGAGAATAGCGGTCTGGCTGCTGGCGGTCTGTCTGCTTTGGAACGGGGACGCAGCGCCGCTGAAGGCGGCGGAGAATTCCGATTCCAGGGAGAAATACGCCGGAAGGAAGACTTCAGCCCAGGAGAAATCGTCCCCCGAAATGCAGGAGGAAGAGAAGCTGGACTTGATGTACGGCGGGATCTGGCAGGTGCTGATGGATTCCAGGGCGGGGGCAGTCGTTTCGGCGCAGGGAACTTCAGGAGCGAATCCGGAATTACAGGGGGCATCCCCGGCAACAGGAGATTCGCTCCCGCAGGAGATTTCTCCGGGAGCGGGAGCTTCTGTATCGCCGGGGATGACTTCCGAAACAGAGGACAGAGCCGGAACGCTTCGGACGACAGCGCAGGGACAGTTCCAGGAAGAGGAAGACGAGGAAAACGAATACGCGGATTTCGCCATCGCCAACGTGGCGCATTATGTGAATGTGCGGAAGGAGGCGACTACGGGGAGCGCCGTGCTGGGAAAGATATACAGCGGGGCTGTAGCGCAGATCCAGGAGACGGTGGAGGGCGAGGACGGACAGTGGTTCCGGATCATTTCCGGCAATGTGGAAGGTTATATCAAGTCGGAATATTTTCTCTACGGTCAGGCGGCGGCCGAGGCGATCGACGATTATGTGACGAGATATGCAACGGTGATCGTGACCAGGCTGAACGTCCGAAAGGAGCCGGATATCACGTCGAAGCGGCTGGGCTTTTTGGATAACGGCGAAAAGCTGAAGATCCTGGAGACGGACGGAGACTGGCTGAAGGTAGAGTATACGGACGACAAGACGGGGTATGTAGCGGCGGAGTATGTGACGGTATCGGAGGAATTTGTCTACGCTAAGACCCTGGAGGAGGAAGCGGCGGAGCTCGCGGCCCGAAGGGCGCTGGAGGATCGTCAGAAGGTGTCGGAGGAGCAGGCGGCTGAAAAGACGGAGATCACGGTTACTCCGCCCTCCGGAAATTACGGCGACAATGCGGAGCTTCGGGCTGAAATCGTAGCCTACGCCATGCAGTTCCTGGGGAACCGGTATGTGCACGGCGGCTCGTCGCTGACTACCGGGACGGACTGCTCGGGCTTTACCAGCCTGATTTACGCGGATTTCGGCTATTCCATCAGCCGGACGCCCTCCGGACAGCTGAATAACTCGGGGAGGAGCATCTCCTACAGCGAGATTCAGCCGGGCGATATTATCTGCTACGGTTCCAAAAAATGCACCCATGTAGGGTTGTATATCGGAGACGGCCAGATTATTCACGCCGCCAACCGGCGAAAAGGAGTCATTACCTCCCCGGCGGACTATGATCATATCCTGGGAGTGAAAAATATTATCGATTAATGCGGAGGGTCAGAGTCTTTCAGGATGTCTGACCCTTTCAGAATCCAGTCGCCGAAGATCTCCTGGCTCCAGCGCTGCAGATCCTCCAGCTTCAGGCTTACTCCGCCGTAGCCGCGGATGCCGTGGACGGCGGCCAGCTCCTCCGTATAGTCCTCCAGGAGATAAATATTTTTCAGGCGCATGGGCCCGCTCTTATACTGGCAGACCAGGGGCAGCAGACCGGTGTCGTCCGGCGAGAGCGTCACTCCCTCCTCCGTGACGTGAAAGGTGACCCAGGCCATTTCCTCCAGCATACAGATCGCCTTTTTCTGGGTGGAGACGTAGTTGCCCAGAGAATAGTAGCAGAGGGAAGCATTCCCGTTTTCGGAGGTTATCCATTCCACCGGCTGGGGAACATGGGGGTGCGTGCCGATAATCAGATCCGCCCCGGCCTCCGTCATCTGCTCCGCGAAGGCGCGCTGCCAGGAGGAGGGCTTCGTCTGGTATTCCGTGCCCCAATGCGGGAATACGACGACGATATCCGCCAGCTCCCGGGCTTTTTGAATGTCCTCCGTCACCCGGGGATTCAGGGAGGTAAAGTCGATCCGGCCGGAGCTCTCGTCGTAGGCGCAGAGCATATTCAGATGTCCATGCAGACTGCGAGAAAGGGTTTCCGCGTTGGGGCCGTAGGTGTAGTTGAGGATGGCGAAGGTAACGTCCTTGATCTGAAGCAGCGGAATGTCGTCGGAGGGCTCGTCGCCGCTTATCCCGGTCATCAGGATATCGGGGTGATTGGTTTCCCAGAAGGAGACGCAGTTTAAGATTCCCTCCAGCCGCTGGTCGGCGGCGTGGTTGGTGGCGTGGAGCACCACATTGAAGCCGGCGTCGGCGATAGCGTCCCCTACCTCCTCCGGAGAATTAAAGCGGGGATAGCCGGAAAAGCCCAGGTCGTTTCCTCCCAGGATCGTCTCCTGGTTGATCACCTTGATGTCCGCGGCCTGCAGATAAGCTTCGATATCGCGGAAGAGAAAGCTGTAGTCGTAGGAACCGTCCTCCATCCGTCCCGTATTGACGATTCCCATATGCATCAGGTTGTCGCCCACCGCCATCAGGTGGATATCGTATTCATCGAAGACGGGCTCAGGGTCGGTCTCTTCGGAAGGGGCTGCCTCTCCGTCGTTTCCCGATTCGGCGGGTCTGTCCGAATCCGAAGGCCCGCCCGTCCCGGAAGGACTGTCTTTATCCAAAAGTCCGTCCCCGCCCGCTCCCGAAAGCAGATTCCCTTCCGGTACAGGGTTTTCGGGATCTGCGCCGACAGGCTGGCCGGCCTTTGACAGAGCCAGGCAGGCGATGATCAGAACCGCCAGAAGGGCGGCGGAGAGCAATGCGGACCACAACAGAATTTTCTTTGTCTTCATGTCAGTATTCTACCTCCTTTTGTATCATAGCTCATTTCTGATATTTGTCAACAAGATGAAGCGGCAGGCTGTCTCACCTGTCATGAATCAAAGGCCGCAAAACTTAAAAAGTTTTCTTGTGCTTTTTCAGGATATCCTTTATAATAAAAGATACATGGAGGACGGACGATGAGAGAGAGAACAAGGTGGAGTAATCCATATCCTCTGGGAGCGGTCCGGGAGGGAAACGGGATCCGTTTTTCCTTTGTTTCGGAGGAATCCGACGCGGGAATTCTGCTGTATGACGCTGAGAGTGGAAAAAGGATCGGAAAAGTACCCGTCGAGGAGAAGGACAGGATCGGAAATATCTATTGTAAAACGGTGGAAGGCCTGGAACCGAATAAGACTCTGTACCAGCTTTACCGGGGGAAGGAGGTTCTGCCGGATGAACGCGGAAAGAGATTTTACGGAGTGAAGGGCTTTGGAAAGGAACAGAACTTAAACGCCTGGAAGACCGGGTTTCCGGCGGAGGATTATGACTGGGAGGAGGACTTTCGTCCCCGGATTCCTTTCAGCGAGGCCATTTTTTATGTCATGCATGTGAGAGGCTTTACGAGGCACGCTTCTTCCGGGGTGAAAAACCGGGGAACCTTTGCGGGGATTGCGGAAAAGATTTCCTATCTTCGGGATATCGGCGTTACTACTCTGGAGCTGCAGCCCGCCTATGAGTTTGTGGAATTTGGCCGGGAGGAGGGGCTTCCTCTCTGCGGAGCTCCCGAAAAAGCGGCGGGGCAGGCGCAGGGGGAGGGAAAGGTCAATTACTGGGGGTATAAAAAGGGCTTTTATTACGCGCCCAAAAGCGCCTATGCGGCGGGGGAGGACGCGACGGCGGAGTTTAAGGATCTGGTGAAGGCGCTGCACCAAAACGGGATGGAGCTGGTGATGCAGTTCTATTTCCCGGAGGAGGTAAACCGGGGCGAGATCCCGGATATCCTGCGCTATTGGGCGCTGGAGTATCACGTGGACGGTTTTCGGCTGATCGGGGAGAGACTTCCGGCGGAGCTGATCGCCGGGGACGAGCTGCTGGCGGACAGCAAGCTGCTCTGGGACGGCTTCGAGGAAAGGTATCGGGGAGCGGAGCCCGGGCGCTACCCTCATCTCGCGGAGTATAATGATGGCTATCTCTATGATATGCGGCGGTTCCTGAAGGGAGACGAGGGGATGCTGGGGAGTATCCTGAGGCAGATGCGGCATATCCCTGAGAATATGGGACGGATTCATTACCTGACCAACTATTACGGTTTCACCCTTGCGGATCTGGTCGCCTATGACCATAAGCATAACGAGGAGAACGGGGAGGAGAATAAAGACGGAAATTCCTGTAATTGCAGCTGGAACTGCGGGGAGGAGGGCGTCACAAGGAGCCGCAGGATCAGGCGGCTGCGGGAGGGTCAGATCAGGAACGCCCTGTGTCTGCTGATGCTGACTCAGTCCACGCCCCTGCTCTTTATGGGAGACGAGTTCGGTAATTCCCAGAAGGGAAATAATAACCCCTGGTGCCAGGATAATCCTACGGCCTGGCTGGACTGGAACGCACAAAAGAAAAACGGGGAGCTGCTGGCCTTCTGGAAGGAGCTTGCGGACTTCCGAAAAGCGCATCCGATTCTGCATCCGGAGAAGGAGCTGCGGCTGACGGATTATCTTTCCTGCGGTTATCCGGATCTGTCCTACCACGGGGAGAGCGCCTGGAGTCCCAGGCTGGACGGGCCTTTCCGGCATGTGGGGCTGATGCTTTGCGGGAAATATGCCAGAATCGACCGGAAACGGGAGGATGATTTCCTTTATATCGCCCTGAATATGCACTGGCTCAGCCACAGGCTGGCGCTGCCGAGGCTGCCGAAGGGAATGCGATGGGAGAAGGCGATCGCGACGGCGGAGCTTCTGCCGGAGCCGGAGGAGAACGTAAGAGAGCTCCCGCCCAGAAGTATCGCGGTATTTATCGGTGCGCGGGAGCCGGAGGAATAGAAAATGCAGGAGCAGAACAGACGAGAGCGGAAGCGTAAAGCCTGGAAGCATTTTAAGACGATTACATACCATAAATACCTGGTGGCAAAGGGGTGCTTTCGGGTGGGGCTTTACCGTCAGGGGATATTGCATGATCTGTCAAAATACGGTTTGACGGAATTTCTGGTAGGGGTGAAATATTATCAGGGGGACAGAAGCCCGAACAACGCGGAGCGGGAAGATAAGGGTTATTCTGCGGCCTGGATGCACCATAAGGGACGCAACCGGCATCATTATGAATACTGGACGGATTATTCCGCGGATCCGGAAAAGAAGGGCTGCATTGTCCCGGTTCCCATGCCGGACAGGTATCTCGCGGAGATGATTATGGATCGCATCGCCGCCAGCAAGGTTTACGGAGGGAAGAATTATACGGATGCGGCCCCGCTGCAATATTACCTCATGGGGAAAAGGGAGGATCTGATCCATCCGCAAACGGCGGAAACGCTGGAACGTATGCTCACGATGCTGGCCAGGGAAGGGGAGGAGAAGACCTTCGCCTGTATCAAAAGGGAACTGGTAAAGGGAAAAAAGGGCGGACGTCCCGCCGGGACGGGCACAACGGATGCCCGCCGCGCATAAGATAGCATAAAACCAAAACAGGGTGAGCCTATGAACTGGATCATTTTATTGCTGCTGCTGGGATGCTGCGGCAACGGCGCGGGATGCGGGTGCGGAAGCAATGGCGGCGGGAGAAGCGGCCGCGGCGGAAGACAGGGGAGAAGCTGCGGCTGCGAAGCCGACAGAAGCTGCGGCTGTAACAACGATTGCGGGAGAGAGGCCCGGGAAACGGCCAGAGAAGCTGTGCGGGAGGCCAGAGAGGCGGTCAGGGACGCCAGAGAAGCTATTCGGGAGGCAAAAGAGCAGAGCGGCTGCGATAACGGCGGTATGGTTCCGCCTCCCTGGCAGGATTATCCGCCTATGCCCAGACGGGATTCCGACTGCGACTGCGATTCCTGACAGCCGAAGCCTGCGGGGCGTGAGAACGGATGCTTCCGGCAGCGGAATCCTTGCGTTGGGATCGTTTGCTCATAACAATGGGATCCCTGCGGGGCGTGAATACTGTCGTGAAAACAATCAGGAAAACGGCGGCTGTCTTTGACAGCCGCCAAAATCTTTGTAAAACAGAAAAAAAGTATTCCCCAACCGCTTCTTTTGTGCTATATTTTAAGAAAAAGGACAAGGGAGGCGCTCTCATGGCTCAGGAAAAATATGTTGCCTATGTATCTACCTACACACAGGGAGATAATCACGGAATCAAAATATATGACGTCGATATGGAGAACGGTCGTTTTATCGAAAAGGATAAGGTAGAGATTACCAACTCTTCCTACGTAACGATCTCGCACAATAAGAAATACCTTTATTCGATCACGGATTTCGGCGTGGAGTCCTACCGGATCCGGGAGGACGGCGGCCTGAAATTCATCAATTTCGCGTCGATCAACGGTATGCGCGGCTGCTACGTTTCCACGGATTACACCGACAGTTATCTGTTTGTGGCCGGATACCATGACGGAAAGCTTACGGTGCTGAGGCTTCAGGAGGACGGCTCCATCGGCGAGATTACGGAGGAGATTTATCATAAGGGACTGGGCAGCCTGGCCGACCGGAATTTCCGGCCGCACATCAACTGCGCCAGAATGACTCACGACAACAAGTATCTTCTTGTGGCGGATCAGGGGATGGATCACGTCAATGTGTACCGCCTTGACCTGATGCTGGGGAAGCTGTTTTTGGCGGACGTCATCCGCAGTGAAATCGAATCCGCTCCGCGACACGTTAAAATTTCCAGGGACGGAAGATTTATTTACATTGTACATGAGTGGAAGAACTATATCGACGTCTACTCCTACGAGGAGAAGAAGGGTCAGCCGGTCTTTGAGAAGATTCAGAAGGTGGAGACCGCAAGAATGGAGCGGGGGGACAATAACGCCACCAGCGCCCTGAGCTTTTCGGAGGAT
Organism: Roseburia sp.; assembly: GCA_023662875.1. Classification (GTDB taxonomy): domain Bacteria; phylum Bacillota; class Clostridia; order Lachnospirales; family Lachnospiraceae; genus Acetatifactor. The sequence continues at coordinate 52,378 of JAMPIG010000003.1, read as the reverse complement.
CACAAGTATCTTCTGAGTACGGTATCGGGGGAGAATTCCGCGGCGCTGTTTTCCGTGGACGAGGAGACCGGTATGCTGACGAAGATTTTCAATCTCCCCGTCAGCGGGGAGTATCCCAAGGACGCGGCCCTGTTCCCCAACAATAAATTCCTGGTTTCCCTGAACCATGAATCCAACGATATGACGTTTTTCTCCGTGGATCTGGAGAACGGCACCATGGTGATGAACGGAGCGCCGATCCGCGTGAATGTGCCGAACTGCATCACGTTCCAGAGGTTGTCCTGATAAGAAATTGTTTTTGAAACCGGGCTTTTCGAAGCCCGGTTCCTTTTTTTATAATCATCGTCTGTAAAACGCAACCACGGAGTCCATTCTTGCCGTCATATTTAGCAGCATGGCGTCCAGGACGGTCAGGGCGGTCATACATTCCAGGACGACGACGGCCCTGGGGACGATTACCGGGTCATGGCGTCCCCGGATTTTGATTTCCCGATCCTCGCCGGAGCGGCTGACCGTCTCCTGCGGCTGAAAAATGGAGGGGGTAGGCTTTACGTGAACCCGGATCCGGATGGGACTTCCGTCGCTGATGCCGCCCAGGATACCGCCGGAATGGTTTGTGGTTTTTGTGACCTGTCCGTCCCGCATCCGAAAGGCGTCGTTGTTTTCGCTGCCTCTTCGCCCGGAGACGGCGCACCCGTCCCCGATTTCTACAGCCTTGACCGCGCCGATGGACATGGCGGCCTTGGCCAGATTAGCGTCCAGCTTTTCAAAGACCGGGTCGCCGACTCCGGCGGGAAGCCCCTCTACGATACATTCCATGCATCCGCCCACAGAATCCGACGCCTGCCTTGCCTCCTCCAGATAAGCTCTGGCAGCCAGATCCGCCCTGGAGTCCGGCATGGCGGTAGGGGTGGTCAGGATGGCTGCCCGGTCAAATCGTTCCGGATCGATCTCGACAGGGCCGATGGAGCGGGTATAGGCGTATACGGTGACGCCGAGCTGCTTCAGGATTTTTGCGGCTACGGCCCCTGCGGCCACCCTACCGACGGTTTCCCGCCCGGAGGAGCGTCCGCCCCCGCGGTAGTCCCGGAAGCCGTATTTTTGGTCGAAGGTATAGTCCGCGTGGCCGGGACGGTAGCAGGAGGCGATCTCGCCGTAATCCGAAGAACGCTGGGAGGTATTGCGCACCAGCAGGGAAATCGGGGTTCCGGTAGTCCGGTTCTCGAAGACGCCGGATAGAATTTCTACGGCGTCCGCCTCCCTTCGGGGAGTGGAGATATCGCTGGCTCCTGGCTTCCTTCGGTCAAGATAAGCCTGGATGTCCGCCGGGACAAGCTCCAATCCGGCGGGACAGCCGTCAATGACGACGCCGAGCGCCTCGCCATGGGATTCGCCCCAGGTGGATATTTTGAAAACGGTGCCAAAAACAGAACCGGCCATAGAAAAATCCCTCCCTTTGTTCCTTTTGGAATAGATTGTACTGGATTTTTCGGGAAATAGCAACTTTTTTGATAAGTTTTAAAATATCGGGTGCATATTTAAAAAAAATGTGTTATGATTTAGAGGAAGAACGCCGAAGGAGCGGCAGGAAGAGTGAGATCGGGGAATTGATGAACGTTTCGATGAGAGAGCGGTTTCGCAGGAAACTGCTTCGATGGGGAAAAAAGAATAAGTTCTTCCGTTTTTGCAGCGTTCCGGTATTGGCTGTCGGAATGTTTTTTTTCCATGCGGCGGCGTATCTTAGGGGGAACGGGAAGCGATTTTCCATGGTGATCGTATCGTTCCTGCTCTTTGCGGTATTCAGCAGCTTTTCCTTCCCGGCCTTTGTCTCAGGGGCACGGTTGGAGGAGGCGTGGAACCCGATCTCGGAGGAGGCCAGGAATATTGTTCTGGCGGAGGAGAAGGAAATCGATCTGGACGAGCTTGCTATTCTGGATCAGGAGGACGAGCTTCTGGAGGATGAATACCTGGAACCGGAGCACGATATGGATAACGTGACGACCTACAGCGGCGAGGAAATTCTGGAGCTGAACCGGCCCAGCGGGACTTTTGAGGAGCCGACGGAGCTTCCGGAGGATATCCGTTTTTTACGGGAGGATTGGAGGCTGCTTCTGGTCAACAAGCAGCATTCGCTCCCCGATGGATACGAGGAGCAGATCCCCCTTGGGAAAATTAATACGATGAAGGGCGTCATGCGTTGCGACGAGAGGATTATTGACGATCTGCTGGCGATGATCCAGGCGGCGGCGGACGACGGGGTAATCCTTCAGATTTGCTCTCCCTACCGGGGGTTGGAGCGTCAGGAATATCTGTTCAACCGAAAGATTAATGATTTTATGGCAATGGGGCTCTCTTATCTGGAGGCTTATCAGCGGGCCAGCCAGACCGTGACGGTTCCCAACGCCAGCGAGCATCAGCTGGGGCTCGCGCTGGATATTGTGTCAAATACCTATACCAAGCTGCTGGAGGGCTTTGCGGATACGGAGGGCGGGAAGTGGCTTGCCGCCAACAGCTGCCGTTTCGGCTTTATCCTGCGCTATCCGAAGGGAAAAGAGGATATCACGGGGATCAAGTACGAGCCCTGGCACTTCCGCTACGTAGGGAAGGAGGCCGCCGTCTTGATGACGGAAGAAGGACTGACCCTGGAGGAATTCTGGGAGCTGGAGGAATATTGGGAGAAATAGAATGTATCGGATTCTGAAAAAAGAGGGAAGGGCAAAGCGGGCGGAGCTTACGACGGTACACGGCGTGATTCAGACGCCCGTGTTTATGAATGTGGGGACGGCCGCCGCGATCAAGGGGGCGGTAGATTCCGCGGATCTGGAGGCGATCGGAACCCAGGTCGAGCTTTCCAATACCTATCATCTGCATGTGCGGCCGGGAGACCGGGTTGTAAAGCAGATGGGGGGTATCCATCGGTTCATGTCCTGGAACCGGCCGATTCTGACGGACTCGGGAGGTTTTCAGGTGTTTTCCTTGGCCGGATTGCGAAAGATCCGGGAGGAGGGAGTCTATTTTCATTCCCATGTGGACGGACGGAAGATTTTTATGGGGCCGGAGGAGAGTATGCAGATACAGTCCAATCTGGCCTCTACGATTGCCATGGCCTTCGACGAGTGCGCGCCCAGCAAGGCGGAAAGGGACTATGTACAGGCTTCTGTGGAGCGGACGACGAGATGGCTGGAGCGTTGTAAGACCGAGATGGCGCGGCTGAACGGCCTGGAGGACACCATCAACCGGAAGCAGCTGCTGTTCGGAATCAACCAGGGGGCGGTCTACGCGGATATCCGGATCGAACACGCGAAGCGGATCGCGGAGATGGAGCTGGACGGCTACGCGGTGGGCGGTCTGGCGGTGGGGGAGACTCACGAGGAGATGTACTATATCCTGGAGGAAACCGTACCTTTTTTGCCGGAGGACAAGCCTACTTACCTGATGGGGGTCGGTACGCCGGCCAATATCCTGGAGGGGGTGGAGAGAGGGGTGGACTTCTTCGACTGCGTTTATCCCAGCCGGAACGGCCGCCACGGGCATCTCTATACCAACCGGGGGAAGATTAATCTGTTCAACGCAAAATATGAGACGGACGAGAATCCCATCGAGCCGGGCTGCGGCTGCCCGGCCTGCAGGCGGTACTCCAGAGCTTATATCCGGCATCTGTTAAAGGCCGGGGAGATGCTGGGGATGCGTCTTTGCGTGCTGCATAATCTGTATTTCTATAACACGATGATGCAGGAGATCCGGGACGCTCTGGACGAGGGGCGGTTCGCGGAGTATAAGAAGCGCAAGCTGGACGGGATGACGGCGGGTTATTGACTCTATTAGGAAGCTTTGTCGCAGCAGGAGAAGAATGCGGGGCGGGCGCTGCAGGACAGCGAGAGGATAGATTGTCATGAAAAGGAAGAAAGTGCTTGCCCTGTGAGGCATTTTTGTGTATTATAGTATCTTAGAGGACGAGCCGTTTACGCCGGGAGAAGGCGGAGACGGCGGAATGGAGGAAGAATGGGTATTTTGTTGGATGCGAATGTAGATGCGGCGCAGAGCGCAGGAGGAAGCCTTCTGGCAATGGTGCTTGTGTACGGTCTTTTCTTTGTGGCGATCTGGTTCTTTTTGTTCCGGCCCCAGAGCAAGGAGAAGAAGAAAATTGCGGCAATGCTGGCTTCGTTGACCATCGGCGACTGCGTATTGACGACGTCCGGATTTTACGGGATTGTCATCGATATCTCGGATGAGGACAACACGGTAATCGTTGAGTTCGGCAATAACCGGAACTGCCGTATTCCCATGGAGAAGAGCGCGATCAGCCGTGTGGAGAAGGCGGAGGGCTGACAGCAGATCGCTGCGGTTTGACGGATTCTTTATTATTCGGAAAGCTGTAAATTGAAAATGAGCGGTGCAGTGCCTACATTTCGACGGAAATGTAGGCATTTTTCCGGCAGGGGCTTTTTCAATCTCCATGGAAGATGCGAGCCTGCGGGTTTATCGAGCGGTGTATATGCGAAAATGCAAAAAAATGCGTATATAAAAGGATGGATGAAAAAGCTGAAAAAGCTCAGGAAGAAAATCAGGAAGAAAATAGATTTGTACCTTGAAATTTACCTGCCTATCGGGTATGATAAAGAGAATATACATCTTTCACGCTTTAATCCATCAAAGTTTTCGATGGTATACGGCAGGACAGCGGACGGAGCGCCTGTTCCCGGCGACGGAGTGAGAGGAAACAGAAAGGATGGAGCTTATGGAATTACGAATTACCTGTATTCCCGGAGACGGGATTGGACCGGAGATCGTCGCGGAGGCGAAGAAGGTATTGGAGAAGGTGGCCGTTGTCTACGGACATAAGATGTTGTTTGAGGATATTCTGATGGGAGGAGCTTCCATCGATGTACACGGCGTGCCGCTGACGGAGGAGGCGATCGCGAAGGCGAAGGCCGCCGACGCGGTGCTGATGGGCTCCATCGGCGGAAATACGACAACCTCCCCCTGGTATCAGCTGCCGCCCGAGAGACGGCCGGAGGCGGGACTGCTTGGGCTGCGGAAAGCTCTGAACCTGTTTGCTAATCTACGGCCCGCCGTATTGTATGACGAGTTGGCGGGAGCCTGTCCTCTGAAGGAGGAGATCAGCCGGGCCGGGTTTGATCTGCTGATTATGCGGGAGTTGACGGGCGGCCTCTATTTCGGGGAGCGGAAGACCGTCGTGGAGAACGGCGTCCGGAAGGCGATCGATACCCTGACCTACGACGAAAACGAGATCCGGCGGATCGCAGTCAAGGGATTTGACATCGCGAAAAAGCGCCGGAAGAAGGTGACCAGTGTGGATAAGGCGAACGTACTGGATTCCTCCCGGCTTTGGAGAAAGGTTGTGGAGGAGGTTGCGAAGGATTATCCGGAGGTGACGCTGGAGCATATGCTGGTAGACAACTGCGCCATGCAGCTGGTGAAGGATCCGTCCCAGTTCGATGTGATCCTGACGGAGAATATGTTCGGCGATATCCTCTCCGACGAGGCCAGCATGGTGACAGGCTCCATCGGCATGCTGGCAAGCGCCAGCTTAAACGACAGTAAATTCGGTCTTTACGAGCCAAGCCACGGTTCGGCCCCCGATATCGCGGGACAGGATATCGCGAATCCGATTGCCACTGTGCTGAGCGCCGCTATGATGCTGCGGTACAGCTTTGACCTGGATCGGGAGGCGGACGCTGTGGAGGCGGCGGTAAAGAAGGCTCTGCAGGCGGGTTACCGCACGGGGGATATTATGTCGGAGGGCTGTAAGAGGGTAGGCTGCTCGGAGATGGGAAGCCTTCTGGCGGATTATATTCAATAATACTGTTTAAAAACGGGAAAGGAAGGTAAGAATACATGATAAGCGACAATGCAAGGGTCGGTATGCAGCAGGCACCGGCGAGAAGTCTGTTTAACGCGCTGGGATTTACGGCGGAGGAGATGAAGAAGCCCATGGTGGGGATTGTCAGCTCCTACAACGAGATTGTCCCGGGACATATGAACCTTGATAAGATTGTGGATGCGGTCAGGCTGGGCGTGGCGGAGGCCGGCGGCGTGCCGGTGGTGTTCCCGGCCATCGCCGTCTGCGACGGAATCGCCATGGGGCATGTGGGCATGAAGTATTCCCTGGTCACAAGAGATCTGATCGCGGATTCCACGGAGTGCATGGCGATTGCCCATCAGTTTGACGCGCTGGTCATGGTTCCGAACTGCGATAAAAACGTACCGGGACTTCTGATGGCGGCGGCGCGTTTAAACCTGCCTACCGTATTTGTGTCCGGCGGACCCATGCTGGCAGGGCATGTGAAAGGACAGAAGAGGAGTCTTTCCTCTATGTTTGAGGCGGTGGGCTCCTACGCGGCGGGAACCATGACGGAGGAGGACGTGACGGAGTTTGAGAACAAGGTGTGTCCGACCTGCGGCTCCTGTTCCGGTATGTACACGGCAAATTCCATGAACTGTCTGACGGAGGCGCTGGGAATGGGGCTTCGGGGCAACGGGACGATTCCAGCGGTCTATTCGGAGCGGATCAAGCTGGCCAAGCACGCGGGGATGGCTGTTATGGAGCTGTACCGGAAAAACATCCGGGCCAGGGACATTATCACGAAGGAGTCCATTATCAACGCTCTGACTGTGGATATGGCTCTTGGCTGCTCCACCAACTCCATGCTGCATCTCCCGGCCATCGCCCATGAGATCGGCTTTGACTTCGATATCAGTTACGCAAACCCGATCAGCGAAAAGACGCCGAATCTCTGTCATCTTGCGCCGGCGGGGCCGACCTATATGGAGGATCTCAACGAGGCCGGGGGCGTGTATGCGGTGATGAAGGAGCTGGCGGATATCGGGCTGTTGGATACGGACTGCATGACAGTGACCGGAAAGACGATCGGTGAGAATATCGCCCGCGCGGTGAACCGGAATCCGGAGGTGATTCGGCCGGTGGAGAATCCCTACAGCGCAACGGGCGGGCTGGCAGTCTTGAAGGGGAACCTTGCGCCGGACGGTTCTGTGGTAAAGCGCTCCGCGGTGGTTCCTGAGATGATGGTTCACGAGGGCCCGGCCAGGGTCTTTGACTGCGAGGAGGACGCCATCGAGGCGATTAAAAGCGGCAAGATCGTAGCGGGGGATGTAGTTGTCATCCGCTACGAGGGACCGAAGGGCGGTCCGGGGATGCGGGAGATGCTGAATCCCACCTCGGCGATTGCGGGCATGGGGCTTGGCTCCAGCGTGGCGCTGATTACGGACGGGCGGTTTTCCGGCGCGTCCCGGGGCGCGTCCATCGGACATGTGTCTCCCGAGGCGGCGGTAGGCGGCCCCATCGCCCTGGTGGAGGAAGGGGATATTATCCGGATCAACATTCCGGCGCTGACGTTGGAGCTGGCGGTTTCGGAGGAAGAGCTGGCTTTGCGGCGCGAAAAATGGCAGCCCCGTCAGCCGGGCGTGACGACGGGGTATCTGTCCCGTTACTGCGAGATGGTGACCAGCGGCAACCGGGGAGCCGTTCTGGAGATTCCGAAGAGACAGGAGGATTAAGGCGATGCAGCTGAACGGTTCGGAAATTGTTGTGGAATGTCTGAAGGAGCAGGGCGTGGATACGGTTTTCGGTTATCCCGGCGGGGCGATCCTGAATATCTATGACGCCCTCTATCAGCACAGCGGAGAGATCCGCCATATCCTCACCAGCCACGAGCAGGGTGCCGCCCACGCGGCGGACGGTTACGCCAGGGCGACCGGAAAGGTCGGGGTCTGTATGGCCACAAGCGGCCCGGGGGCTACGAACCTGGTGACGGGAATCGCTACCGCCTATATGGATTCGGTTCCCATGGTGGCGATCACCGCGAACGTAACGCTTCCTCTGCTGGGGAAGGACAGCTTCCAGGAGGTGGATATCGCCGGAGTGACCATGCCGATCACAAAGCATGGCTATATCGTAAAAAATGTGGAGGATCTGGCACCCACGCTGCGCAAGGCCTTTGCGATCGCCAGGAGCGGCAGACCGGGGCCGGTTCTCGTAGATATCACAAAGGACGTCACGGCGGCGGTCTGCGAATATACGCCGGAGAAAGCACAGGAAATCCTCCTTGGGGCTACTTATACGGAGGAAGCGCTGGAGACCGTTGTAAACTATATCCGGGAGTCGGAGAAGCCCTTCCTTTACCTGGGAGGCGGCGCGGTGAGCTCCGGGGCCTTCGAGGAGGTTGCGCGGTTCGCGGAGCTGGTCGACGCGCCGGTGTGCGATACCCTGATGGGGAAGGGAGGCTTCGACGGCAGAAGTCCCAGGTATACCGGCATGATCGGGATGCACGGCACGAAAGCCTCCAACCTGGGCGTGAGCCAGTGCGACCTTCTGATTGCCCTGGGAGCCAGGTTCTCGGATCGTGTGACCGGAAATCCGAAGAAATTCGCGGAGAACGCAAGGATCATTCAGATCGATATCGACGCGGCGGAGCTCAATAAGAACGTCCGGGTGGACGTGGGGATTGTGGGAGATTTAAAGGAGGTTCTGGGGCGGCTGAACGATATGCTGACCCCGCAGGATCATGGCGACTGGATGAGGACGGTGGAGGAGCTTAAGGAGAAATATCCGCTGAAGTATGATTCTTCCGGCCTTTCCTGTCCTTATGTGATGGAGACCATCGACAGGGTCACGGACGGGCAGGCCCTGATTACGACGGACGTAGGGCAGCATCAGATGTGGGCGGCGCAGTATTACTGCTATACGTCGCCCCGCAGCTTCCTGTCCTCCGGCGGGCTGGGAACCATGGGCTATGGGCTGGGAGCCTGTATCGGCGCGCAGATCGGCCAGCCGGATAAAATCTGTATCAACATCGCCGGGGACGGGTGCTTCCGCATGAATATGAATGAGCTGGCCACCGCCAGCCGTTATGGAATCCCGATCATCCAGGTGGTGATCAACAACCATGTTCTGGGGATGGTGAGGCAGTGGCAGACGCTGTTTTATGAGAAGCGGTATTCCCAGACCGTGCTGAACGACAGCGTTGACTTCTGTAAGGTGGCGGAGGCGCTGGGCTGTACGGCGATCCGTGTGACAAAGAAGGAAGAGGTAGAGCCTGCCATCCGGGAAGCCATCGCGAGAAAGGCTCCCGTGTTGATCGAATGTGTGATTCCCGAGGACGACAAGGTATTTCCCATGGTTCCCGCGGGAGCGCCCATTGCGGACGTGTTTGATGGGGACGATATGAAAGAATAAGGCAAGATGAGAAAAAAGAAGCGTATTCTGTTGCTGATCCTGCTGTGCGGACTGCTGATTCTGCTGAGCGGCGGCCTGGCGCTGGGGGTTTATTATCAGGACAATTTTCCGGTAAATACCTGGATCAACGGGGTTTACTGTACGGGGAAGACAATTGATGAGGTCAATGCGGAGCTGATCGGACAGACGAGAGTTCCCGATGTGGTTCTTGTGGACGCGGAGGGGCGGGAATGGACGCTGGACGCGGAGGAGATCGGATTGAGCCCGGATTACAGAGAGGCGCTGCAGGAATACTTAAAGCAGCATGCCTCCTTTTTCTGGATGAATCAACTGTACGATTCGACCAGTACCAATCTGGAGGCCAGGTATGTCTGCGATGCCGCCAGACTGCAGGAGCATGTGGAGGAACTGGAGCCTGTACGGCGGGCGAGAGAGCTGCCGGAGGGCTGTCAGGTGGAATACGACGAGGAGGAAGGGTATTGCTTTCGGGACGGCAATCGGATGCGGCTGGACTGCGAGCGCGTCCCGGAATATATGGAAGAATGTTTTCGGGCGGGAAATCTGCGGATCGACCTGCAGGAAGGACAGTGTTATCGGGATCTGGAGGACAGCCGGGAGGATCTGGAGCAGAGAGAACTCTGGGAGCGGGTGAAAGCCTTTTTGGACAGAAGGATCATCTATGATATGGGAGCGGAGCAGCTGGAGCTGACAGCGGGAGTTCTCGGGACATTTATAAAGACGGATGAGGCCGGGACGCCGTTGCTGGAGGACGGCTGTGTCCTTCCGGATGAGGAGAGCGTAGGGCGCTGGGTGGATCAGCTGGCGGAAGTCTACGACACCTGTGGTACGGTGCGGGAGTTTCAGGCTACCAGGGGGGATGTGGTCGCCGTGAAGTACGGAACCTATGGAACGCTGCTGGATAAGGAGGCGGAAAAAGCCTATCTGCTGGCGGCTCTTAGGAAAGACGGGGAGGAGGAGCAGGTTCGTGTCCCGGAATACGAGAAGGAGGGCTTTGTCCGGGGACAGGACGATATCGGAGATACCTATATCGAAGTGGATCTGACCGATCAGCATATGTATTATTATGTGGACGGGGAGCTCGCGCTGGATACGGATGTGGTAACGGGGGATATCGGGAAACGAAGGGGAACACCGGAGGGAATCAACTTTGTCTATAATAAGGAGCGCAACCGGGTTTTAAAGGGGGCGGATTATGAGACTCCGGTAAAATACTGGATGCCGGTAAAGGGGGGAGTCGGGATCCATGACGCTGACTGGAGAGCTAAGTTCGGGGGCGAGATTTACAAGCGGAACGGGTCTCACGGATGCGTCAATACGCCGCCGGATGTGATGGCCGAGCTTTATGAGATGGTGGAGATTGGGACGCCGGTGATTATGTTCTATTAAAGGGGCAGGAGTATATTATTTCAGAAGGAGGATGAAAAAATGGCCAGAGTTTACAATTTTTCCGCGGGGCCTGCGGTTTTGCCGGAGGAGGTATTGCGGGAGGCCGCCGCGGAAATGTTGGATTATAACGGGACGGGGATGTCGGTGATGGAAATGAGTCATCGTTCCAGGGCTTATGAGGAAATCATACAGGGAGCGGAGGCGGATCTGCGGGAGCTGATGGGAATTCCGGACAATTACCGGGTGTTGTTTCTGCAGGGCGGGGCGAGCCAGCAGTTTGCCATGATTCCCATGAACCTGATGAAGAACAGGGCGGCGGATTATATCGTTACCGGGCAGTGGGCGAAGAAGGCTTATCAGGAGGCGTCTCTTTACGGGAAAGCGAGAAAAATTGCGTCCTCCGAGGATAAGACATTTTCTTACATACCGGATTGTTCGGATCTTCCGATCAGCGAGGATGCGGATTATGTCTATATTTGTGAAAACAACACGATCTATGGCACAAAGTTTAAGGAGCTGCCGGATACGAAGGGAAAGCCGCTTGTGGCGGATGTATCCAGCTGTTTTCTCTCGGAACCGGTGGACGTGACCAGGTATGGTCTGATTTACGGCGGTGTGCAGAAGAATATCGGCCCTGCGGGGGTGGTAATTGTGATTATCCGGGAGGATCTGATTACAGAGGATGTGCTGCCCGGTACGCCTACCATGCTGCGGTATAAAATTCATGCGGATAACGGTTCCATGTATAACACGCCTCCGGCGTATGGAATTTATATTTGCGGAAAGGTGTTCAAGTGGCTGAAAAAGCGGGGCGGCCTGGCGGCTATGAAGGAATATAACGAAAGGAAAGCGAAAATTCTGTATGATTATCTGGACGAGAGCAGTTTGTTCCGCGGTACGGTTCGCAGGGAGGATCGATCCCTGATGAACGTTCCCTTTGTCACGGGCGATGAGGCGCTGGACGCCGCGTTTGTCAAGGCGGCAAAAGCGGCGGGCTTTGAGAACCTGAAGGGTCACAGAAGCGTGGGCGGCATGCGGGCCAGTATTTATAATGCCATGCCGATCGAGGGCGTGGAGAAGCTGGTGGAGTTTATGAGGAAATTCGAAGCGGAGAACGCTTGAATCCATGATCTGTATGCTATTGACGAAGCGCCCCCTGAAGGGAAAAATGGTCTGTGAATTAGAAATTGCGAAATAAGTCAGATAGGAGAGGCTATGTACAGGATCAATTGTTTAAATCCCATTGCGGATGTGGGATTAAGGAATTTCAGTGAAAATTATCAGATTACGGCGGAGCTTCAGGAGGCGGACGGCGTCCTGGTGCGGAGCGCCTCCATGCATGAGCTGGAGATCCCCGGGAGGCTTCTGGCGGTAGCCAGGGCCGGGGCGGGAGTGAACAATATTCCTCTGGAGAAGTGCGCGGAGAAGGGAGTTGTGGTATTCAATACCCCCGGGGCAAACGCGAACGGCGTAAAGGAGCTGGTCATCGCGGGAATGCTTCTGGCTGCCCGGGATGTGGTCGGCGGGATCGAGTGGGTGAAGAGCGCGGCGGGAGACGAAAATATCGCCAAGGCTGCTGAAAAGGAGAAGAAGAACTTTGCGGGATCGGAGATCATGGGAAAGAAGCTGGGCGTGATCGGACTTGGGGCGATCGGCGTCAAGGTAGCCAACGCGGCGGTTTCTCTGGGGATGGAGGTTTACGGGTATGACCCTTACCTTTCGGTGAATGCAGCCTGGAATCTGAGCCGTTCCGTGAAGCATGTTCTGAATGTGGACGATATTTACACGGACTGCGACTATATTACGATCCATGTGCCGCTGACGGATTCGACAAAGGGTATGATCAACGCCGTTTCGATCGCGAAAATGAGGGAGGGCGTCATCCTGCTGAACTTTGCCAGAGATCTGCTGGTCAATGAGAAGGATGTGCTGGAAGGCTTAGGTACGGGGAAGATTGCCAGGTATGTGTCGGACTTCCCGAACCCGACTACCGCCGGACAGAAGGGCTGCATCGTCATCCCTCATCTGGGAGCCAGTACAGAGGAGTCGGAGGACAACTGCGCGGTTATGGCGGTGGAGGAATTGATGGATTATCTGGAAAACGGCAATATCCGCAACAGCGTCAACTATCCGTCCTGCGATATGGGAATTTGTACCAAGCGGGGGCGCGTGGCGATTTTTCACAGGAATGTGGCGAATATGATCACGCAGTTTACGGCGGCCTTCGGCGGAAAGGGCATCAATATCAGCGATATGACGAATAAGTCGAGAGGCGAGGTGGCTTACACGCTGCTGGATGTGGAGGATATGCCTGACGCCGAGATTGTAAACGACCTGGAAAAAATCGAAGGCGTGTTCCGCGTCAGGATTGTGAAAGGATAAAAGCGATAAACCAGGAGCCGGTATTGTAATCGACTCCTGGTTTGCTTCTTGGGACGTTTTATTACCGGAACAGCAGCGGCATACCTCCGTCGATACCGTCGTTCAGATCCTGCAGTCCTTCCTCCAGCTTCTGCTGGGAGGCGCAGGAGGCTTCGCTCTGGAGATCCATGTAGAGGATGAAGATTTCCTCCAGCGTCATTCCCTTTTCCCGGGCGATCTCCTCCATCACAGGCTTCAGCTGCTCCAGCTGGGCTGAGACCGGCACCTTCTGCGGATCGATCTCTCCGAGCTTATCCTCCGCGTAAGCGTTTATGCGTGTCAATATCTGTCTGTTTTCGTCAGTCATATTTTTGAAATCCTTTCTGTTCAACAGAATAAAACTGTGCTACAATAAGACAAACGTCCTGTTTTTAGTATAACACCGAAAAATTGGGATGTACAGTCTGTGATGAAAATTTTGGAGGAAACGATATGGCTGAGATCAGACCTTTTGCGGCATACCGCCCGGCACCCGGCCTGGAGAGCAGAATCGCGGCGCTGCCCTACGACGTATACAATCGAAAGGAGGCGTGCAGGGCGGTGGAAGAAAACCCGGATTCCTTTCTGACGATCGACAGGGCGGAGACGGGGCTTGACGACAGCGTGGATACTTACGCGCCCCAGGTTTATCAGCGGGCAGCCCGGCTTTTACAGGAGAGGATTGCCGCGGGAAGCTTCCGGCAGGATGAGAAGCCCTGCTATTATCTTTATGAACAGGTGATGGATGGCAGAAGCCAGACGGGGATCGCAGCCTGCGCGTCTATAGACGATTATCTGAACAATAAGATCAGGAAGCATGAGAATACCCGGGCGGACAAGGAGCAGGATCGCATCCGGCATGTGGACGCCTGCAATATGCAGACCGGCCCTATCTTTCTGGCCTACCGCAGGAATGAGGCGCTGCGGGACATTGTCGAGAGGGAAAAGGAAAAACCGGCGGCCTGCGATTTTCGGTCGGAGGACGGCGTCACCCATCGGGTCTGGGTCATCGACAGCAGCGAGGCGATCGAAGCGATTTATCAGGCCTTTGCGGGGATCCCTGCGGTCTATATTGCGGACGGCCACCATCGCTGCGCTTCGGCGGTAAAGGTAGGGCTGATGAGACGGGAGGCGTTCCCGGAGTATACCGGGGAGGAAGAATTCAATTATTTCCTGGCGGTATTGTTTCCGGATGACGAGCTGCGGATTCTGGATTACAACCGGGTGGTAAAGGATCTGAACGGCTACGGTGCAGAGGAGTTTCTGGAGAGAGTGTCGGAGCGCTTTGTTTTGGAAAAAGCAGGCGGTCAGGCCGTTTCGCCGGAGAAAAAGGGCGTCTACGGCATGTATCTGGAGGATACCTGGTATCGGCTGACGGCCAGGGAGGAAATCCGGTCGGAGGACGCGGTAAAGGGGCTGGACGTCTCTTTGCTGCAGGATTACCTGTTGGAACCGATATTGGGGATTCAGGATCCCAGAACGGACGGCAGGATCGACTTTGTGGGCGGAATCCGAGGCCTGGAGGAGCTGGAGCGCAGGGTACATACCGACTGTAAAGTAGCTTTTTCGCTGTATCCGACTTCTATGGAGGAGCTGGAGCGCGTCGCGGACGCTGGACGGCTGATGCCTCCGAAGTCCACCTGGTTTGAGCCGAAGCTGCGGAGCGGGCTTTTCCTGCATTCGCTAAGCTGATGGACAGGAAGCGCAGCCGCGAAGCGGGTTTTCCTGCATTTGTTAAGTTGACGGACAGGAAGCGCAGCCGCGAAGCGGGCTTTTTCTGCATTCGATCGGCTGACGGAGGCCGGAACATCGGAGAGAAGACAGGAAAGACAGCGAAAGCAGGCGTCGCTGCCGCGATAGACAGGACGGAAAAAGAGATGGTCAGAGCGTAAATGACTGTCAGCGGTATGCGCGCCGGAGCGCGCAAAGGGGCATAAAGATCAAAAAATAAAGGAGCAAACGGATGACGAACAAGGTGTATAAGCTGATGAACTGGCCGAAGATCGAGGAGATTATCTATTCGGAGTGCGACGATCCCCAGACCCTTCTGGGGCCGCACAGGGCGGGAAATCAGACCCTCGTACAGGCTTATTTTCCGGGGGAGGAGAGCGCGGATGTGGTCTTTAAGGACGGAACGGGACGTTTCCCCATGGAAAAGGCGGACGACGACGGCTATTTCGCGGTATTGCTGCCGTTTTCGGTGAAGAATCTGCCCGCCTATCGCTATGAGGTGACGACGGGAGGCGCTGCGGCGGTGCGGGAGGAGGCTTACCGCTTTGAACCGCAGATTACGAGGCAGGATACGGAGAAATTTAAGAACGGGATCCACTATACTATCTACGAAAAGCTGGGAGCTCATCCCATGGAGCTGGACGGCGTAAAAGGAACCTGTTTCGCCGTCTGGGCGCCCTCCGCCCTGCGGGTCAGCGTTGTGGGTGACTTTAACGGCTGGGACGGAAGAGTGCATCAGATGAGGCGGCTCTGGGATTCCGGAATTTTCGAGCTTTTTGTCCCGGGGGCGGAAGAAGGACAGAATTATAAATTTGAGCTGAAGTTGAAAAACGGACTGACCTATCTGAAGGCGGATCCTTACGGCAACGCGGCGCAGCTGCGGCCTGAAACGGCCTCTGTGATCGCGGATCTGAACGGATTCAGCTGGGAGGACGAGAAGTTTATCGCAAACCGGCCCGCTTTCCAGACGGGAGAAGCGCCCCTCAGCGTTTACGAGATGTATCTGGGATCCTTCGTGAAGCCGGAGGAGGGACAGGAATATGCCAATTACCGGCAGATCGCGGAAAAACTGATTCCATATGTCAGGGAGATGGGCTATACCCATGTGGAGCTGATGCCGGTGATGGAGCATCCTCTGGACGCCTCCTGGGGGTATCAGGTCATCGGTTATTATGCGCCGACCTCCCGGTATGGCTCTCCCGAGGATTTTATGTATTTCGTGAACGAGCTGCATAAGGCGGGGATCGGTGTGATTCTGGATTGGGTTCCCGCGCATTTTCCCAGAGATTCCTACGGCTTATCCAACTTCGACGGAACCTGTCTTTATGAGCACAAGGATCCGAGACAGGGTTTTCATCCGCACTGGGGAACCTTGATTTATAACTATGGCAGGTCCGAGGTATCCAATTATCTCATCGCCAACGCCCTGTTCTGGGTGGAGAAATTCCATGCGGACGGAATCCGCATGGACGCTGTGGCCAGTATGCTTTATCTGGATTATGGAAAGGGTGACGGCGGCTGGATTCCCAATATCTACGGCGGGAACGAAAATCTGGAGGCGATCGAGCTGATCAAGCATCTGAATTCCGTGATGAAAAAGCGGAATCCGGGAGCGATCACCGTGGCGGAGGAGAGCACGGCCTTCCCCAGGATTACAGGAGCTCTGGACGAGGAAGGGCTGGGCTTTGATTACAAGTGGAACATGGGCTTTATGAACGATTATCTCGGGTACATCCGCTATGATCCCTATTTCCGAAGCTATCATCACGGCGAGCTGACCTTCAGCATGATCTACGCCTACAGCGAGCGTTTTATGCTGGTGTTTTCCCATGACGAGGTGGTACATGGAAAGGCTACCCTGCTGGGCAAGATGCCCGGCGGCCGGGAGCAGAAGTTTGCTAATCTCCGTCTTAGTTACGCTTTCATGATGACCCATCCCGGCAGGAAGCTGCTCTTCATGGGGCAGGATGTGGGAGAGTTTGACGAGTGGAACGAGGGGCGGCAGGTGGAGTGGGAGCTTTGCTCTGTGCCGGAGCACGAGGGCGTTCGCGGACTTGTCCGTGATCTGAACGGTCTGTACAGGAGCCTGTCGGCTCTGCACAGTCTGGACGATTCTCCCGAGGGCTTTCAGTGGATCAACCATATTTCTGCTCAGGACTGCTATCTGACTTATGCCAGGATGGGGGAGAAGCCGGAGGAGCTGCTGCTTGTGGCGGCCAATTTCGCCGGTGTTCCCGCGGAAATCACGACAGGAGTACCTCTTCCGGGCAAATATAAGGAGATTCTGAATACGGACGACGTAAAATACGGCGGGACTGGCGTCGTAAACGGCAGGGCGAAGCGATCCCGGAAGAAGGAATGGGACGACAGGCCTGACAGCATTACGGTGAAGCTCGCGCCGCTGTCCTTGAGTATTTTGAAGTATATCCCGGACGAGACGGAGAAAGGAAAAGGAGGAAAAAGCGAGGGGAAAGAAAAGCCCGGGAGCGGACAAAAAATCGTGACAGGCGGGAAGGCAGGTAAGCGGAAATGAGAGGTCTGCTGACGATCGAAGCGGAAAAGATGCCTGACCCCGGCGTGATCCGTCAGTTCTTCGCGGAGCTGCCGGAAAAGGCGCTTCACTTAAGCGTCCGGGTTCTGCTGGCGGCGCTTTTCTTCCTGCTGGGAGTCCAGCTGATCAAGCTGGTGCGCCGGATTGTCCGAAAGTCCATGCAGCGGGCGGGCGCGGAAGTAGGCGCTGTCCAGTTTGTGGATTCCTTTATGAAGGCGGCGCTCTATGTGCTATTGCTTTTGATGATCGCTTCCTCCCTGGGGGTGGACGCCGCCAGTATCGTAGCCCTGCTGGGTTCCGCGGGGGTGGCGGTGGGCCTTGCGGTGCAGGGAAGCCTTTCCAACCTGGCTGGCGGCGTGCTGATCCTGCTGTTAAAGCCCTTTAAGGTAGGCGATTATATTCAGGAGAGCCTGACCGGAAAAGAGGGAACCGTAACGGAGATTCAGATTTTCTATACCGAACTGCTGACCTTTGACAACAAGGCGGTAATCCTGCCAAACGGCAGCCTTGCCAACAACAGTATCGTCAATATGACCGCCCAGCCGGAGCGGAGGATGGATATCAGCGTTTCCGTGTCGTATCGGGCGGATCTGAAGAAGGCGAAGGAAGTCCTTCTGCAGGTGTTGGAGGAGGATGAGGCGGCGCTGAAAAACAGGGATCGGCTGGTATTTGTGGATGAGCTGGGCGATTCGGGGGTAAGGCTGGGCGTTCGGTGCTGGTTTCTGCAGGCGGATTTCTGGCCGGGAAAATGGCGGATTGCGGAGAACTGTAAGCTGGCGCTTGACAGGGCCGGAATCGAAATCCCTTATCCCCAGATGGATGTTCATCTGCGGGAATCGCAGGGAACGACTGTCGGGACGGATCGAAAAACAGGCGGAAATTTTACCGAAAGGGAGAAAAAATAAAAATTTTTGTTGAATTTTGTTTGAAGTGATGCTATATTACCCTTGTATCAGGTCATATCAATTTTTGTCAAAAGACAGGAGGATGAATTATGAAGAAATTATTGGCTCTTGTGCTGGCGTGCGTTATGACGTTTTCGCTGGCGGCCTGCGGCGGCGCGCCTGCAGGCAATACGTCGGGAGGCGACGGACTGAAGATTGCGATCGTATCCAGTCCCTCCGGCGTGGACGACGGTTCTTTTAATCAGGATAACTATAATGGAATCCTGAAGTTTATCGAGGAAAACGCTGACGCGACCGTCACCCCGATCCGCGAGGAGACCGGCGATACTTCCGCCTGCGCGCAGGCGGTAGCGGAGATCGTGGCGGATTACGACGTGATCGTATGCTGCGGCTTCCAGTTTGCGGGAATCGGCGCGACGGCAAAGGAAAACCCGGATACCAAGTTTGTTCTGATTGACACCTGGCCCGACGGGGACGAGGTGATCGACAACGTTTACGCAGCTCTGTACGCGGAGCAGGAGAGCGGTTTTTACGCGGGCATGGCGGCGGCGCTCTCCACCGCCAGCGGCAAGGTTGCCGTGGTAAACGGTATCGCTTATCCCTCCAACGTAAACTATCAGTACGGCTTTGAGTGCGGCGTCCTTTACGCGAACGCGACGGAAGGCCTGAACGTGGAGATCGTTGAGCTCCCTTCCTATGCGGGGACAGATGTAACAGGCGCGAACGTAGGCGGCAACTATGTGGGAGATTTCTCGGATGAGGCTACCGGCAAGGTAATCGGCAACGCGCTGATCGCGGAGGGCTGCGACATTATCTTCGTGGCTGCGGGAGCTTCCGGAAACGGTGTGTTTACCGCTGCGAAAGAGGCTGACGGCGTAAAGGTGATCGGATGCGACGTTGACCAGTACGACGACGGTGCAAACGGAAGCGGTAATGTTGTTTTGACCAGCGGGCTGAAGGTTATGCACGACACGGTTTACAATGCGCTGAACGAGGTAAAGAACGGTACGTTTAAGGGTCAGAACGTAACCCTGACCGCAGCTACCGATTCTACCGGCTATGTAAGCGCGGAGGGAAGATGCCAGCTGACTGCGGACGCGATCGCGAAGATCGATGCGGCACAGGCTGACCTGAAGGCAGGAAAGATCGTTCCCGCGGCGAACTTTAACGGAATTACCCCCGAGACCTTTACCTGGTAAAGAGAAGGGATTGTATTGCGGAATAAAAAAAGAGGTGCCGGCATAGCACCTCTTTTTCTTCTAAATATGTGTAACGCAGCTTAGAGAAAACGCAGGAGATGGAGGACTGGTATGGCGGAATATGAGTATATTGTTGAAATGAAACATATCACCAAGCGTTTTCCGGGAATCGTGGCCAACGACGATGTGACCGTTCAGATCCGGAAGGGCGAAATCTACGCTCTGCTGGGAGAGAACGGCGCCGGAAAATCCACGCTGATGAGTATGCTGTTCGGCATGTATGAACCGGACGAGGGAGAGATTCTGATCCGGGGGGAGAAGGTAAAGCTGGAATCCCCCAACCATGCCACCCGGCTGAATATCGGGATGGTTCATCAGCATTTCAAGCTGGTATCCAATTATACCATCGCGGAAAATATTGTCATGGGGATGGAACCGGTGAAGAAGGCACTGGGTTTTCTTCCCACGGTAGATCGGAAGCGGGCCAACGAGGAAATCCGAGCCCTCTCGGAAAAGTACGGGCTGGCGGTAAATCCTACGGATGTGATCCAGGATATCAACGTGTCTACCCAGCAGAGGGTGGAAATCCTGAAAATGCTGTACCGGGAGGCGGAGATTCTGATCTTTGACGAGCCGACCGCCGTGCTGACGCCCCAGGAGATCGATTTCCTGCTGGAGATTATCCGGGGGCTGCGGGACAACGGAAAGACTATTATCCTGATTACCCATAAGCTGGAGGAAATCAAGCGGATTGCGGATCGCTGCGCGATCCTGAACCGGGGAAAGCTCATCGACGTGCTGAATGTGGCGGAGACCTCTACGAAGACCATGGCGAACCTCATGGTGGGCCGGGAGGTCAGCTTCGAGACGGATAAGAAACCCGCGAAATTTGGGGAGGTCGTGCTCGATGTAAAGGGTTTAAACGTGTTCAACCGACAGGAATTCCAGGTCGTGAAGGACGTCAGCTTCCAAGTGCACGGGGGCGAGATCCTGGCTATCGCGGGGGTGGCCGGAAACGGGCAGGTAGAGATTGCCGACGCGATCGCCGGTCTGATCCCGGTTCGCTCCGGGGAGATTATGCTGAACGGAAAGAATATTACCCGCCAGCCGATCCGGCAGCGAACCCTGGAGGGGATTTCCTACATACCGGAGGACAGACAGAATTACGGTCTTGTCATGGATTTCACGCTGACGGAAAACCTGGCGCTGAAGGACTATTTTAAGGAGCCCTACTGTAAAAAGGGAGTGCTGAACCACAGCGCCATGGAAGAAAACAGCGAGCGCCTGATTCAGGAATACGATATCCGAAGCGGACAGGGAAGCTCGACGGTGGTGCGTTCCATGAGCGGCGGAAACCAGCAGAAGGCGATTATTGCCAGAGAGGTAGAGCTGGGATCTCCCCTGATGATCTTCGTACAGCCTACCAGAGGTCTGGATATCGGAGCGATTGAAAATATCCACCGGCAGATGATCGCGGAGCGGGACAAGGGGAGGGCGATTCTGCTGGTTTCCCTGGAGCTGGACGAGATCATGAACTGCGCGGATACCATCGCCGTCATCTATAACGGAGAGATTCAGAAGATTGCACCGGCAAGCTCCCTGACCACGAATAAGGTGGGAGAATTCATGATGGGTGTAAAGAGGGAAAAAGGAGGGGCCGAGGGATGAAAAAAGGGAAGAAATTCTGGAATACGGTAAAGGTTCCCCTCTTTGCTATCTTGTGCAGCCTTGTGGCGGGCGGGGTGATCATCGCGCTGACCGGCAGCAATCCTTTTCGGGCGTATTACGCGCTGCTGCAGGGGAGCGGGCTTGCCCCGAAGGCGTCCTATGCGAATTATAAGAGTATGCTGACGGACTTTTTCAGCTACGTCAATTACTTTACCCCCATGATTTTTGCGGCGCTGGCTGTGGCGGTTGCCATGCGGGCCGGACTCTTTAATATCGGCGTATCGGGGCAGATGCTGGCGGCGGGCTTTACCGCTACGGCGCTTGTCGGCTACAGCGGCCTGGGCGCGGTACTGGCGAAGCCGCTAGTTATCCTGATCGGTATGGCGGTCGGCGGACTGGTGGGGGCGTTGATCGGTTTTCTGAAGTACCGCTTCAATATCAATGAGGTGGTATCCTCCATTATGTTGAATTATATCATCCAGTATGTGGTGAGCTTCTTTATCAATACCTGCTTTGTGGATCCGGTATCCCGGCAGTCGATCGAGATTTCCGCGGCATCCCGGCTGACGTTTATGGATACGCTGATCGGGAATTTGAAGCTGGATATCCCGCTGGGGATTCTGCTGGCGCTGCTTGCGGTGGCGGCGGTCTGGTTCCTCTTTGAGAAGACGAGGCTGGGGTATGAGCTGAAGGCGGTAGGCTGCTCCAGGAGCGCCGCAAAATACGCCGGTATCCGGGTGGGGAGATGCATGGTGGTCTCCATGACGATTTCCGGCGTGCTGGGCGGACTGGCAGGGGTGACCTATTACCTGGGCTATGTGGGCTCCATCCAGCCAAAGGTTCTCTTAAGCACCGGATTTGACGCCATAGCGGTTTCCCTGCTGGGGAGCAATCATCCCGTCGGCATCATTTTCTCCACTATGCTGATCAGTCTGATGGGAAAGGGCAGCACTTATATGAAATCCATGGCCGGGGTGGACTCGGAGATCGCCTCCGTCATCACGGGAATCATTCTGCTCTTCAGCGCCTGCAACGTTTATATGAAGCATCAGCTGGAAAAGCGCCAGCGTGAGAAAGCGCTGAGCGGAAAGGAGGAGAAGTAAGATGGACGTTATTATCATCGACGGATTATCCTTTGCACTGCCTCTGTTTATCATGGCAATCGGCGGAATTTACTGCGAGCGGTCGGGAGTTACCATGCTCGCCGTAGAGGGACTTCAGGGCTTCGGCGCGTTTGTGGGAGCCTTTGTGGCCGTTCTGGTCTCCGGGCTTTTCGGCGGCAATTCCCCCATGCCCTTTTATATCGCCATGCTGTTCGCGGCGGTGGGCGGGGCGCTGTTCGCCCTGATTCACGCTCTGCTCTGCCTGAAATTCAAGGCAAATCAGGTCATCAGCGGCGTGGTGGTAAATATTATGGCTATGGCGCTGACCGCCTATCTCACCAAGCTCCTGAACCGTGTCTTGTTCGGCGCTACCTCGGACAAATTTGTGCTGACGGTGTCCGCCCGTATCACGGTTCCGGTTCTTTCCCGGATTCCTGTGCTGGGAGCAGTGTTTACGAACCTGTATCCCTTTGAGATTGTGATTGTCCTGGTGGCCTTTGTGGTATGGTTTGTGATGTACCGGACACGCTTCGGGATGCATCTGCGGGCCTGCGGCGACAATCCCCATGCGGTGGACGCGGCGGGGCGGGAGGTCAACAAGATTCGTCTTGCGGCCATCCTGATCTGCGGCGCATTGTCCGGTCTGGGCGGAATCTGCTTTGCCTATTCGATCTCCGCGAATTTTTCCGCCAGCATTTATGTGGGTTACGGGTATCTCGCCATCGCTGCGCTGATTTTCGGAAACTGGCGTATTATGCCGACGCTGGGAGCATGCCTGCTATTTGGCTTTGCACGTTCGGGCGGCTACCGGCTGGTACAGGTGCTGCAGATGCCCAGCTCCTATCAGGATCTTGTCATGATTCTTCCCTATGCCCTGACGCTGCTGCTTTTGATTTTCTTCTCGAAGCAGAACGGCGCTCCCAGAGCCCTGGGCGAGATTTATGACAAGGGAGCGAGATAAGTGTGAGAAAAATTTTCAATAATTCAAAAATTTAGGTTGAAAAAATCTGCCAGACCCGTTATAATAGATTTTGGTTCACAGGAAGACGCTGAAATAGCTCAGTCGGTAGAGCACTTCACTCGTAATGAAGGGGTCGTGGGTTCAAGTCCCATTTTCAGCTGAAAAGTCCGGGAGTGTAAATTGCTTACGCTCCCGGCTTTCTTGTCCTATAGGAAATTACGCCGCAGCCAGCCGAACGCTTTCAGAGTTTAAAATTCTTTTTGATCTGGTGCTCCAGAATCTGGATGGACTGATAGAAGCCCAGGGCGATGACGCAGAGCACAAGGATCCCGGTGATGACCATATCCAGCTGGAAGACCTGGGAGCCGTAGATAATGAGGTATCCCAGTCCTCTTCTGGCGGCCAGAAATTCTCCGATGATGACGCCTACCAGGGCCAGGCCGATGTTGACCTTGGCTGTGCTGAGCATAACGGGCAGGGAGCCGGGAAGCACGACCTTGAGCAGGGCGTCCCGCTTTTTGCCGCCCAGGGTATAGATCAGGGTGATCTTTTCCTTGTCTACCTGCTGGAAGCCCGTATAAAGGCTGATGATGGAGCCGAAGAGGGCTACGGAGATCCCGGCGACCACGATGGTTTTTGTCCCGGTGCCCAGCCAGACGATAAACAAGGGTGCCAGGGCGGATTTTGGCAGGCTGTTCAGGACGACAAGGTAAGGCTCCAGAATCTCGGAAAGCTTCCGGGAATACCAGAGGAGCGTGGCGGCCAGGAGGCTGATCAGGATTACCAGAAGGAAGCTGATCAGAGTTTCAAAGAGCGTGACGCCGATGTGGGTCAGCAGGTGATTGCCGTGAAACTGTTTCACGAGGCAGACGATAACCCGGCTGGGGCTGGCGAAAAAAAAGCTGTCGATCCAGCCCAGCGAAGCGCTGATTTCCCAGAGGGCCAGAAACAGGGCGAAGAGGAGAAAACGCCATGAGGCTACCTGGTGATGATGGCGTCTGTGGGCGCGGACAAATTCCTCCTGCCGCGTCAATTCTTTATTTTGTTTCGTTTTCATGTGTCAGATCCTCCCATAACCGATTGAAAAGAGTTTGAAATTCCGGGGCGTTCCGGGCTGCCAGCGGGGAATCCTCCGTCAGGGTGAGCTTTACCGGAAGCACTTTTTTGACGACGGCGGGGCGGCCGGAAAGGACGACAATTCGGTCCGCCAGACTGATAGCCTCTGAGAGGTCGTGGGTAATGATGATCATGGTTTTCCCGGCGGCCCGGATCAGGCGGCAGATATCGTCGGATACCATGAGCCTTGTCTGATAATCCAGGGCGCTGAAGGGTTCATCCAGCAGGAGAAGCTGGGGTTCCAGAGCCAATGTGCGGATCAGGGCGGCCCGCTGTTTCATGCCGCCGGACAGCTCGCTGGGACGTTTGTCCCGAAACTTATCCAGTCCGTATTCGACCAGAAGCCGGTCTACCCTTTGCAGATGCTCCAGATCCAGCATGTGCTGCAGCTCCAGCCCCAGCGTTACGTTTTGATAGACACTGCGCCATTCAAAAAGGTGATCCCGCTGCAGCATATAGCCCATTTTCGGATAGCGCAGGCTGCCGTCCGGGTTGTTGACCGCGATGGTTCCCTGCTCCGGCTGCAGGAGGCCCGCAATAATGGAGAGCAGCGTGGACTTTCCGCATCCGCTGGGGCCTACGATGGCGATGAATTCTCCCTCCCGGACGCCAAAGGAGATATCCTTCAGGGCAGGGGTTTCCCCGTGAAGACTATGATAGGAATAGCCGATGTTTTTTAATTCCAGGATGTTTGACATAGATTGCCATTCCCTTTTTGTTTTAAGATATGAGAGAAAACAAAAAGAGGTTACATGGCTTGCATAACCCTCCGGATTATGGTAATATCAAGTTTGTTATACATCGGTCAGGAGGATTGCTATGGCACAGCTTTGGGGCGGCCGCTTTACGAAGGAGACGGATGAAGCGGTATATGAGTTTAATGCGTCCATCGGTTTCGACCGGCGTCTTCTCCCTCAGGATATTGAGGGAAGCGTCGCGCATGCGACAATGCTGGCGAAGCAGGGGATTATCAGCGAAACGGAAAGGGACGAGATCCTGGCGGGCCTGCGGGGGATCCTTTCGGATACGCAGGCTGGCAGGCTTACGATCGACGAAAAGAAATACGAGGATGTTCACAGCTTTGTAGAGGCGAAGCTGATTGAACGGATCGGAGAGGCGGGGAAAAAGCTGCACACCGGCAGAAGCCGGAACGATCAGGTGGCGCTGGATATGCGGCTGTATACCAGGCTGCGGGTCAGGGAGACGGATGAGCTGCTGAAGGAGCTGCTGGAGGGGATCCTGGCGGTCATGGAGGAGAACCGGGAGACCTTTATGCCGGGCTTTACCCATCTGCAAAAGGCCCAGCCGGTCACGCTTGCCCATCACTACGGCGCGTATTTTGAGATGTTCCGGCGGGACAGGGAGCGGCTGGCGGATCTCTGTGAGCGGATGAACTATTGTCCCCTGGGGGCGGGGGCGCTGGCGGGAACGACCTATCCTTTGGATCGGGATTATACGGCGCAGCTTCTGGGCTTTTCGGACCCTACCCGCAACAGTATGGATTCGGTGTCGGATCGGGACTACCTGATCGAGTTCCTCGCGGCGCTCTCGACGATTATGATGCATCTGAGCCGGTTCTGCGAGGAGATTATTCTCTGGAATTCCAACGAGTATCAGTTTGTGGAGATCGACGACGCTTACTCGACGGGAAGCAGTATTATGCCCCAGAAGAAGAATCCGGATATCGCGGAGCTGGTAAGGGGGAAGACGGGGCGGGTCTACGGCGCGCTGATGGCGCTTCTGACGACGATGAAGGGAATCCCCCTGGCTTACAATAAAGATATGCAGGAGGACAAGGAGGGAGCCTTTGACGCCATGGATACCGTCCGGGACTGCCTGACGCTGTTTACCGGGATGCTGCGCACCTTAAGGTTCCGGAAGCAGAGGATGGCGGACAGCGCGCGGAACGGCTTTGCCAACGCCACGGACGCGGCGGATTATCTGGTGAGGAAGGGAGTCCCGTTTCGGGACGCCCACGGGATCATCGGACGTCTGGTGCTCTATTGTCTGGAAAAGGACACGTCGATCGACGCCCTGTCTCTTGCGGAGCTGAAAGAAATCAGCGACCGGTTTGAGGAGGATGTTTTTGAGGCGGTCTCATTAAAGGCCTGCGTGGAGAGAAGGCTGACGGCGGGCGCGCCGGGGCCGGAGGCCATGGAGGAGGAAATCGCGGAGTGCAGACGGTATCTGAGCTTGAAGCAATAGAATTTACGCTTCGAGAATAATCTATTGTCATAAATAAAACAGGATGAGGCTGTGCGATGCTTTAGACGTAAGCGGGGTTGCGAGTGAGCAGAGGATTTCCAGACAGGTAAAGCATAAACTGCGAAAAGAAATCGGGAAGGAAGCGATTTTCCGCACATGTGACAGGTTACCGTGATTGGCGGTATGACGAAAAAGGAGAAGAGAGGATGAGCGAGAAATTAAGGGTTGGCGTGTTAGGCGGTACGGGCATGGTGGGACAGCGGTTCCTTTCGCTGCTGGAGAATCACCCCTGGTTTGAGGTGACGACGATCGCCGCAAGCCCCCGGTCGGCGGGAAAGACCTATGAGGAGGCGGCGGGAGACCGCTGGAAGATGGATACGCCGATGCCGGAGGCGGTAAAAAAGCTTGTGGTCATGAACGTGAACGAGGTGGAGAAGGTCGCCGCCCAGGTGGATTTTGTCTTCAGCGCCGTCGATATGACAAAGGAGGAGATCCGGAGGATTGAGGAGGACTACGCGAAGGCCGAGACTCCGGTGGTTTCCAACAACAGCGCCCACCGCTGGACGCCGGACGTTCCCATGGTAGTCCCGGAGATTAATCCGGAGCATATGCGGGTCATCGACTTCCAGAGAAAGCGTCTGGGAACCAGGAGGGGCTTTATCGCTGTGAAGCCGAACTGCTCGATCCAGAGCTACGCTCCCGTCCTGACAGCCTGGAGGGAGTTTGAGCCGGTCGAGGTAGTGGCGACGACCTATCAGGCGATTTCCGGCGCGGGGAAGACCTTCCGGGACTGGCCGGAGATGGTGGGGAATGTGATCCCCTATATCGGCGGCGAGGAGGAGAAGAGCGAGAAGGAGCCCCTGCGGCTCTGGGGCAAGATCGAAAACGGCGTGATCGTTCCCGCCGTCCGTCCCGTGATTACCTGTCAGTGCGTCCGGATCCCGGTGCTGAACGGCCATACGGCGGCGGTGTTTGTACGGTTTGCGAAGAAGCCGGAAAAAGAACAGCTGATCGCCAGGCTGCGGGAGTTCTCCGGCGAGCCGCAGCGAATGGGGCTTCCCAGCGCGCCGAAGCAGTTTATCCAATACCTGGAGGATGACAACCGGCCGCAGATTGCGCTGGACGTGGACTTTGAGCGCGGTATGGGAATCAGCGTGGGGAGACTGAGAGAGGATACGGTGTACGATTATAAGTTTATCGGCATGTCCCACAATACGGTACGCGGCGCAGCCGGGGGAGCGGTTCTCTGCGCGGAGCTTTTAAAGGCGCAGGGGTATATTACGGCGAAGGGTTAAGGCTGGCAGGTGCGAAAGGAAACCGGTAAAGGTCGGTCGGAAAGTCTGGTCGAAAGCGCGGGAAACCGATAAAGTTCGGTTGGAAAGTCCGACCGAACGTGGAAGGAAATCGCCAGGGCGATCAGGAGTTCCGGCCGGATACGAAGAGAAAACAGATAAGACGGTTAGGGCCGGAAGACCCATGGAGGATGATTTACATGAATGAATTGCACTATCAAATCGATCTTTTAAAGGCGATGAACCAAAAGCTGACGGAGCGGGAGAGAATGTATGCGAGGGTCTGCGAGGAGGCGGAGGAAGCGGTTCTTTATTGCTCCTTTGAAAGTAAAATGTTCTTTTCCCTGGGACCCTGGAAAAGCTTTTTTGACTTTGAGATTCGGCAGTCCAGCGATCTGACCAGGATTCTTGAGGAGGTGGATGAGACCTCCGCGATGTCTCTGCGGGAGCTGCTCTTTCTGGAAAAGCAGGGGGAGGAGTCCGCGGTGTTGGAGTGCAGGCTGAAGGGCGGCGACCGGTGGCTGCGTTTTACGGGAAAGGCGTCTTATGACAGGGAGGGGGCTCCCGTCGATAAGATCCTGTACATCCGGAATATTACCGGGGAGCGAACCCGGAACGACGAATTGTCCTATCTGGCTTATTATGACAGCCTGACGGGACTGTATAACCGGGGGCGCTTTCTGCAGCTGTTGGAGGAGTATGTGGAAAACGCCTCCGCCGCGAATTGTCCGTTGAGCGTTATGATGATCGATATCGACGAATTCCGGAAGGTTCGGGACGGAGCGGGGGCGGCATCCGGCGATACGCTGCTCAGCCAGTTCGGAGACTTTCTGAAAGAGCTCTGCGGGCAGCATGTGATCGGCTGCCATCTGCAGGGCGATGTGTTCTGCCTGGCGGTTTATGAGCCTTACGGCGACGGGAGCGTCGACGCTCTCTACCGTAAGATCTGGCAAAGGACGCAGGGCCCCTTCCGGGATGAGGAGGGACGGAAGATTCGGATTACGGTCAGCATAGGCGTGGCGGAGTATCCGGAGGCCGCGGATTCCGCGGAGGAGCTGCTGAATCGGGCGGAGAGCGCGGTGTACCGCTGTAAACGCAGGGGAAAGAACGGTCTGCAATATTTTGACCTGGAGGCACTGAAGGAATATAAAAACGCCGTCGCGCTGGAAAACCGGCTGCAGGAGGCAATTTTCCAGGGGGAGTTTTCTCTGCGCTATCAGCCGCAGTATTATGCTGGAAATCGGCGGCTGCGGGGAATGGAGGCGCTGATCCGCTGGAAGGATGGGATGCCGGGGCCGGATCAGTTTATCCCGGCTGCGGAGAGAAGCGGAGCCATCGACGCGATCGGAAAATGGGTTTTGGAGGAGAGCGTCAGCCAGTATGCCAAATGGCGCAGGCAGTTCGGCTTCCCGATGATCCTGTCAATCAATATTTCGACGCAGCAGTATAAGCAGGAGAGCTTTGCAGAGCTTCTGGTCGAGGTTTTAAACCGTTATAAGGTAAAGCCCGCGGAGATCGAGCTGGAGATCCGGGAAGAGCTGGAAGCAGGGGATATCGAGCAGATCGAGGAGAGGCTGAAGGTGTTGAAAAATTATGGCGTTCGAATCTCGCTGGACGATTTTGGCGCGGGGATGTCCTCTTTGACCTTCCTGAAAGAGTTACCCATCGACACCCTGAAATTAGATAAAAAGCTGCTGGATGCCGCGCCGGGGGATTCCTCTACCAGGGCTGTGACGGAGTCTGTCATCCAGATCGCCAGGTCTCTGGGAATGGATACCGTAGCGGAGGGCGTGGAGGACGAGCAGCTGTACCAGTACCTTCACTCTGTCGGCTGCAATGTGATCCAGGGATATCTGTTCGGCGCGCCTATGACCCCGGAGGAGTTTGAGAAGATGCTGTCCGAGAAGTGAGGCGGCTTGAGGAGACGCTGTCCGGGAAAGGAAAGCGGCTTGAGGAGACGCTGTCCGGGAAAGGAAAGTGGCTTGAGGAGACGCTGTCCGAGAAAGGAAAGCGGCTTGAGGAGACGCAGTCCGGGAAAGGAAAGCGGCTTGAGGAGACGCAGTCCAAGAAGTAAGGCGGCTTGAAAAGATGCCGCCTGGAAAAAGGAAGCGGTTCGGGAAAGTGCTGTCTGAGAAGTGAGGTTACTCTGTGGGAAAAAGTTTATATATCGCGGAAAAGCCCAGCGTGGCAAGGGAGTTTGCCAACGCCCTGAAAATCAATACGACGTCCCGCGACGGCTATCTGGAGTCGCAGGAGGCGATCGTTACCTGGTGCGTGGGGCATCTAGTCACTATGAGCTATCCGGAGGTCTATGATATCAAATATAAAAAGTGGAGCTTTGAAACGATTCCCTTTCTGCCGGAGGAGTTTCGGTATGAGGTAATCGAGAGCTCCAGAAAGCAGTTTAATATTGTCACCTCGCTGATGAGACGGCCGGACGTCACGACGATCTACGTCTGCACGGACTCCGGGCGGGAAGGGGAGTACATATACCGGCTGGTGGAGCAGATGTCCGGGGTTACTGGTAAGGAGAGGCGCCGCGTCTGGATCGATTCCCAGACGGAAGAGGAAATCCTGCGGGGAATCCGGGAGGCAAAGGATCTGCGGGAGTATGATAACTTAAGCAGCGCCGCCTATCTGCGGGCGAAAGAGGACTATCTGATGGGAATCAATTTTTCCCGGGCGCTGACGCTGAAATACGGCTGGACGGTAAAGGAGTATTTAAAGCGGGATCGGGCGGTGATTTCCGTGGGGCGGGTCATGACCTGCGTATTGGGGATCGTTGTGAACCGGGAGCGGGAGATCCGCTCCTTTGTGAAGACGCCCTTTTACCGGGTGATCGGCAGCTTTCGACTGCAGGATAAGCTGATTTCCGCGGAGTGGAGGGCGGCGGAAGGGTCGTCCATGTATCTTTCGCCCCGGCTTTATAAGGAGAACGGTTTCCGGGAGAGGGCGGACGCCCAGGCTCTCATCGACCGGCTGCAGGCAGACGCCCTGGCGGAGGCGCTGTTGGAGAGCGTCGAGAAAAAGAAGGAGAACAAGAATCCGCCTCTCCTGTACAACCTGGCGGAGCTGCAGAACGACTGCTCCAGGTATTTCAAGGTCAGCCCGGATCAGACGCTGAGCATTGCGCAGGAGCTTTACGAGAAGAAGCTGACGACTTATCCCAGGACGGACGCCCGGGTATTGTCCACGGCGGTGGCGAAGGAAATCCAGAAAAACATCGGCGGTCTTAAGGGTTACGGTCCCGGGGCAGCTTTCGCAGCGGAGATTCTGGAGAAGGGGAGCTATAAGGGAATCGCGAAGACAAAGTATGTCAACGACAGCCAGATCACGGATCACTACGCGATCATCCCGACCGGCCAGGGGCTGGGCAGCCTGAAAGGGCTTTCTCCCTTGTCTCAAAAGGTTTACGACCTGATTGTGCGCCGGTTCCTCAGTATCTTTTATCCGGCGGCGGTTTATCGGAAGTTCGCCCTTTGTATCGGCGTGGGAACAGAGAAATTTTTCGCGAACTTTAAGGTATTGTCCGAGGAAGGGTATCTCAAGGTTGCCTTCCAGGGGAAAAAGGACGGCGGGAAGGAAACCTCTTCGGTCGGAGAGGATGGGAAAGAGATTTCTTCCGCCGGGGACGATGGAAATAAATCGGGAAAGAACGGCGGGAAGGAGCCGGAGGACGAGGAAGAAATCCGGGATGACGCGGCCTTCCTGAAGCTTTTGACGACGCTGAAAAAGGGTGACCGGCTGGAGATGGAAGGTTACGAGATCAAGGAGGGAGAGACCTCGCCGCCCAAGCGTTATACCTCCGGCAGTATTATTCTGACCATGGAGAACGCCGGTCAGTTTATCGAGGAGGAGGATCTGCGGGCGCAGATCAAGGGGAGCGGGATCGGCACCAGCGCCACCCGGGCCGAGATTCTGAAAAAGCTTGTGAGTATCGAGTATCTGGCGCTGAACGCGAAGAATCAGGTTCTGACGCCGACCCTGATGGGCGAGATGATTTATGATGTGGTGGATAATTCGGTCAAGGCGCTGTTAAATCCCGCTCTGACGGCAAGCTGGGAGAAGGGGCTGACGATGGTGGCCGACGGGACGATTACCTCGGAGGAGTATATGGCGAAGCTTTCCGGGTTTGTTGGCCGCAGGACGGAGTATGTAAAGGGGCTGAATAATCAGAGGCTGCTGCGAGGGCGGTTTGATGCGGCGGCGGCAAATTACGGGAGCGGACGGCAAAAATGAATTTAAAGCTTGTAAAGGCGAGTTTAGAATACAAAAAACAGATATGCGCCATGCTGGAGGAGTGGTACGGCGCGGGAGAAAAAATTGTGCCCTATGCAATCCGCAAGGCGGATTATCATGATTTTGAAAGCTATTGCGCAAGTATTGAGGGAAAAGAGGCGGGCGATGGGCTTGTCCCGAGTTCCACTTTTTTCTGTCTGGACTGCGATAGAAATATTATGGTTGGGGCTGTCGATATCCGGCATTTTCTGAACGAATCGCTTCTTTTGAACGGAGGGCATATTGGGGACGGCGTCGTTCCGTCTGAGAGAAGAAAAGGAATTGCGACGGCCATGATTCATCTTGCGCTTGAGGAATGCAGGAAGCTGGGGATCGACAGGGTTCTCATGGTGTGTGATAAGGATAATGTCGGATCGGCAAAGAGTATTGTCAACAACGGGGGCGTATTGGAAAACGAAGTAGTGGTAGACGGCGTAATTGAACAACGGTATTGGATTGAGAACAAGTCGTAAAAATTTGCTTAATTCCCATATATGGAGGTATCTATATGCTAAAAGCAGTCATTTTCGATTTTGATTATACATTGGGAGATTCTACAAACGGTATCGTTTTAAGTATAAATTATGCTTTGGAAAAACTGGGGTATGTGTCCCCGGATATTGCGGATATCAAAAAGACAATCGGATTATCTTTAACGGAGACCTGCTTTGAACTAACGTCGAATCGTAATTCAGACGAGGCGGAGCAATTCAGAAGGCTGTTTCAGGAAAAAGCCGATCGTGTTATGGTTGCGAATACCGAGCTTTATGCAGGAGTCGAAGAAATTTTGCAAAAGCTGAGGGCGAAAGGATATAAGACAGCGATTGTTACAACAAAATTTCACTATAGAATGGAGCAGATCTTAAGTAAATTCAATGCAAATGAGCTGATTGACATTATTGTTGGGGCGGAGGATGTAAAAACAGAGAAACCGGATCCGGAAGGATTGCTTTGGACGATTGAGCATCTGGGAATCCGGAGGGATGAGGCACTGTATGTCGGAGACAGTCTGGTTGACGCTAAGACAGCTGAAAACGCAAAGGTTCCATTCGCCGCGGTACTGACCGGAACGACCAAAAGGGATGAGTTTAGAAGTTATCCCAGCGTGTATATAGGCGAAACTCTGTCAGATGTTTGTAACTATATTTTCACTTTGTAATAGAAACTGATAAGCAGGTGCGAGATATGAAGACCTTGTATGTTACCGACTTAGACGGCACCCTGATGCGGGATGACAAGACTGTTTCAGCGGAAAGCGCCGCTATTTTGAACCGTCTGCTGGCTCGGGGGATTCCGATTACTTACGCAACCGCAAGGTCGCTCCGTTC
The DNA here is from genome assembly GCA_023662875.1 of Roseburia sp. Lineage (GTDB taxonomy): Bacteria > Bacillota > Clostridia > Lachnospirales > Lachnospiraceae > Acetatifactor. Next base: position 19,017 of record JAMPIG010000003.1, on the reverse strand, counting down.
CGCTTCCGCGATCACAAAAGACGTTTCCTTCCGACTGCCGGTCATTATTCGCAACGGGGCGATTCTGGCCGACCCGCAGTCCGGGGAAGAACTGGAGATCGCGATGTTTGGAGAGGAGCTGCGGTACATAAGGCAGGCCCTGGCGGGGGTTGACGTTCCCGGATTTGCGACGGCCTATTTCGGCTCGGAGGAGGTAAAGCTGTGCCTGGCCGGAAGAGGGAACGAGGGCTTTCAGGACTATCTGCGGAATCACTCCACAGACAGGCGTATCCGGATGGTGGATACGGAAGAAGAGCTGTACGAGGGAAAAACCTGCTATTTTACCTTTATCGCGCCGAGAGAGGAATTACAGCTTCTCTACGAGCGGGTCAGGCAAATCGAAGGAATCAACTGTGTTTTTCAACAGGATAAATACCGGCCGGAATATTGGTTGGAGCTATGTCCGGGGAATGCGACGAAGGCCACGGCCATTCAGAGAGTAAAACGGCTGTGCGGCTGCGAAAGGGTAGTCGTATTCGGGGATTCGATAAATGATATTCCCATGTTTCGCATGGCGGACGAAGCCTACGCGACCGGAAACGCGATGGATGAATTAAAGAAAATGGCGACCGGAATCATCGGGGAGAATAACGAGGACGGGGTGGCGAGGTGGCTGGAGGCCCGGGTTTTACGGAGATAGCATGAGCGAATACAATTATTACACCTTAAGAGAAATACCGGAAAGGAAGGATGAGGCCGCCGAGTGGTTTTACCGGAAATGGGGAGTGCCGAAGGAGGCTTATCTGGAGTGCATGGAGGCCTATCTCTGCCAGGAGACGGAGCTGGGCTGGTATCTGTGCCTGAAAGGGGAGAGCATTATCGGCGGGCTGGGTGTTATTGAAAACGATTTTCATGACAGAAAGGATCTCACGCCGAATATCTGCGCGGTATATACGGAGGAGGAATACCGCTGTAAGGGAATCGCGGGGTGCCTGCTGGATATGGCGGTAGAGGATTTAAGATCAAAGAGTATAACGCCGGTTTATCTGGTTACGGATCACGTTGGCTTTTATGAGCGGTACGGCTGGGAGTTTTTATGCATGGCGCAGGGGGACGGCGAGCCGGAGATGACGAGGATGTATGTTCACAGGTGATTTTTTTCGGAAATCTCTTTTGCAGACAAACTCTGCGTTTATAGCTTCGCCGGGATGTCTATTACCGAAAAATGAAAAAAATTTGACTTTCGGGAATAGGAATACTATGTGGAGGTAAGGCAGATGCAATATGCTATGAAGGAAAGATATACCGTGGAATGGGGAGAGCAGGCAGGAGCCAAAACAGAATAAGGATGGAGGAATTAAAACATGACGACGGTAAAAGTAACAGAGCTTTACAATCTGGAGGAGACGATCGCGGCGGAGCTTTTTCAGGGGCTTACCTACCCCTGGGAGGCGCTTCCGAGGATTCATGATTTTATCATCGAATTGGGGAAGAGACTGCCGAAGGAGCTCTTTGAGGAGAGAGGGGAGAATATCTGGGTCGCGAAGAGCGCCAGGGTCGCGCCGACGGCCTGCCTGAACGGGCCGCTGATCGTGGACGAGGAGGCGGAGATCCGTCACTGCGCCTTTATCCGCGGCAACGCGATCATCGGAAAGGGAGCGGTGGTGGGAAATTCCACCGAGCTGAAGAACGTGGTTCTGTTTAACAAGGTGCAGGTTCCGCATTATAATTACGTAGGCGACAGCGTGCTGGGCTTTAAGGCACATATGGGGGCGGGCTCCATTACCTCCAACGTAAAGAGCGACAAGACGCTTGTAGTTGTAAAGGGAGAGGGGATCCGGATCGAGACGGGGCTGAAAAAGATGGGGGCTATGCTGGGCGATTCCGTAGAGGTGGGCTGCAACAGCGTCCTGAATCCCGGAACCGTGATCGGTCGGAACTCGAATATTTATCCTACGTCCATGGTGCGCGGGGTTATCCCTTCCGACAGTATCTATAAGACAAAGACGGAGATCGCGGCGAAGGAGCAGTAAGACCAAGGCTGGGGCTAAGGGCAAAAGAACGACAAGACGGTTATTGGTATGCGCGCCAAGGTGCGCAAGAGGGGTATAAGGATGAGAATCGAGCCGGATCATGAGCTACTGCAGTACAGCGGCAGAATCGATTGGGAAGACCGGAAAGCGCCCGTTTTCATTTTTGCGGGAAGCTGGGTCAAGATCCGATTTCAGGGGAGCGGGCTCTCGGTAGAAGTAACCAATCACAGAAGCTATGGCTCCAATTTCCTGGGTTATCTTCTGGACGGGGAGCAAAAGAAGCTTCTCCTGGTTCAGGACGGGGAAAAGCACGGGTATGCTCTCGGAAAAGGGCTTTCTGAGCGGGAGCATGAGCTTCTCCTGTTTAAGCGGATGGACGCCTGCCACTACTTTACCTTTCACGGCTTTGAGCTGGAGGAGGGTGAAATCCTGACGCTTCCGGAAAAGCCCGCGAGGAGAATCGAGGTGTTCGGCGACAGCGTCTCCTGCGGGGAGGTATCCGAGGCGGTGGATTATGCGGGGAAGGAGGATCCCGTTCACGACGGCGAATTTTCCAACAGCTGGTATTCCTACTCCTGGATAACGGCAAGACGGTTGGAGGCGGAGCTGCATATTACGTCCCAGGGAGGGGCGGCGCTGCTGGACGGTACGGGTTGGTTTCACGGGCCGGACTATATCGGGATGGAATCGATTTACGATAAGATCGAGTATAACCCGGCGATCCGCCCGGTCAAGGAATGGGATTTCCGCTCCTGGCGGCCCAATGTGGCGGTGATCGCCATCGGCCAGAATGACGCGAATCCGGAGGACTACATGGCGGCGGATCCCGACGGCGGAAAGGCGGAAAACTGGAAGGCGCGGTATCAGGATTGGATTGGGAAGCTGATGGAGCTGTACCCGGGGGCGCAGTTCGTCCTGACCACCACGATTTTGAACCATAACGCCGCGTGGGACGAGGCGATCGAGCAGGTGTGCCGCAGGATCGACAGTCCCCGGGTACATCATTTCCTCTATACCCGAAACGGCCGCGGTACGCCGGGACATATCCGGATTCCCGAGGCGGAGGGAATGGCGGAGGAGTTGAGCGCTTTTATCCGTTCGCTGGGAGATATCTGGCAGGAAGCTTTATAAGAGAACTTGGATCATAGAAACTGCGAAGCGGTTTCTATGATAGAACTTGGATCATAGAAACGGCGAAGTAATTTCGAAGTAATTTCTATGACAAAATTGTAAAAACCTCTGGATTTTTCTGTATAAATGTGAGAAAATGTTAGACGTACAGTAGAATTTGCGCTTCGCAAAATTTTTGTCCGGTACGGCAGAGCTTGCGTTTCGCGGAAATTCTGCCGTCGGGAATGATATTATTTTGTCAATCGGAGGATTGATAGATAATAACTTACATAACTGAAAGGAGATTTCACATGATTTATTCAAAGGAAGTTGAAGAAATGTGCACAGTCGCTCAGGGTGTGCATCATGGCTGCGCGCCGATCCCCGAAGAAGCAAAGTGGGTGCAGGCGAAAAAGGTAGAAGATATTTCCGGACTGACGCACGGCGTAGGCTGGTGCGCTCCGCAGCAGGGCGCATGTAAGCTGACCCTGAATGTGAAGGAAGGAATTATCCAGGAAGCCCTTGTGGAGACCATCGGATGCTCCGGTATGACCCATTCCGCGGCTATGGCAGCTGAGATTCTTCCCGGGCTCACGGTGATGGAGGCGCTGAATACCGACCTGGTGTGCGACGCGATCAACACCGCTATGAGAGAGCTGTTCCTTCAGATTGTTTACGGACGTACCCAGAGCGCTTTCTCCGAGGAAGGACTTCCGATCGGCGCAGGTCTTGAGGATCTGGGCAAGGGCTTAAGAAGCCAGGTAGGAACCATGTACGGCACCTTGAAGAAGGGACCCCGTTATCTGGAGATGGCGGAAGGATATGTAACCGGTATCGCTCTTGACAAGGACGATCAGATCATCGGCTACGAGTTTGTAAGCCTTGGCAAGATGACCGACTTCATCAAAAAGGGAGACGATCCCAACACCGCTTACGAGAAGGCGAAGGGCCAGTATGGCCGTGTTGCGGACGCCGTAAAGATCATCGATCCCAGGAAAGAATAAGAAAAAGGATAAAGGAGGACAGGAAAATGGCTTTATTTGAATCATATGAAAGACGTATTGATAAGATCAATGCTGTACTGAACAGCTACGGTATCTCCTCTATCGAAGAAGCGGAGAAGATTACGAAGGACGCGGGCCTTGACGTATACGAGCAGGTAAAGAAGATTCAGCCCATCTGCTTTGAAAATGCATGTTGGGCGTACACCGTGGGCGCGGCGATCGCGATCAAGAAGGGCTGCCGCAAGGCTGCGGACGCTGCGGCTGCGATCGGCGAGGGTCTTCAGGCGTTCTGTATCCCCGGATCCGTTGCGGATACCCGTAAGGTAGGATTGGGCCACGGCAATCTGGGCAAGATGCTGCTGGAAGAGGATACCGACTGCTTCTGCTTCCTGGCGGGACATGAATCCTTTGCCGCTGCGGAGGGCGCTATCGGTATCGCCGAGAAGGCAAACAAGGTTCGCCAGAAGCCTCTGCGCGTTATTTTAAACGGTCTCGGAAAGGACGCCGCAAAGATCATTTCCCGGATCAACGGCTTTACCTTCGTGGAGACCGAGTATGACCCTTATACCAATACGGTAAAGGAGATCGAGAGAATCCCTTATTCCGAGGGACTTCGCTCCAAGGTAAACTGCTACGGCGCAAACAGCGTTCCCGAGGGAGTTGCGATCATGTGGAAGGAGAACGTGGATGTATCCATCACCGGTAACTCCACCAACCCCACCAGATTCCAGCATCCTGTCGCAGGCACTTACAAGAAGGAGAGAACCGAGGCGGGCAAGAAGTACTTCTCCGTTGCTTCCGGCGGCGGAACCGGACGTACCCTGCATCCCGACAACATGGCGGCAGGCCCCGCGTCCTACGGCTTTACCGACACGCTGGGACGTATGCACTCCGACGCGCAGTTCGCAGGCTCTTCCTCCGTTCCCGCCCATGTTGAGATGATGGGACTGATCGGCATGGGGAATAACCCGATGGTCGGCGCTACCGTGGCTGTGGCGGTCAGTATCGAGGAAGCCGCAAAGGAAAATCGCTTCTGATAAAACGATTGGAAGTTCTAAGAGATTTCTGAAATATTGGGGTTATCCAAGCCGTGATACGGTCTGGATAGCCCTTTTTTTCGTCCGCAGGGATCGCACAGGATGCATGATATAGTATATACCCCCCTTTAAGATATGGGTGGCAAAATGTCAGGATAAATGATATAATGAGCGAGAAGAATCATTAATCTTTGAACAGGAGAAAAGGAAAGGCGGAGAGAGATATGATCGATAAAAAATTTACCTGCGGCGGTGAGAGCGGCGCGAACCGGGAAATTTTGTTTTTAAACCCCGTATTTACCCATAATATCTGGGGCGGAAGCAGACTGCGCGAGGATTTCGGATATCCGGTGGAGGGAACGGATATCGGGGAGTGCTGGGGGATTTCCGCCCATCCCAACGGGGAGGGAACCATTCGGGACGGCGCTTATGCGGGGGTAAAGCTTTCGGAGCTTTGGAAAACACATCCGGAGCTGTTCGGAAATCTGGAGTATGACCGCTTTCCCCTGCTGGTAAAGATTATCGACGCCAGGGATGACCTGAGTATCCAGGTGCACCCGGACGACGCCTACGCGAAGGTTCACGAGAACGGTTCCCTGGGAAAGACGGAGTGCTGGTATGTGCTGGACTGCCCGGAGGGCGCATCCCTGGTCATCGGTCATAACGCCAAAACCAGGGAAGAGCTGGCGGACATGATTCATCAGGGCCGCTGGAAGGAGTTTATCCGGGAGATTCCCGTAAAGAAGGGAGATTTCCTTCAGATCGACCCCGGCACGGTTCATGCGATCAAGGGCGGCCTGCTGATTCTGGAGACCCAACAGAACAGCGATATTACCTACCGGGTATACGATTATGACAGGCTTTCGGGCGGCAAGCCCAGGCAGCTCCATGTAGAGCAGAGCATCGACGTGATCACGGTTCCCGCGAAGTCTGTGGAGGACAGCGTAATATCGGCGGGGGAGCTGCCGGAAAACTGTCTGAACGAGTTGTACCGCTGCAGCTATTACCGGGTTTTCAAGCTGAAGGTAAGCGGCCGCTTTGCCCTTGAGCCGGAGGCACCGTTCCTGCTGGCAAGCGTCGTATCCGGCGGCGGGACGGTCAACGGACGGCCGGTAAGGAAGGGCGACCATTTCCTGGTTCCGAACGGGGTGAAACGGCTGGAATTTGACGGGGAGATGGAAATGATTGTGTCGAACGTGTAGATTCCAGAAAAGGGAATCTTTTTTCAAGAAGAAAAGAAATGCCGTCCCTCTGTCCGGCTACAGAGGGGCGGCATTTGTCAGGGCAAAAAGACGATAAACGCTGGCTGCCAATTTACGCTTGACAATCATCCGAAATCGGGCCATACTTGGGAAGTGCGCTTTCGGATAACTTATATTCTGCAGGAAATGAAGTCGCAAGTATTTTCTGAGTTGAGCAGGAGAAACAGGAATGAACGGCGAAACTAATGCTGCAAAAAGAAAAAAAGCGGAGATCCAGTTGTCGGATCACTTTACCTACCGGAAGCTGATCCGGTTTGTTCTGCCGTCGATTGTCATGATGGTATTTACCTCGATTTACGGGGTGGTGGACGGACTGTTTGTCTCAAATTTTGTGGGAAAAACCTCCTTTGCGGCGATCAATCTGATTATGCCGGTACTCATGATTTTCGGCGGGATCGGCTTTATGCTGGGAACCGGCGGCAGCGCTCTGGTGGCAAAAACCCTGGGGGAGCAAAAGGCCGAGCAGGCGAAGCGCTACTTTACCATGATAATCTGGGCGACGCTGATCATCGGAGTGGGCGTTTCGCTGGTCGGTATCGCGTTTATGCGGCCCATGGCGGCGGCCCTGGGGGCGGACGAGGCCATGCTGCCGGAGTGCGTGCTCTACGGCCGGGTCACCATGGTTTTCAACGTAACCTTTATGCTGCAGAATGTCTTTCAGGGCTTCCTGATTGCGGCGGAAAAGCCGAAGCTTGGGCTGGCGACCACGGTGGCGGCCGGACTGACCAATATGGCGCTGGACGCCCTGTTTATCGGAGGTTTCAAATGGGGAGTAGCAGGCGCGGCTCTGGCTACGGGATTAAGCCAGAGCGTGGGCGGACTGATTCCTCTGGCGTACTTTCTGCGGCCGAATACCAGCCTGCTGCGGCTGACCCGGACAAAGCTGGAGCTGAAACCGATTTTGCGGGCCTGCGGGAACGGGGCGTCTGAGATGGTGTCGAACGTGACGTCTTCGGCTGTGGGGATGCTGTATAATTTCCAGCTGCTGAAGTATGCGGGGGAGAACGGCGTGGCTTCCTACGGGATTCTCATGTATGTACAGTTCATTTTCGTGGCGGTGTTCATCGGCTATTCCATCGGCAGTGCCCCCGTGATCAGCTATCACTACGGCGCGGGAAACCGGGAGGAGCTGAAAGGGCTGCTGCGGAAAAGTATTATACTGATGGGAGCGGTGGGCTTTTGTATGGCAGCCGCGGCACAGCTTTTGGCCGCGCCGCTTTCCGGGATATTTGTGGGGTATGATCTGGAGCTGTTCCAAATGACGACCCGCGCCATGCGGATCGCGTCCTCCGCGTTTCTGGTGACAGGATTCAATATTTTCGCCTCCTCCTTCTTTACCGCCCTGAACAACGGCGGCGTGTCGGCGGCAATTTCTTTCCTGCGCACCTTTCTCTTTAAGCTGTCCGCCGTGCTGCTCCTGCCCCTGCTGCTGGAGCTGGATGGCATCTGGTGGGCGGAGGTGACGGCGGAGGCGTTCGCCTTTTTAATTTCCGCGCTGTTTTTGGCGGCGAAAAGGAAGAAGTATCATTATTAGCAATAAACTTCCTTGTTATTATTTTCTGCTATGAATATAATAGGTATAGCGTGTTTTGCCGGACAGAATTGAAATTGTCAGTCATCCAGGGGCGGATCGCTCTATTACGGAAGACGGACTGCGAAATTACCGAGTCTTCAACAGACGATATCATAACCGCCGTATCGGTGAGTTCTTAAAGGAAATGCATTTGACGGAGGGACGCAATACCGGCTTCCGAAAGATTTTATATGCACTGGAGCATAACGGTTCACCCAAACCGCTTTTTGAAACGGATCCGGAACGGCTGTCGTTTTGTACCACTCTTCTGATTCATCCCTATTTTCTTCATTCGGAGGAAGGATAGAAGCGCATACGGTTTATCGCAGGCGATCATTTTCCTACTTGCAGAATGTGGATAGATATGGTAAGATAGGAATTGAGAATTCAAGAATAAACGGTGTACCGCCACGAGGAGCTGCAACTCCCCGTGGCAAGGATGGTATCTCGGCTACCACACAATACAGACAAAGTCTGCGATACACACAAGAGTTATTATAAAGCACGTATGCATTTTTTGCAATCTCTTTGTGGCGTTTTCGGCGGGCTGTGTTTCTGAACCTTTCATAAATGACAGGGCGTAAAGTGTGGATGCATACATACTTTACACCCTGTTCTTGATTTCTCACAGAAGTTACCCGAAACAGCGGATTAATCCGCTGTTTCGGGTAACTTCTGTGAGAAATCGGAGCTTTTGGAGAGCTGCGATTTGTTGGGATACGGATTGCGGCTCTCTTTTTATGACAATTGAATTTTCACGAAGCATGAATTCCATTGCTGTTAAATTTAGGAAAGGGGAAAATGGAGATGAAGAGGTTCAGGAAAAGAGTACTGGCGGTCGGGATGGCGGTCTTGCTGTCTCTGACCGGGATGACGACGTTTGCGGAGGAGACGCAGGGGGCGGATGCGCAGACGGTATCCGGTGAAGATGGGGTTGCGGTTCATGCGGATGATGATATCGCCAGCGGTACGGACGGCGGGATTACCTGGGTCATTGATGCGGCGGGAAAGCTGACGGTGACAGGGACGGGGGATCTGTCCGGGGATCATACCAGCGATACTTTTGCATGGAGACCTTATCGCGAGCAAATTGTATCTGCGGAGATTAAGGTAAGCGACATGACGAATGTCTCGTTTTTGTTTAAGGATTGCGTTAATTTGATCAGCATAGACGTAAGCGGCTGGGATATCAGTAGTGTGACAAACATGGGTGCACTGTTTTTGAATTGCGGTAGTCTGACGACTTTAGATGTGAGTGGATTTGATACTGGCAGAGTGACAAATATGAATGCAGTATTCAATGGATGCAGCAGTCTGAAGAACTTGGATGTGAGTGGCTGGAATACCGAGAATGTAACGGATATGAGTGGTATGTTTTCTGGCTGCAGCAGTCTGGCAGGCTTGGATGTGAGCGGCTTTGATACTGGAAACGTAACAGATATGAACTTTATGTTTAATGGGTGCAGCAGTCTGACAAATCTGGATCTGAGTGGCTGGAATACTGAAAATATAACAAATATGATGAGCATGTTTTCTGTTTGTAGTGGTCTGACAAGCGTTGATGTAAGCGGTTTTGACACCCATAATGTACAGCGGATGGATTCGATGTTTAATGAGTGTAGCAACCTGACAAGCTTGGATGTGAGCGGCTGGGATACTGGGAATGTAACATATATGAACTTTATGTTCAATGGCTGCAGCGGTCTGACAAGCTTGGATGTGAGCGGCTGGAATACCGGGAATGTAACAAATATGTCTGCGCTGTTTCGTGAGTGCAGCGGCTTGACAAGCTTGGATGTGAGTGGCTGGGATATCGGAAATGTGACAGATATGACAGCATTGTTCCAGTCGTGTAGCAGCCTGACAAGCTTGGATCTAACCCATTTTAATACGGCGAAAGTAACACTTATAGGGAGCATGTTTCAATATTGCAGTGGTCTGACGGAATTGGATTTGAGCAGCTTTGATACCAGTCAGGTGACGGATCTGAGCGCCATGTTTACGGGATGTGACGGATTAAACAGTCTGGATTTAAGCAGCTTTGATCTTGGTAATGCGACCTCCGTGATTGAAGTGCTTATCTACTGCAATAATTTAACCCAGCTTAAAACGCCCCGAAATGTAACGCAGGAGATTCTGCTCCCTGCCGCGGCAGGAACCGCCTGGTATCAGCCGGACGGCGCGGAGGTAACTGCGCTGCCCATCGGCCTTACGGACAGTATCCTCCTGACCCGCAAAAACAAATCGACAGATCCTACGTCTTCGATTACTTCGGCTGATGCGGCGGTGAATGCTGTGTTAAATGCCGATTATACTGATGCCGAACCTGAGGCCGTGATTGAGGCGGTGGAGACGCTGGTAACGAGGGTTGCGGAGGCGGAAGCTTTTGATGCAACGGATTCTGCTACGATGGAAAAGGTCTCTGTCTTGGAGGATAAGTATGCCGAAGTGAAGGCTCTGGAGCCTGTTACGGCTGTAGTGGAAGAGGGGCACAAAGAGGCGGTAACCGAGGTGTTTGGTTCGACGGAAGAATTTTCAGTCGTAGGAGCCACATTGAATTTAACCAGCGATGATGCAGGAAAGGAAATTAAGCTGGTAATTCGTGAAACGACGGAACCTCCCGTAGAGGGTGGCGTGGCAGTGGATATTTTACTATTTGATACGACGAACGGAGTAGCTTACAAGGAAGGTGAAACGCTTGATTTCCCTGTTACGATTGCTGTGCTCGTTCCCACAGCGCTTAAGGATGCGGTAAGCATCAAGATTCGGCATGGAGAGGAAACCATTGTTCCTAAGCGGAATGACGACGGAAGTCTTACCTTTGCGGTAACGCATTTCAGCACATTTGAGTTTTATAATGCAGACAGTGAGACGGAACCTGCGGTTCCGACGGAGCCGACTGACCCTGCAGCTCCATCAGACCCAACACCGACTCCTACAGACCCTAAGCCCTCCACAAACAGCAGTGCGTCAACGTCGAACCCCTATGTCGATTACATGGGAAGTATCCTGAAGACGATTGCCACGGCGGAAAACGGTTCAACGATAAAGATTGTTTCCGAAAGCAGCGTTACGTTAAGCAGCAGCGTATTGAAAGCTCTAATCGATAATCCTACCGTTTCCCTGTACCTGGAGTATACTTACAATTGTGAAATTTATAAAGTAATGATCCCCGCAGGCGAGGCGTTCCTGGTGGAAGGTGTTGAGTATTACGGACCGTTGTATCTGCACAGCCTGTTTCCCTATGAGGGCGCAGCGGATAGCGCGAAGTATACGGTTGCGAAGGGGGATACCCTCACCAAGATTGCAAAGAAGAACAGGACTACCGTATCTGAGCTGGTAAAGCTGAATAAGATTAAGAACCCCAATCTGATTTTCACAGGCCAGAAGATTGTTCTTCCTGCAAAATAACGAAAATGATAGAATTCACGCTTCGCAAGAATTCTATTATCCTGAATAAAACCGGGCTTTTCGAAGCCCGGTTTTAAATTACAACGAAAATCCATATTGGTCAAGTAATTTTAATTCCCGAAAAATGCTTCTTCATGGCTGTCGGAAGGAATCCAACCTACCTCTCCACCCTCCTGATTTCAGCGACGTCATCAAAATCCGCTTCCGAGATGCAGATTCCCAGCTCAGGCATAGCATGAACAATCATTCCCTCTCCAAGGTAGATCGCCACATGGGAGGGCGTGTCATAAAAGATCAGATCGCCGGGCTCCGCATACTCCAGGCCATCCACCGGTATCCCTGCTTCGCGCTGCCTGCGGGAATCGTGGGGAAGGCTGATTTCGAAGTGAGCGAACACACCCTGCGTGAAGCCGGAGCAGTCCGTGCCTTCCGTCAGGCTGTCGCCGTTCCAGACATAGGGGTTTCCAACAAACTGCAGGGCATATTCCGCTATCTCCGCGCCCCAGGCATTGTCCGGTGCTGCTTCTACCTCAAAGGGCTCATTCAGCGCCGGATTCAGCTTTTCGGCGGAGTAGTCGGATTCCGGGATGCCAAACCTTGCAAGGTATTCCGCCGCTTTTTCCGGGTCTGCCTTTGCGCTGTCCGCCGGCAGGGCGAACAGGGCGTTCAGTCCCTCATAGTCCGCATCCCTGCTGATTTCGCCGGTGAAATTGTCGTAGTGATAGGCCTTTGTGTCGTAGAATGTTCCCTGGGAGACGCAAAGATACAGGTTGTGATCCGCAAAAATCTCTACGTTGTCGCATTCCAACAGCCGATAGAGGATACCGTTTTCCGTCATGTCCGTGTAATTGCCGGACATACCTGCCAGGTTCAGGCAGGCCGGGTCATAACCGCCGATCAGCGGCGAGGCAAAAAACTCCGGCAGATCATAATCCGCCTCAGAAGTCTCCGGCATGGGAGAGCCGTCCGCGTTCTCGATAGCGATAGCGGCATATGTCCTGTCCGCAGCCAGGCTGCCGTCGGCATGGCGGGGATATTCCGGCAGCTCCTCCCCGGAAATTATGCCCAGCAGTGTGACGCGATAGCCGCCGTAGCTCTGGGTTTCGTTGATGACCAGCGCCTGTTCGCTCAGGAAGGCATCCGCCAGCCGGAGATCCGAGGCGTTTCCGGCTACCTCCGAAGGGGACAGATATTTCCAGGCCGCGTATGCCGTCGCAGAGCCCGCGCACAATACCAGGGCAGCAATCATAGCCGCCGCAGATAGTTTCATTTTCTTTTTTCCAATCATGGTCTCCCGCTCCTTTATCTGATTGATTATTTTCCGGTTCAGCCGGAAATCCGCTTCTTCGCTGGGGGTAAGGGCTTGTCTTATGGCTTCGTCGAATTTCTCATTCATAAAAAAGATCCTCCAGTTTCTTTTTCAACAGCTTTCGGGCCTGATGCAATCTGCTGAGCACGGTTCCCGCCGGTATTTTCAGGATTCCGGCGATCTGCGCGGCGGACAGGTCTTCCATGTAGAACAGAAGCACAACGATTCTCAGCCTCTCCGGAAGCTGCTCTACGGCGGTTCGGATGGCTGTACTCTGTTCCCGGGCGGCGGCATACGCTTCCGGGGACGGCTCCGGAGAGGCGGTTGTTGCCGCTTCCGGTTCGTCCGTCAGAGGCTGCATGTCCGCAATCCGCTTCCGCCACGCAAATTTCCGCTTTTTGTTCTTCCAGATGCGTAAGGCGATGGAGAGGAGATAGCTTTTCGGATTGCGTTGAAATTCTATCCGCTCCGCCAGTTCTACGGCTTTCAGGAAGGTGTCCTGATACAGGTCGTCCGCTTCGGCCGGATCGTCCGCGAGATGTCTGCAGAACGAATAAATATCCCGGCCATGCTCCCTGATGCAGATTTCAAGCTCTTGTTTTGTCATTTGGTTCTCCCTGTTTGAGACGTCTCGTCGGGGCCGCAACCCTGCGGCCCTTCACTTATACATTGTAACAATTCCGGAATTTATTCAAGTGAATTTTGCGCGGTCGCGAAAAGAGGACTTGCATTCAGTTTTCCTTGCTTTTTGAATCGGAATATCATACAATACCAAGTAGATAAATAAGTGGTTTATTTTACAATTTTGCGGAGGTGGTTTGGGTGGAAAGAATTATCGATGTTGCGCAATGTGTTTATGATGAATATAAGCGGCAGTCAGGTGAAGTGATCGATGAAATGAAATTGCATAAGTTGCTTTACTTTGCTCAGCGGGAAAGTATTGCGATTACAAATGAGCCTTTATTTGAAGAGACCTTTGAGGGATGGAAATATGGGCCTGTTTCGAAAGAAGTACGTATGCATTATACGGTGGACGGTATGTACTATAACGATAAGAGGAAATTATCAACTGGAAGCGTTTATATAGTGAAAAACGTGATACTCCAATATGGGTCGCTGGCTTCTTGGAAATTGAGCCAGATTTCCCATAATGAAATTTCCTGGAGAAATTCCCGGAAAGGTCTTTCGGAGGGGGAGAACGGAAATATAACGTTGTTGCTTGATGATATTAGAAAAGATGCGGAAAAGATCAAACCCTATGATGCACTGTATGATATGTATTATGATGAATTTGAGGATGCTGAGGTGACGGAATGATTGGGAAAATGTATTGGGTCACTTTCCCGTATTATGATAAAGCTTCACATGATATGGCGTTTAAAAAACGTCCCGTTTTGATTATCGGTCAAGCTGACGAAAGGGACTATATCATCCTCCCTGTTTCAAGAGTAACGCGAAAAGAGTACCTGGATCCTCATTACGACTTCGAAATGAAAACAGCAGATTATCCGACGGCATCCTTAAAAGCGATATCTTATATTCGTACTCATAAGCAGGCAGTTGTTCATGAAGGTGAATTGGCAGACTGCATTTTGGATTTTAGAGAAGAATATCCTGATGCTTATTTATCGGTGTTGGCTTTAGTAGAAGAATTCCAGAAAGAACTTATCCGTAAGGCTTTGTAAAGAAACAACAAGGAGGAAACTCATGAAAAACCATCGATATTACCGTCTGACAGCGCTCTGCCTGTCAGCGTTGCTTTTTTGCACCGCCTGCGGCAAGTCGGAGAGCGCGGCGTCCGACGAGACAGGAACCGTTCTATCCGGCGGCGGTACGCCGGTGCAGGCTGCGATCATGCGTCTGGTAAAAACGGAAGGAAACGTAGGCGTAGCCGACGACGCAGGAGCGGAGGTCTACGTCATAAAGGATATGGGCCTTTACGACGGTTACGAGGTGGATACGGAATCGGTGAGCTATGCCTGGATCAATCTGGATAACGTAAAGCTGACGAAGATGGACGAGGAGAGCAGGATCCGTATCCGGAAGGAAGATAAATCATTGGATGTGCTGGTAGAACAGGGCAGCCTGTTTTTCCAGGTGACAGAGCCTCTGGAGGAGGACGAGTCCCTGACGATCCGCTCCTCCAATACGGTGGTGGGAATCCGAGGGACAAGCGGCTGGGTCAGCGTTGACCCAGACAGTCATCTGGAGCTGTATCTGATGGAGGGAACGGTAGAGTATACCTATCAGAACCCGGACACCGGGACGGATGACGTCACTACGGCGACCGAGGGACAGAAGGTGACGATGGCTCAAAACAGCGACGGAACCTTCCGGATCGACGTGGATGAATTTCAGGAGGACGAAATTCCGCCCTTCGTAAACGCTGAGGAGGCAGGCGGGGTAATTACGCTTCAAAAGGGATTGGGTCAGGAGGCTTCGGAAACGGGAATGGGCTCTGGTTCAGGGGAGCCCGGGACAGGCGTTCCGGAGCTTATCCCCATGTCCGGAGATCATGCGATGGTCTGGGGAGACAGTAATCTGGAGACGGCCATGCGGCGGATTCTCGGGATTGCCGAAGGGGATATCATGCTAAGCGACGTGTGGGAGATGAGGACACTGAGCTTAAGCTCCAGCGGGATCAGCGACGTTTCTGCTCTGGCGGAGCTGCAGAATCTGACGGAGGTTACTTTATTCGGGAACCAGATCAGCGACGTGACGCCTTTGAACGGTCTGACGAATTTAACCTGGATTGACCTGGGCAGGAATCAGATCAGCGATATCTCCGGTCTGTCGTCGCTGACGAATCTGACCTGGCTAAATTTGAACAACAATGAGATCAGCGATGTCTCCGGTCTGTCGTCGTTGACGAATCTGACCTGGCTGAATCTGAACGGCAACCGGATCGCGGATGTTTCCGGCCTGTCGTCGTTGGTGAACCTGACGGGTCTTACCTTATGGGGAAATCAGATCAGCGACGTGACGCCTCTGTCCGGTCTGCGGAATCTGACCTGGCTGGAGCTGGGCGGAAATCCGGTCAGCGATCAGTCTCCGCTGTCCCCGGTTTCCTTTGTGGAAAATCTGTCCTTTTGACGGAAAGGAAGCCTTTTTATCTTATGGGAAACTTCGCCGCATAAAAGCGTCACGAAGGGACGCTTTTATGCGGGAGCTTTGGGAAAGCGAAAGCCTGATTCCTGCCGGGAAGGACGCTCCTTATGGCGATTGGAAATCTGTATATTACAAATCTGACAGAAGCAAATGCCCGTCTGGGACGGGCAGGGGAGAATTGTTATGAAGAGAAAATATCGGTTGTACTGTGTGGCGGCGCTCTGCCTGTCGATTATGTCATTTTGTGTTGCCTGCGGCAAATCAGAGGGCGCTGCGTCCGGTGAGGCGGGAGTCGGCGCTGGGAACATAGCTCTCGGCGATGGTGAGGCCGTAAAGAGCGGAGATGAGTCGCTGCAGGCTGTGACCATGCGTCTGGTGAAAACGGAAGGCACGGTCGGTGTGGCGGACGACGCGGGAGCAGAGGTTTTTGTGGTAAAAGATATGGGGCTTTACAGCGGTTACGGGGTGGCTACGGAGGCGGAGAGCTACGCCTGGATTAATCTGGACGACGTAAAGCTGACGAAGATGGACGCGGAGAGTAAGATCGGCATCCGGAAAGAGGGGAGGGCTCTGGAGGTGTTGGTGGAGCAGGGCAGCCTGTTCTTCCAGGTGACGGAGCATCTGGCGGAGGACGAGTCCCTGACGATCCGCTCTTCCAATACAGTTGTGGGAATCCGGGGAACCTGCGGTTGGGTCAGCGTTGACGCCGCAGGAAGCCTGGAGCTTTATCTGCTGGAGGGGGAGGTCGAATATACCTACCAGAACCCGGATACAGGGATGGATGAGGTGATTACGGTTGCCGCAGGACAGAAGGCGGCGCTGGCCTCCAATGGCGACGGTACATTCCGCGTCGATGTGGTTGAATTTCAGCCGGAGGAGATTCCTGTCTTTGTAAGCGCGGAGGGAATCGAAGGGATCCTTTCGGAAGGGTCTGAAACGGGGGCGGACTCTGCGCAGGGAGGTTCCGAGCCGGGCGTCGGAGAAGGCTCTGAGCAGGACAACACAGGGTCGGGTTCCACTCCAAATAGCGCTGGAGCGACTTCCATGCCGGAGGATCATGTGATGGACTGGCAGGATGAGAACCTGGAGGCGGCCATGCGGGATATTACCGGAATCGCGGAGGGCGATATCCTGCTCAGCGATGTGTGGGAGCTGAAGACGCTTCCCCTGGGAGCGTGCGGGATTCGGGATGTTTCCGCCCTGGCGGAGCTGAGGAGTCTGGAGAATTTGTTTTTATCCAAAAACCAGATCAGCGACGTGACGCCCTTGTCCGGCCTGACAAATTTAACCGAGCTTGACCTGGGGGAGAATCAGATCGGCGACGTCTCCGGTCTGTCTGCCTTAATTCATTTAGCGCTGCTGGAGCTGGACAACAATGCGATTACGGATGTCTCTCCTCTGGGCAGTCTGACCGGGCTGACTTATCTGAACCTGGAAAGCAACCGGATCAGCGATACCGCGGGGCTGGCTTCTCTGGAGAACCTGCAGTCCCTTGACCTGAGCGGCAATCAGGTCGACAATCTCTCCGGCCTGTCCTCGCTGACCAGGCTGGATACGCTTGACCTGTGGGGAAATCAGATCAGCGACGTGACGCCCCTGTCCGGTCTGACAAATCTGGTGACATTGGAATTAGGGGAGAATCAGATTGACGACGTGACGCCTCTGGGCGGTCTGTCGAATTTATCGAGCCTCACGCTAAACAAGAACAGGATCAGCGACGTTTCCGCCCTGTCTGGTCTGACGAACCTGCAGATGCTCGTCTTGAGCAATAACCAGATCAGCGATGTGACGTCCCTGTCCGGTCTGACGAGCTTGAGGACTCTCAGCCTGCAGGAGAATCCGGTCAGCGATTATTCGCCGGTTTCCTCGGTGGAGAATTTGTATCACAACTAGGGAAATGCGGTTTTAAAGCATCCTGTGCGGCTGCGCGAGAGACGGTTCGGGAGGAGTAAGCTATGCTGTATCTGGAACACTTTTCTTTTCCTGACGCGGAGAGGGAATTTGATTTTTTCCTGGGGCAGAAGAGAACCTGCTACGATTCGTTCTACCCCTTTCAGATTTTGTCCCGACAGGGATTGCGGATGCTGGACTTTGAGCCGGTGACAATCCTTTACGGGGGAAACGGATCCGGTAAAACCACGGCGTTAAACGTGATCGCGGAGAAGCTGGGGCTGAAGCGGGATACGCTGTATAATCGCAGCAATTTTTTTGAGACCTATACGAAGCTGTGTTCCTTCGAGCTTGCACAGCCGGTTCCGGAACACAGCAGGATTATCACCAGCGATGATGTGTTTGATTTTATGCTGAATCTGCGGTCTTTGAATGAGGGCATTGACAGAAAGCGGGAAGAAATATTCGACGAGTATCTGGAAAACAAATATTCCCGTTTTCAGATGCGCTCTCTGGAGGATTACGAACAGCTGAAAAAGGTGGTGCAGGCCCGCTCTAAGACGCAGTCAAAATATGTGCGCGCCAATCTGGCGGACAATGTGCGGGAGCATTCCAACGGGGAGAGCGCCTTTTTGTATTTTACGGAAAAGATAAAGGAGAACGGACTTTATCTGCTGGACGAGCCGGAGAACAGTCTTTCGCCCCCGCGACAGCAGGAGCTGCTGCGGTTTTTGGAGGATTCGGCCCGGTTCTTTCACTGTCAGTTTATCCTTGCGACGCATTCGCCCTTCCTGCTGTCTATGCGGAGCGCGAAGATCTACGATCTGGACGGGGATCCGGCGGATGTGAAGCGTTGGACGGAGCTGGAGAATGTGCGTGCCAGCTTTGCGTTCTTTAAAGAGCATGAAAATGAGTTTTTGCAGCAGTGAGGAGGCGTTTCTGCGCAAACTGCCGATAGTGTCAGGTATTCCGCTATCGGCAGTTTGCAGAGCGATAGGGATATTCCTGTATTTGAATGATGTTGCTTTGAATGATGTTATTTGAATGGGTACGGGTTATGCTTGACTTTTAGTATAATGAATCTGTGACAGGATGGGCGAAATTTTACAAGCCATATGTTTTTGCAGAAGGGCGGGTAGATGCCGTTGAAAACAGATACGATAACAAAGTTCCATTCCAGCCTGCGGGAGGTTATGCTGTTCATCAAATACTCGAAAGACAAGGAAAACCTGAACAGGGTGCTGAAAGACAATGAGGAGCGTTTCCGGGAAGTGGAGCGCAGGGCGGCGGATGTGATTGAA
>JAMPIG010000039.1 GCA_023662875.1 Roseburia sp. | reverse complement strand
CTTAAAACAATATCGGAAATATAAACCTCATACACTCCCTGCCGAAACAGTTCCCATAGCGCAAGAGTGTCCTGCATTCTTTCGAAAGCGTCCTCTTGATAAAGATAACTAACCACCGAAGTGTCCAAATACACTTTCAACTTTTTCATTAAATCGCTCCTTCTGATTATATTATATGCAACGGTTGATTACAGGGCAAGCTATTTTATCTAAATTTACTTTTATTTCCTATCCTCCAAAACAGAGTTGAAGGAAAAAATAAAATGAGGTAAAATAGGGGACAGCTTTATATAGCGCAGCAGGGAGGGATAGACAGGATGTATCGGATTGCGGTCTGTGACGACGAACAGGATCAAATTCAATCGATCGCCTCGGTTTTGTCGGAGTGGGGCAGGGAGACGGGCCGCGGGTGCGAGGTGCATACCTTTGGCTGTGCGGAGGAATTTTTCTTTGCCTATGAGGAGGACAAGGTCTGGGATATTCTGCTGCTGGATGTAGAGATGAAGGGAGTTTCCGGCGTGGAGCTTGCGAAGCGGATCCGGGGAGACAGTCACCGCGCCGAGATCATATTTGTCACCTCCCACCCGGAGTTCGCAGGCGAGGGGTATGAGGTGGACGCCCTGCATTATCTTGTCAAGCCTGTCCCCGGGGATAAGCTTAAACAGGTGCTTTCCAAAGCGGCGGAGAGGCTTAAGAAGGAGCCGCGGTCTCTGGTCATTGTCTGCGAGGGGGAGACCGTCAGACTGTATGAGAACGAGATTCTTTATGTGGAATCCTTTTTGCATTATATTGTGATTCACACGAAGGGCGGGGAATACAGAATCAAGGAAAACATTTCCTCCTTTGCGGACAGACTGGACGAAGGATTTTACCGAATCCATCGCTCTTACCTTGTCTCCCTGCGGTATATCACCCGGATAGCGAGAACCTTTGTCATACTTGACGGCGCGATACAGCTTCCTCTCGCCAGGGGAAAGTACGACGACGTCAACCGGGCGTTTATCCGGTACTGTTAAGGCGGCGGAGAGACTGCCCTTATCCCTTTGTGCGGGCAGTGCGGAGGAACTATGAGAAAGAGAACCTGGTTAAAGCTAATGCAATATCAGACCGAGCAGTCCCGGCAGCATCTGGGGGAGGTACAGGGTATCTACCGGGAGATGCGGGGTTATAAGCATGATTTCCACCATCATCTTCAGGCGTTGAAGGGGCAGCTGGAGGCAGGGGAGACAGAGCGCGCGCTCGCTTATATCGAGCAGCTGGATCAGCAGCTTATGCATGTGGATACGCTTTTAAAGACAGGCAACATTTCCCTGGACGCGATTTTGTCGGCAAAGCTGGCGCAGGCAAAGGCGGCGGGAATCGAGGTTACGGTCAAGGCCAATGTGCCGGACGGGCTGCTGCTCTCCGATCTGGAGCTGAGCATCCTTGTGGGCAATCTGCTGGATAATGCCGTCGAGGCCTGCGGCAATGCGGAGGAGCCGCGTTTTATCAGGCTGTACATGGGGATGAAGGGAAAGATGCTGTACTTTTCCATGCTTAATTCTGCGGGCGGGAAAAGGGAAAAGAAGGGAAGCTTTTTTGATTCCCGCAAAGAGGGCGCGCACGGCTTCGGACTGCGGCGCGTGGAGGCAATCCTTCGGGAACACGGCGGCTGGTGCAAGTATAACAGCGAGGACGGGGCGTTCACGTCGGAATTTCTGGTTCCGGCAAAGGAGGCGTGAAGAAATCTGCAATTCGTGTACGGACAGACGCTGTTCGTGCACGTTTCTTTTATGCGGCTGCCAAGGTGTTATACTTTAACGAAAAGAACGTTATATTCGCCCGGAGAAGAACGGACGCACGCGCCTTCTTAAACGGGAGGCATCCAGAAACCGTGCTACGAGGTAGAGCGTCGGAACCAGACGCACGGTGCCTTCCAAGCGAGAGGCATCCGCCGTCTTAAATCCGGAGAAGGGGTAAGACAGGAGAACTGCTTTGAAAAAAAATCGGGAACCGAAGAAAAAACCGTACCGTTCCGTCTGGAGTAATATCTTATGGAGCTTTCAGGGAGCGGCGAAGGGAACGCCGGCCGCTTTGGCGCTGATGGCGGTCAATATACCGCTGGAGGTCTTTACGGCGTATGCGGGCGTTTATCTGCCGTCTCTGGTGGTGGCGGAGGTAACGGGAGGAAAGGATCTGTCGCACGCGGTCTTCCGCGTGGGAGGCCTAATTGCGGCCATGGCGGTAGCGGCGATGCTGCACCGGTTTACAAATGCTTTATCCCAGTCGTACCTTATGGCGTACCGGTTTCAGAGGAGCGCGGAAATCGACCGGAAATCCATGGAGTGCTTTTATCAGGATTATGAGAAAAAGGAAAACCGGGATCTGTGTCGGCGGGCGAAGGAGTCAACGGAGATGTGGAACGGAGTGCAGCCGATCTTTGACGTGCCGATGCAGACGGGGAATCTTGTGAAAAATATTATCTGCTACTGTCTGTTCGGCTCGGTGATCCTGGCCGTGAGTCCGGTTCTGGTCCCCCTGTTGACGATGGCTCCCGCGGTCAACTGGCTGTGCGCCGGAGCATACCGCAGATGGGAGTACAGTCACAGAAGCGAATGGACGGACATCGACAGTAAGATCCGGTATACGCAAAGGGCTTCCTCGGACTTTGCGGCGGCGAAGGATGTCCGCATTTACGGGATGGCGGGGTGGTTCAGGGATGTTTTCCGGGAGCTGACACGGCAGCGTTCGGTTTGGGACAAAAGACTGGTGTGGAGGGAGTTTGTCTCAAAAATTGCCGAGCTGCTCGTGATTTTGCTGCGGGACGGCGCTTCTTACGCAATTCTGATCGCGATGACCCTTCGGGGAGAGATCACGATAGACCGGTTCGTGCTGTACTTTTCGGCAATCTCCATGTTTGCGGAGTTTATCGGAAGCATCATGAACAGCTGGAACCGCATTCATACAGCCGGTCTCAGCGTCTGTGACTTCCGGGAATATATGGATCTGGCGGAGAGAGACGGGGCGGAAGCGTCTCGTGGCGAAGTGGATGAGAAGCTGTCCGAGAAGAGCGAAGCCGGGAGCGAAAAAGGAAGATCATCGGCGCTTCGCGGCGAAAGAGATGAGAAGCTGTCTGAGGAGAGCGGAACCGAAATTCGGAACAGCCGACCCTCGGCGGAACAGTTTTTAAGCCATCCTCCTGAAATTACGTTTGAGCATGTTTCCTTCCGATACGACGGGGCGGAGGAGGATACGCTGCAGGATGTCAGCTTTACGATCAGGGCGGGCGAGAAGGTGGCCCTGGTAGGGCTGAACGGAGCGGGCAAGACAACGCTGGTCAAGCTTTTGTGCGGCCTTTACCGACCCACCGGCGGGGATATCCTGATCGACGGCGTGTCGGTTCGCCGTTTCGCCCGCAAGGATTATTACCGTCTTTTTTCGCCGGTTTTTCAGGAGACAAAAGCGGCGTTCTTTTCCCTGGCGGAAACGGTATCGGGGAAGATCGGCGGGGGAGCCGACGAAGCCTGGGTCGAGCGGTGTATGAGATTGGCGGGATTGGGAGAAAAGCTGGATTCTCTGCCGCTGGGGATCCATACCCGTCTGGATAAACAGGTCAACAAGGACGGCACGGAGTTTTCGGGCGGAGAGCTGCAGAAGCTGATGTTTGCGAGAGCGCTTTATAAGGATGCGCCCGTGCTCGTGCTGGACGAACCCACGGCGGCCCTGGATCCGATTGCGGAAAACAGGCTTTATCAGCAGTACCGCAGTCTGACCGACAGGAAGACCTCGCTGTTTATTTCCCACAGACTGGCGTCCACGCAGTTTTGCGACAGGATCCTGTATCTGAAGGAGGGGAAGCTTGCGGAGGTTGGAACGCATCGGGAGCTGATGGCGCTTGGCGGCGAGTACAGCAGCCTTTATGAAATCCAGAGCTGCTGGTACAGGGAGCCAAATGTCCCGCCGCAAGCGGTGCATCAAGCCTGAAGCGCGGGAATAAAGAATTTGTACATTTCGGAAAGGCAGGGTTATTCGTATGAAACGGTCAGAGCATCTCAGAATTTTTAGAAAATCCGTCAAGCTTCTTTTTTCACTCAGCCGGACTTACTCGGTCTGTCTGATCCTGAACAGTCTGATCGGCGCGGCCCTGCCGTATGTGCCGATCTGGTTTTCGGCGCGGCTTCTGGACGCGCTTTGGGATCATAGGCCGGTGAAGGTGTTGATTCTTTACGCGGCGCTGACAGTGGGGATCGTCTTTGTCATGAAGCTGGCGGACACCTATATCTCGTCCCTTCGGTCGGCCGCGGCGGGAGAAATGTACCGGAATGAGGACTGGAGCTTTTCGGAGAAGGCCATGCAGATGGCGTATGCGTCGATTGAGGATCCGGAGGTGACGCGTCTCCTTGAAAGAATCCGGATGGAATCCCAGACAGGATATAACCTGTTTTATTTGTACCGCTATATGGAGGATCTGCTTCGCAGCCTGACGCAGATTATCATGTCCTTTTCCCTGACGGCGTCTTTCTTCCGGATCGATGCGGTCACTCTTCCCGTAAAGCTTCTCCTCCTGGGAGGGGTTGCGGCGGCCTGCGGCTGGGGAATTTTTACAACCCGCAGGAGTGAAAAGCTGAATCACGTTTTCTGGGAAAGCTGCGTGGATATGAACACTCTGGCGGAAAAGTATGCGGATTATGTGGAAAGATATGACAGCGGCAAGGAAATCCGCATGTATGATATGCAGGAGGGCCTGACGGATTTCATCCTGAGTAAAGACATGGAGCTATGCAGGAATGAACTGATTTTAGACATAAAGAGGTCGCTGCTTGGCATGACGGACGAAGCTGTCGGTCATCTGCTGCGGTTTGCAGTATATATGATATTGATCGGTGCCGCGGCGGGAGGAGATATTACCGTAGGCTCTATCGCGCAATATGTGTCCTGCATGATGCTGATGATGGCGTCCCTCACCGGAACGGCCGCCGATCTTCAGACCGCGTCCGCCAACAACCATTATCTAAAGCGCTATTTTTCCTATTTTGAGATTCCGAACAATATGTATCAGGGAACGCTGACGGTGGAAAAGCGGGATGACAACGAGTATTTTGTGGAATTTCGGGACGTATCCTTCCGTTATCCGAACGCCCCGGACTATGCCCTGCGGCATGTCAGCCTGAAATTCCGGATCGGGGAAAAGCTGGCGGTAGTGGGCGTGAACGGAAGCGGCAAGACTACGTTTATCAAGCTTTTGTGTCGCCTGTACGATCCTACGGAGGGCGTCATACTGCTCAACGGAGTGGATATCCGGAAATATGACTATGAGGAGTACCTTTCCGTCTTTTCGGTGGTCTTTCAGGATTTCAGGCTTTTTTCCTTTCGGCTGGGGCAGAATGTGGCGGCGGGGCCTGAGTATGATGCGGAACGTGTAAAGCGCTGCCTGCAGCAGGCAAGGATGGGCTCGCGTCCGGATGATATGCCGAAGGGGCTTGAAACCTTTCTTTACAAGGATTTTGACGGCAGCGGAGTAGAGATTTCCGGCGGCGAGGCACAGAAGACCGCCCTTGCCAGGGCACTTTATAAGGATGCCCCTTATATGATTCTGGACGAACCTACCGCCGCGCTGGATCCGGTGTCGGAATATGAGGTATACAGCAGCTTTAATCAAATCGCCGGGGACAGGACGGCTGTTTATATCAGCCACAGGCTGGCGTCATGCCGTTTTTGCGACAAGATTGCGGTTTTTGACGGGGGAAGGATTGTGCAGACCGGTAGTCATGAGGAGCTGCTTTCCCAGAAGGACGGCAGATATTATGAGCTTTGGAATGCGCAGGCGCAGTATTATGCGGAGGGTGCGGGCGCTCCTACTGCGGCAGCAGAATCTCCGTAGAAAACGCGTTGTCCTCGGAGGCCCTGGTGACGTAGCCGCTGTTTTTCCTTACCGCCTCGTCCAGCCGGATCAGTCCCAGACCGTGCCCCTCCCCCTTCCGGCTGGCAAAGCTCTTCTTTTTCCGCCCCGCCGCCGTATTAGTCAGCGCCAGGTAAAGATAATTTCCCTTCATCTCCATATAGAGCCGGATCAGCCGCTCCTCCGGGGGAAGCTCCAGGCAGGCGTCCATCGCGTTATCCAGAAGATTGCCGATGATAATGCAGAGATCCACCGCCGGGGTCGTAAGGCTTACGGGGATTCTGGCGTCCGCCTTTACCTGAATCTCCCTCTCCGCCGCCAGAGAGAGCTTGCTGTTCAGGATCGCGTCCGCCATACGGTTTCCCGTCTTGACAACGGTCTCCACCCTGGTCAGATCCTCGTCCAGCATATCCAGGTAAGCCCGGATTTCTTCCACCTCTCCGTCCGCGGCGTAAACCTTCAGCGTCTGGATGTGATGCCGGTAATCGTGCCGCCAGCCCCGCATCCGGGCGTACATGTTTTCCACCTCCGCAAAGTACTTCTGCATGATTTCCTTTTCATAGCTGTTTACTCTTTTTCGAATCAGTCTGTCCAGCAGCATTGTCTTCTCCCTACTGTCGCACCTCTTCCCCGCCTCGAGCAACCGTTTCGAAACCACGAGGCGCAGTCGCTCATCATCCTCTGCTTTCAACGCGCTCCGCCGGATTCCGAAGGTCTACAAATACTTCATCAGGGCCGCGTGCACCTCGTCGTAGAGTCCGCGGCTGACAGGAATCACATCGCCGTTCAGCATGGTAATATCGGTTCGGGTAATCTTCTTAATGTATTTCAGACCCGCCAGGTAAGAGCGATGCACCTTAAAGAAGGTATCGTCCAGCTGTTCCCCGAATTTCCCCAGCGTCATCCGGGTGCGGTAATTTCCCTGTACGGTATGAACCATCACATATACCTTCTCCGCCTCCGCGTAGAGGATGTCCGCCAGCGGAATCTTAATCTCCCCCTCCTGGGTGGAGATCAGAACCGACCGCTGCCGCCAGGCCAGATTCTGAACCGCTCTTTCCAGCACGGGAAAGAGCTTTCCCTCATCCGCCGGCTTGAGCAGATAATGCAGGGCGGACACATCGAAGCCGTCGCTGAAATACTCGTAATACCCGGTAATAAAAACAATCTGCACCGCCGCATTATCTCTTCTCACCCGTCTTGCCAGCTCCGTACCGCTCATCCCCGGCATCTCCACATCCAGCAGCAGGATATCGAAATCCTTCTGTTCCTCATAGTCAAAGAAGAAGGCTTCGGCGTCCGCGTACTGCTGCAGCCGAACCAGATATCGGTTTTTTCCGGCCCACTCCGAGACGATCCGCGCAAGATACTCTCTCTGGGCGGCGTCATCGTCGCATATGGCGATTTTTATTTCCAAGCTTATCCCCGCCTTCCCGTCTTCGCCCTCTGGCAAAACAAGTCAACAATCCCGCTGCAAAGCAAAATGCATCTGCGATGCACGGGCATCAAGTTTGCAGCGCTGCAGACCTTTTCTGCCGGGACGGAAGATCCTGCTCTACACGGAAAGAATGACCTCTCCGCCGCCCTGCCCATTCGTGAATTTACCCAAAGCGCGGACTGTTTTTCGTAAAACCAATCTCAGCTCAGAGGATACCGCTCCGTCAGCTCCTGCACGATCGCGCGGGCCTCCGGGATCTTCTCCTCGCCTCCCTTGACCACAAGGGCGATCGCCTCCGCAATTTTCCCCATATCCTCCGTATTCATGCCCCTGGAGGTAACCGCCGGGGTTCCCAGCCGGATCCCGCTGGTCACAAAGGGCGACTGCGGATCGTTGGGGATCGTGTTCTTATTGCAGGTAATATGGGCCGCGTCCAGCAGCTTCTCCACCGCCTTGCCCGTCAGTCCGAAGCCGGTCAGATCCACCAGCATCAGATGATTGTCCGTGCCGCCCGACACAATCCGGATCCCCCGCTCCTGCAGACCCTTGCATAGCGCCTGGGCATTGTCAAGAATCCCCTGTTGATATACCTTGAACTCCTCGCTCAGCGCCTCCTTGAAGCAGACGGCCTTCGCGGCGATCACATGCATCAGCGGGCCACCCTGGATACCGGGGAAGATCGCTTTATTAAAATTATACTTCTCGTTGACCGCGTTGCTGCTTAAGATCAGACCGCCTCTGGGGCCGCGCAGGGTCTTGTGGGTCGTCGTTGTCGTCACGTCCGCGTAGGGGATGGGGCTGGGATGAAGCCCCGCCGCCACAAGACCCGCAATGTGCGCCATATCTACCATGAGCACCGCGCCCACCTCGTCCGCGACCTCCCGGAACTTTTTGAAATCGATCGTCCTGGCATAAGCCGAAGCGCCCGCGATAATCATCCTGGGCTTCGCCTCCAGGGCAATCTCCCTCAGCTTATCGTAATCGATAAAGCCCTCGTCGTTGACGCCGTAAGGAACGATATGAAAGTATTTGCCGGACATATTGACCGGACTTCCGTGGGTCAGGTGGCCGCCGTGATCCAGGTTCATTCCCATAATCGTATCCCCGGGCTTGCAGACCGCGAACATGACCGCCATATTCGCCTGGGCCCCGGAGTGCGGCTGTACGTTTGCGTACTCGCAGCCAAACAGCTCCTTTGCCCGTTCAATCGCCAGATTCTCCGCCACATCGACGCATTCGCAGCCGCCGTAATACCGCTTCCCCGGATATCCTTCCGCGTACTTGTTGGTCAGGGGGCTGCCCATGGCCGCCATCACCGCCTTGCTGACCCAGTTTTCCGAGGCAATCAGCTCGATATGGCTATTCTGCCTCTCCTGCTCGTCTACGATCGCCTGGGCAATCTCCGGGTCTGTCTTCCTCAAATCCTCCAATGAATACATGCTTCATCCTCCATCTTTTTTACATTTTCCTCTGCGCCTGATTATACTCGCAAACCCGCGCTTTCAGCGCTTTATTGCCTGCTTCGCAGGCGGTTTGCTCGTTATATGGCAAGGGGAAATCTTCGATTTCCCCGGAAAATCAAATGTCTGCTTCGCAGCCGCTTGATTTTCCTCTGCGCCATTATATCATAGAATCCGCCGGTTGCAAACAGAAAATCTCTTTTGAATTAAGGCTTTACCGAAGATGCAATCACTGCTATAATAAAATCAAAGAAATGATTTTATTATCCAAGAGCTATAATAAAATCAAAGAGATGATTTTATTATCCAGGAGCTATAATAAAATCAAAAGGACAAAAGAAGAGGTGTCTCATGTATCATATTATTGTGAATCCTGCGTCCCGCTCCGGGAAGGGCATGAAAATCTGGAAAGAGCAGATCGAACCGGCTTTGCGGCAGGGCAATGTTTCCTACCGCCCCTATTTCTCCGGGAAGGCGGGAGATGTGGCCCGGATCGCCGGTGAAATCGTTTCCGCGGCCGAGGCACCCGTCTCGCTGATTATCCTTGGCGGGGACGGCACGGTAAACGAAGCGCTCCAGGGAATCCCGGATCCTTCCAGGGTTACCATAGGCTATATTCCCACAGGCTCCAGCAACGACCTGGCAAGAGATCTGAAAATTCCCACGGTTCCCGCCGCCGCGCTGGATCTGATCCTGAACTCCGGGACGCGCCGGGCTATGGATCTGGGCTCCGTCGCTTATCCGGACGGTGAAATCCGGCGTTTCGCGGTCAGCTGCGGCATCGGCTTTGACGCGGCGGTCTGCGAGGAGGCGCTGCGCTCCAAAATAAAAAAGGTTCTGAACAAGCTGGGCCTGGGGAAGCTTACCTACTTAGGGATCGCTTTAAAACAGCTTTTCGCGACGAAGGCTGTCTCCGCCAGGCTGATTCTGGATGATCAGCCTCCCGTCGATATCGGCAGCATTCTATTTACCGCCTGTATGATCCACCGCTTTGAGGGCGGCGGCTTTATGTTCTGTCCCGACGCAGACGATTCTGACGGAATACTGGATCTCTGCGCCGCCGGGGATCTGTCGAAGCTGCTTGTGCTTTTCGCGCTGCCCACCGCCTTTCAGGGAAAGCATTATCGTTTTCAGGGAATTACCCCTTATCGGGCCAGAAAGGTAACGATTGAAACCGCCTCCCCGCTCTGGGTGCAGACGGACGGCGAGGTTACCAGAAGGAGCGACCGGATCACGGTGACCTGCGGGCAGAACGCTTTTTACATGATCACGCCCTGACCGTCTCCGGCCAAACCTGAAGTTTTTCTTAAGATTGCTTAAGATGATTGAAAGTATCTTGCATTTTCCCATTGATGGACTATACTGTAAATGTCGTCGGATCGAATCAAACGAAATTCATTCTTCTGCAAGACGATTGGGGCGGACGTCCCGCCGCAGGCAACGGTTCTTTCCCGTGCTCCTGGAGGTTGACTCGCCGTGTCAGGACAGACGACATGGAGGTTTGGTATCAAAATGAAAAAGCTGCGTGAATTCTTTGAGAAATATCAGCATGGAATTCCCCTGCTGATTTATATGGTGATCTATCTTGCCTGGTTCGCCTGGCTGGAAAAGAAAAACGTCAGGAATTATCAGGTAATACACGTCGTTCTGGACGACTATATCCCTTTCTGTGAGATATTTATCATCCCCTACCTGTTATGGTTCGGTTATGTATCGGTCGTCGTGCTTTATCTGCTTTTCAAAAACAGGCAGGATTATTATAAGGTCTGCGCTTTCCTGTTTACGGGGATGACGCTGTTCCTGATTATCTCCACCCTCTGGCCCAACGGGCACCATCTGCGGCCCGCCGTCCTGCCGAGGGACAACTGCCTTACCTGGCTCGTCGGCAAGCTCTGGGAGACTGATACGCCGACGAACCTCTGGCCCAGCATCCACGTTTACAATTCCCTGGGCGCGCATTTCGCCGTCATGCGAAGCAAGGATATCGCCTCGTTAAAATGGGGGGGGCATCTGCGGAGGGCTTCCGGTCTTCTGGCCGGCTCCATCGTCCTCTCCACCGTTTTTATCAAGCAGCATTCCATGTTTGACGTGGCGACGGGGCTGCTCTTCGGAATTATCATGTATGTCCTGGTCTACAAGAAAGAACTGCTGCTTGTCAGCAATCCTGAAAACAGAAACAAGAGAACGCCCCAGGCCGGTTGACCTGAGGCGTTTTTACTCTATAACAGACCTCGTTCGCTTTTTACAATGGAATTCTGATTTTCGGAAGCGTGTTCCGCCTAGTTGAATTTAAAAATTTTCTGAGCGATCTTATACCCCTCCACAGAAACCTTCCTCCCGCTGCGGCCTGGCAGATTCATTGCCTCCCCCATGATTCCGTGGCGCAGTCTCCGGTACAGGATCGGATCCTTTTCCTTCAGATACTTCCAGAGCTCCTTCTTCTTTTCCAGATTTTCCTTTGTGCCGGAGCGGATCAGCAATACGGAGGAAACCGTCGTAATGATCTCCAGGTAGTTTCTCATATACTGGTACAGCCTCTTGTTCTTTATAATCTCCGCCTTCTTCCCCGACAGATAATCGATCATGATCCGGTTCACCGTAAGCTGCTGGTCGATCCGGGAGATCATGACCTCCTCGTTGACGGACTGATCCGCCCTGCCGATGTAATAGCGGTAAAAATTTACATCCAGATAATACAGATAGCGCACAAACGGCAGCGGCTCAAACACATAAAGGTTATCCACATAAAACGTGTGCTCCGGAAGCCTGATTCCGCACTCCTTTAACAGCTTTGTCCGAAAGATCACGGAATGCATTAGAATATAATGCCCCTTCAGGAAATGATGGCAGTCCTCCCAGGTAAACAGCCTGTCGACAGGAAGGCTGTGGCGGTAGTGGATTACCTTTTTCCTCTTCTCCCCCTCTTTTTCGTAGACATAATTGCAGACCAGCATATCCAGGGGCTTAGCGCCTCCCGTCATCTCCCGCAAAGTCTCCAGCACCTGAAGGTAAGCCTCCTCCTTTACCCAGTCGTCGCTGTCAACCACCTTGAAATAGAGCCCCGTCGCATTGTCGATTCCGGCGTTCACCGCGGAGCCGTGCCCGCCGTTCGCCTTGTGGACCGCCTTTACGATCGTCGGAAAGGCCGCCGCGTATTCGTCCGCGATCTCCGCCGTCCGATCTCCGGTGGAACCGTCGTCCACAATGATGATCTCTACGTCCTCTCCTCCCGCCAGAAGCGAATCAATGCACTTTTTCATATAGCTCTCGGAATTATAGCATGGCACTGCCACAGATAAAAGCTTCACCTACAAGTCCTCCTTATATCTTTCCTTCCCCAGTCGGATGCTCAGGCTCCTGGTATAAGCGGCGTAGGCCGACGGGATGGGATATTTCTCCTCCGTCTCGGCCGGTTCGACGTACAGCCAGTCCCTCGTATCCTCTCCCGGTTCTCCGGACTCCAGCTCGTCCACACGGATCATATAGCCCTTCATGTGCCATTCCCTGTGGCTGAAAATATGCCTGGCGTCCTCCAGGGGCAGAATCCTCAATACCCGGATTCCGTTCCCGGCCAGATACGAGGCCACCTCCTCCGCCGTGCGGAAGCCCTCCAGCGTCGGAAACTCGTACATCCCCGCCAGCAGTCCCTTCTCCGCCCTCCTGCGGATTACCGTCCTGTCCCTGTCCCGGATGACCAGAATCGTCTTCTCCAGAATCTTCCTCTCCTTTTTCCCTTCCTTTTTCGGGAAGTCCGCCTGCGTCCCGCGGGCGCAGGCAAGGCAAAGGGAAGTCAGCGGACATCCGCCGCAGAGGGGCGCGCCGTTTGGCAGGCAGACGCAGGCCCCGATCTCCATCATCGCCTGATTAAAGTCCCCCGGACGATCCGACGGCATGACCTCCGACAGCTCCTCTTCCACCGCCGTCTTAACCTTCCCGTCCGTGATCGGCCTTTCGTCCTCCCGGATCCGGGAGAGCACCCGCAGCACATTTCCGTCCACCGCCGGATGCTTTTTTCCGTAAGCGATAGAGGAAATTGCCCCCGCCGTATAGCTTCCGATCCCCGGAAGCTTCAAAAGCTCCTCGTACTCGGAGGGCATCTCTCCGCCGTAATCCTCCTGAATTCGAACCGCCGCCTTCTGCAGATTTCTCGCCCTGTTATAGTAGCCTAACCCCTCCCAGAGCTTCAAAAGCCGCTCCTCGTCGGCCTCCGCCAGAGCCCGGATATCCGGCAGCGCCTCCATAAACCGTTTAAAATACGGCTTCACCGCCTCGACTCTGGTCTGCTGCAGCATAATCTCCGACACCCACACCCGGTAGGGCGAGGGCTCCTCCCTCCAGGGAAGGATTCTTCTGCTCCTATCATACCATTCCAGAAGCGGTTTGGGAATGCCCGCAAGCCTTAAAGTTCCCTTAATATCCTCTAAAGATTCACGAAAGCGGATCGGAACGTTTTCCCGCCCTCCGCCGACGAAACCGGGTGTCTCCAAACTCGGATCGGCCTTCCCCCGGAAATCATCCGCAGAAGCAGCCTCGTCTTCCGGCGGTTCAACTCCCAGCCGCACCGGCACGGGGGAGCGGAGCCTCATGGAATCCGGCGTCACAGCGCAGTCATAGGCCAGAATCTCCACCCCCGCCTCCGCCGCCCGGCAGAGCGCCTCCGCAAAGGCAGGATGCGTATCCCGGTTCGGCGTAAAGTATTTTACCCCTTCCATCTGGACGACAAACAGCACAAAAACGCGGTAACCGCTTTGTTTCGCCGCAATCAGCTCCTCCACATGCTTTACCGCTCTCTCGGAGGGCGCGTCCGGAAAACGAACCACTCCCTCCTCTTCCAGGGTAACTCCCTTTACCTCGATAAAAATCTTTTCCTCCGCCGTCTCCACATAGAAGTCGAACCGGGAGTTTCCGTAAACCGTCTCCGGCCGGATCAGGGTCGTTTCCGGGAAAAGTCCCCCCGAACGAAGCCATTCCTCCACCGCCCGGTTGGGTGCCTGGGAATCCATATTGACCAGCCGCTCTCCCTTTTCCACCGCGATCAGGTCGTAAGCGGTAGAACGGCCGGGATTTCGGCCCTTTTCCAGGTATACCGCGGCTCCCGGCGTTAGCAGCTCCCTGCACCGTCCCGTGTTTTTTACGTGAACCCTCTCGCTCCTGCCGTTTAGCTCGACGTAAGCGATAAACCGGTTGGGGCGCTGTTGGAACCGCCCCTTTTCTATCTCGATATATTTCATTATTATACCCTTTTCCGCTTTTCCGCCCATATGACGTAATCGTCCTAAATCGATATCGCGAACCGGAAAATTCACCAAGCCTCAGCCAGCCCGGGTACGCCCCGAATAGTCCGCTTCCGCGCCACGTTCACCGCGCCGACGCCCTCCGGTAAGGCACCCTGGCCGCAGGTACGGCCTGCGCCGCGCTCTGGGTATGCTTTACCTGGTCGTCAAAGAAAATCTGCGCCCCGAAGGCCCTCAGGATATCCCGCTTATCCAGCCCACCCAGGAAAAACGCCTCGTCTACCCGCACATTCCAAGCCCGCATGGTTCGAATAACCCTCTCGTGGGCCGGTGCGCTTCGGGATGTCACCAGCGCCGTCCGGATAGGACAGTCTTCCGTCCCCAGCCTTCTCTGCAGATCCGAGAGCTTCTTCAGGAAGCTGGCAAAGGGTCCCTCCGCCAAAGGCTCCCTCGCGTGCAGCCTCTCATTCTCCTCGAACGCGCTTAAGCCCTGTTCCTGGAAAATCTGCTCCGATTCGTCCGTAAACAGTACCGCGTCCCCGTCAAAGGCGAGCCGGATCTGCCCCGCCGCCTGCGGCATGGGTATAATCCGCCTGCTTCGCCGCAGGCTTTCTTCCTCCCCGCCCAAGAGCTGTCCCCGAGACGCGCCTTCTCCCTCCCGGCCGTCCTGAAACGACCGCCGAAGCGTACCGCCCGCCTCCGGCCCGTCCTGCAGCGGCCCGCCTGACGCATGAGAAGACATCCCATAAGCCGGCACGCCTTCCGTACAGATAATCCCCGCCGCGATTCCCGCGTCTATGGCGCACTGTACATCCTCCTCGCAGGCCGACAGAAAGAGGTCGGTCTGAAAGGCGGCAAGGTACGGCCCCAGCGAAGCGCCGCTCACCAGCACAGACCGCGTGATGGGGAGGCCGTAATGGGCGATGCTGTTAAAAACCCTGAGCGACGTATCCGGGCTGTTGTGGGACATGATAATGACCTCCGTCAAGGCCTGCCCCCCGCCGTACTCGTTCAGCTTCAAAAGCGACCGGATCAGCCTAAAGCCCGGCCCGGGCTTGAGAATTTCCTGCTCATGCTCGACCTGATACCTACAGTACGCCTCCAGCCCCTGCGTCTCAAAGATCTCGTTCTCCGCCGTCAGGTCAAACAGCGCCCTGGAGGAAACCCCGATTACCATCCTGTCATCCAACTCAAATCCCATATGCCGCTCCCTTCTTCCCGCCAACCTTCAAGGGAACGCCTGCTGTCGTTTCAGCGGATTCGGTTGCACTCGTACCGTTCCAGCGTCAACAGACAGGTCTTCAGCGCCTCATACCGCTCCTCGATATCGCCCTCGTTTACCTCCACATCACAGGCTATCGCCATTGTGGTAAGCATATCGTCAGTGATACGATGGTAAAGTCCCGCCAAAATATTCAGGCGCTGCTGGTAATCGTTCGCATCCAGGAATTCCAGAAGCATGGGATCCAGGTTTAGCTCCGCCTCCGGCTCGGACTGCGGGACTTCCAACCATTTTTCCCCGGCTGACTTCGCATCCTGCGCGACGGCCGTCTCCCCGGCCGCCTTTGCGTCACGAGCTTCCGCGGGCTTCGGCGCCGCTTCCGCCGTCCCGGATTCCTCCCTCTGCCTGCGGGCCTCCGGCCCCTGGAGCTCGAACCGGAACTCCTGCTCCGCGTCCGGATACTTGTTCCTGTCTACCCTGCTGACAAACATTTCCAGCGGCCGGGCGTATGTCCGAAAGTCCCCGTACAGGGCCTGATAGACGACCAGCGCCTCGCCTGTCTCCGTGTGCTCCGCTATCGCGGTGATCTGGTACAGGTTCCCTTTAAAGTGTTTATAAATTTCTTGTGGTTTCGGAATAAATGACATTCTGGGATCCCCTCCTTACAAAATTTCACCTGAGAAAAGTATACCCCTTTTTCAATAAAATGTCATGCTATTCCTGTCGTTCCCTGCGACAAATTTGTCCTACAAACCAAAGCTCAGCTCACATCGAAATTCACAGTTTTCCCCCTCGAAAGCCAACTTCTCCAGCGCGGCCTTCAGCTCCTCCCGCTCGACCGCGGTCATTCCGCCGATATTCCGGTGATGCACGGCAATCGTATACTCCCTGCTGCCGTCCGCATCCACAATCCTTGTCAGCATCACGCCGCTGTCCGCCAGCCCTCTCTCGTCCAGGCAGACCCGCATATCCTTTACCAGCTGTTCCTCCAGCCCGCCGTAGTAGCCTTCCAGCTCCGCCAGGTCAGGATTTGTCCCGCTCTTCACCGTCCCTCCAACAAAAAGGGCTGCAATCAGTACCAGAATAACTGTTGCAGTCCAGAATTTAAAACTGCCCGCTCTCTTCATTGTTCCGCCTCCGTTCCCGTTTCTCAATGAATCTTACAGGCATATCATATAAAATTATGAGTCCGTTAAAACTCCCTTAATTTCAAATCCGGTCTTTACGCCTGAAGCATGGCGGAACCGTCAAAGGATTCCGCATTTCCACGGCAAGTCAGTCTCGCTATCCCGCCTCCGGCCCGGCATGGTCGCTCCCGTTCAACAGCGCAGTCACCGCGTTTATATACTCCGCGAAAAATTCCTTCTTGATATAGCCGTCAAAAAGCTTTCGTTCCGTACCATCCTTAAAAAGCACATACAGATCGGTTCCCGTAAGCCACCCGTCCTCGTTGATCACCTCCCGCACCTCGGCCCCCTTGATCTTCTCATATTCCAGATAGTACAGCTTATTCAGCGGCTCCTTTACAAGAATCCCGGAAAAAGTAAGCAGCATCCCTTCTCTCGCCGTCTTAAGAACGGTGGTATCCAGAAAAGAGATTGCCTCGTCCGCCTTTATAGGCAGGACAAAATACCGGATAAATCTCTCGATTTTCCGATCCGCGCTGCTCCCGCCGCCGCGGCTGTACCATTTCAGGCTTCTCATTTTCATGCTGCCTGCATACTTGTTAAAAATCCGGCACATATCCTCTCTGAAATCCATCGCAAAACCTCCTATTCTTTTAAGTCTCTATCCCCCGTAAACCCGGCTGAACGCGCGGAAGGTTTTCCGCAGCCCCTGGCGCAGAGGCGTGTATTCCATCCCCAGCTCTTCCCGGCTCCTTCGGTTGGAAACAAGCTCCGTTTCCTCCGCCGTCGCGGGAAAAGGGATCGGGATTCCTCTTTCCGCCGCTTCCGCCAGTGTCATCCGGATCTCCCCGAGAGCCGCCTCATTCCTTTGCGCCTTTTCCCGGGCCGCTACGTCGTCTTTTGTTCTGTCGTCCGACCCTCCCGCAGCCGTTCCAGCGCTTTTTGTTCTGTCGTCCGACCCTCCCGCAGCCGTTCCAGCGCTTTTTGTTCTGTCGTCCGCTTCTCCCGGAGTTTCGGCCCTTTCTGAATTCTCCGCCGCGCAGGCAGCAATCTCCCGGAAAAACACATCATAATCCAGCGTCTCGTCCCCGCAGAGATTATAGGCCTGCCCGTAGGTCTTCTCATTCCCCAGGCATTTGAGAACCGCCTCTGCCGCGTCCTTTACATAGACAAACTGAAAAAAGCCCGCGGCATCCGTAAAGCGCGGCAGCACATGCTCTTTCACCGCCATCCGAATAAACACAGACTCCCTTGGCGCGTAATTGTACGGGCCATAAAGGATGGTCGGACGAAGCACGGTAAAAGGGATGCCTCGCTCCCCGCACACCCGGTGCAGTTCCCGCTCCAGCGCAATCTTTCCGGCGATATAGGCTCCCGCCTCCCCGGGAAAAGAGCGATCCTCCAGGGGAAAGCCTTCCTCCTTGTAATCTAGCCGTGTCCCCGCAGCATTCTCACTGCCCTTTCCGGAAATTTCCCTCCCCGAACCTCCCTCTTCGAGAGTCTTCGCTTTCAAATTCTTTCCTTCCGGGGTCTTTGCTTCCGGATTCCTCACCTCTTCCGTCCCCGACCCTCGCATCGCCTCGCCTGCAACGCCCGTCCTCCGGTATACGTCCACCGTACTGATCAGAAGATACTGCCCCGGCGCTTCCGGCAGGTTGCTCAGCACCGTTTCGATATCCCCCGGCTCATAGGCGCAGAAATCCACCACGGCATCATACTTCCCAGCGCATCCCCGCCAGAGCTCCGCGTCATGCCTCTCTCCCGCAATCTGCCTGACGCCGAACTCTTCCATAGAGTAAGTACCCCGGTTCACCACCGTGATCTCATGCTCCTTCGCCCCCAGCATCACGAACACCCGTCCGTAAAAATAGCTGCCGCCGATCACCAGAATCCTCATTCCAAATCTCCTTACCGCCACGGATAACTTCTGCCAATCCTCAACAGGCCTCCAAAGCTTTACGCCATCCCCTGCGGAAACCAGCCCTTCCGCTCCTCAGCAGCCGCTTCGGAATCCCTGATTTCCGACCATTCCGCAGAAACCAGCCTTTCCTTCCCTCAGCAGCCGCTCCGGGAATCCTCCTCCATCATCAGCCGCAGGATCGTCCGATCCGTCTCCCTCATCCCGACGCTGGCTAAGGCACACACATTCCGAATCGTGTTTTCCACGCCCTTGACAACGATCCCGTCGCCCCCGTAAAATTGGCTTCCGTGCAGCTGCATCTGCAGTCCCAGAAGCCCCGCCTCCACCGCTGAGGCAATTTTCGCCGCACAGCTGGCCTTAGCCCCGTCGCAAATCATGCCGGAATCCACCGCAATGGCATTGACAATGGTATGAGAAATCTCATAGGTCTTTCCGCCATAAAGGTAGGCGATTCCTGCTCCAGCGCCGCAGCCGGCGCTAGTCGCCCCGCAATAGGCGGAGAGGCAGCCGATTCCGGTCTTTAAGTGGATTGTAACCAGGTTGGAGACCACTAAGGCCCGGTAAAGCGTCTCCCGGGAAGCCTTCATCTCCTCCGCGTAAACGATGACCGGAAGCGACGCCGTCAAGCCCTGGTTTCCACTTCCGGAATTGATGACTACCGGCAGCTCGCACCCATTCATCCGCCCGTCCGAGCCCGCCGCTGCGTAAGCCTTCGCCCTGTTGTGGACGCTGTTCCCGTAAGCCTTTAAAAGAACGCTGCCAATATTGGCGCCGTAGTCCCCCCGCAGCCCCTCCTCCGCGATAGCCATATTATAATCGATCTGGCGCTGCAAAATCTCCTGTACATCCACCATCTCCACACAGTCCGCAAACTCCACGATCCGCTCCACTGTCAGAAGGCTCCTGTCGGTAGCGTACCGCTTTCCCTGCTCCTGATAGTCCTTGCAAATC
The DNA here is from genome assembly GCA_023662875.1 of Roseburia sp. GTDB lineage: Bacteria > Bacillota > Clostridia > Lachnospirales > Lachnospiraceae > Acetatifactor. The sequence continues at coordinate 14,644 of JAMPIG010000039.1, read as the reverse complement.
AGAATCTCCTCGTCCTTCTCCAGACGGATCACATTGGTATGATACCCCGCGATCTCCGCAAACGCCGTGTGTCCTCCGCCGGTCAGCCTTACCTGGATATCGAAAACATATTCCCGGTCGGACTGTTCCACCGCGCATTCCGCCCTCCCCAGAAATTTCGCCACCTCTCCGATCTGATCCTTCGGCATTCCCGCCAGTACCTGAAGCTTCCTGTCCGCGTGTCCTGCGATGATTCCCGCGGCCGCGGCCGCGCTGATCCCGCGCTGTCCGCCGGTATTCGGCACAACAACGCTTTTCACATTCTTGATAATATTCGCACTCGCCTTAACCTCGACCCGCTCCGGCATACAGCCCAGCTGATCCCGGGCCAGCGCCGCGCAGTAGGCCACCGCGATCGGCTCGGTGCATCCCATCGCCGGGATCAGCTCTTCCTTCAGTATCTCCACAAACTCCCGATAGATTCTCTCTTCCATGCCTCTTTTCCTCTGTGTCGCCAGCGCATACGCGGAATCATTCTTCGAAACGCCGCTGCAGGCAACGGATATTGACCCTCGCGCATTTGCCAAGTCAGTTCGCTGACTTTGTTAGCTTGCTGACTTTTGTCCTATGCAAACGCTGGCTCAAGGTCAACTGCGTTGACCCGGCTCATTGCCCGCAGAAGCAAACAGCCGCTTACAGACAAACCACCCGTCCCTCCAAGCGGGACTTCCTTACATCGATCAGCCTCTGGTTCTCCGAGCCGCGGAAGGGCAGCCGAAGGTTTTTTTGCTCCTCTACAAATTCCCCATCCACCAGGACATCAATCAGGGAAAGCAGACGGCCGACCGTCCCCGGCCTGCCTTCCGTGACCTGCGTACCTGTTAGCAGTTCGCCGCCGTCTCCCTTTCCCGCCGCTTCCGCTCGCTCTCTTTCCTCCCGCTCCCAGCGGAGCAGATCCTTTTCGTAGTCATAGCCCGTATAGCACCAGATATCTTTCCCCGGCCATACGCTGCGGATTCTTTCCAACAAGCGGCATACCGTCTCCCGGTTCTCCGGCTCCATAGGCTCTCCCCCGAGGACGCTGAACCCCCGGATATAAGACGGTTCCAGTGCCTTCAGAATTTCTTTCTCCGTCTCCTCGGTAAATTCCTGTCCGTAGGCAAAATCCCACGCTTCACTGTTAAAGCAGCTCTTGCAAAAATGAGTGCAGCCGCTGACAAACAGGGATACGCGGATCCCCGGCCCGTTGGCCACATCCGTTTTCTTTATCGTCGCATAATTCATAATCTTCCGCCCCGGCTCCTACAGGTGCAGCACCCTCGCCTTGATCTCCTTGGTCTTTCCCGTATTCCAGTAATTTTCCCCTAAATAACCGCAGGTACGCCTTGTCACATTCATCTTAGCGTGATCCTTGTTGTGACACTGAGGGCATTCCCACTCGTTATCCTCGTTGATAATGATCTCTCCATCGTAGCCGCAGACATGGCAGTAATCGGACTTTGTGTTAAACTCGCCGTACTGAATGTTATCATAGATAAAGCGGATAACCTCCTCCACCGCCTCCACGTTGTTCACCAGGTTCGGAATCTCCACATAGGAGATGGCTCCGCCCAGGGATTTATGCTGAAACTCGCTCTCGAAAGTAAACTTCGTGAACGCGTCGATGGGTTCACGCACATCCACATGATAAGAGTTGGTATAATAGCCCTTGTCTGTCACATTCGGGATATCGCCGTACTTTTCCCGGTCAATCCTGGCGAAGCGGTAGCAGAGCGTCTCCGCAGGCGTCCCGTAAAGGGAGAAGCCGATCCCCGTCTCCTGCTTCCAGCGGGCGGCCGTATCCCGCAGATGATCCATCACGCGGAGCGCAAATTCCTTGCCCTCCGGCGCGGTATGGCTGCAGCCCTTCATCAGGTAGGTCAGCTCATACAGGCCGATATAGCCCAGCGAGATCGTGGAATACCCGTTCTTCAGGAGCTTATCAATTTTTTCGCCCTTCTTCAGCCGGGCGGTCGCGCCGTACTGCCAGTGGATCGGACTTACGTCGGAAAGCGTGCCAAGCAGCGCCTTATGCCGACACATCAGAGCCTCGTAACAAAGCTCCAGCCTCTCGTCCAGCAGCCGCCAGAACATCTCCTCGTCGCCCTCCGCGATAATACCGATCTGGGGAAGGTTCAGGCTGACGACACCCTGGTTAAACCGGCCCTCCCACTTATAATTTCCGTTTTCGTCCTTCCAGGGGGACAGGAAGGAGCGGCAGCCCATGCAGGAGAACACATTCCCTTCGTAGTTTTCCCGCATCTTTTTGGCCGAAATATAGTCCGGGTACATCCGCTTCGCGGAGCACTGCGCCGCCAGTCTTGTCACATCGTCATACTTGCCGCCCTTCAGGCAGTTGTTCTCATCCAGCACATAGACCAGCTTGGGGAAGGCCGGCGTGACATAAACGCCCTTCTCGTTCTTTGTCCCCTGGATCCTCTGGCGCAGGATCTCCCGGATGATCTCCACCGTCTCCTCCACATACTCGTCCTCCTCGTCGATGTGCAGGAACAGAGTCACAAAGGGAGACTGCCCGTTGGTTGTCATCAGCGTGTTGATCTGGTACTGGATCGTCTGGACGCCGGATCTCAGCTCGTCCCGGACGCGCATCTCGACGAATTTCTCCCGGATCACCGGATCCAGTCCCTCCCCCAACTCCTCCAGAAGCTGCGCCCGGAACTTCTCCCTGCTCTTGCGCAGATACTTGCCCAGATGCTTGATATTCACAGACTGTCCGCCGTACTGGTTGCTGGCTACCGCCGCGATGATCTGCGTCGTGACGGTACAGGCTACCTGAAAGCTCTTCGGCGACTCGATCAGCTTGCCGTTGATGGACGTGCCGTTATCCAGCATATCCTTGATGTCGATCAGGCAGCAGTTAAAGATGGGCTGAATAAAATAGTCCGCATCGTGAAAATGCAGCACGCCGTTGTCATGCGCCAGGGAGATATGCTCCGGCAGCAGCATACGCCTGGTCACATCCCGGGAGACCTCCCCGGCGATATAATCCCTCTGGGTCGAGGCCAGGCGGGTATTCTTGTTGGAATTTTCCTCCGCCAGCTCCTTGTTCTCGTTGCGGATCAGCTTCAGAATCGACTCGTCCGTCGTATTGGATTTCCGCAGGAGGCTTCGCTGGTAGCGATACACCATATACTTCTTCGACAGCACATACTTGTTGGCCTCCACAAGATGCTGCTCGATCATATCCTGAACATGCTCCACCGTCTGGATTTCCCGATCCTCGTCCTGCACCGCCTGGAGGATCTCCCCGATCAGCTCCTTGTCGGCTCTGTCCTTTTCTTCTACCTCATTGTTCGCCTTTCGGATCGCCGCAATGATCTTCTCCTCCTCATAAGGAACCACTCTTCCGTCTCTCTTCTGAATCTTCATTTTCCGCCCCTTCTCCTTGTTCTTTTTTTCCTGTTTTGTTCTTCCTGCCTTGTTCCTTTTGCTTTGGTCTTTTTGTTTTGTTCTTCTTACTTTGTTCCTTTTGCTTTGTTCTTTTTGTTTTGTTCTTCTTGCTTTGCTCCTCCGCCCTTTGACATGGATGTTTAGGATGTTTGCCGCAGCTCCAAAAGCTTTCAAAGCAGGCAAAGCTCACCTGACGATTCTTCGAGTTGTTTTTGCAGCTTGTGAGGCCTGGAATTTCTCCGCCCAACAGTCAAACCGGAAAACCAGACCTTGGGCTGTCGAGCGAAAACTGTCAGAGACAATTTGAAAATTTCTGCGCGCCCGTCACAGAAAAAGAGCCGTCCCGCAAGTATATCACGGCACGACTCTTTTCTATATTTTGTGGTCTGCACCACAATCCGCATCTATATCTTGTATTCCCATTATAAAAGAGAATCTCCAAAAAAGCAATAGAAAAATCAAAAATATATAACCGGCGCTCCCATGCCGCAACAGCCGCCGCTTCCGCAGCAGCAAAGATTACAAATCAGGTTCGCTATACAGAGCTTCATGCAAATATTTCCGCCGCCGAAGCTGGGATAGCCGTAGGCCGCCTGACGCTGCTCGTACCAGCTTCCGCCGCTCTCCAGCTGCTGAACAAGACTGCGGTAGTTCATGTTATCCGGTTCCATAGCGGCCGCGCGCTTTGCGTGCTCCAGAGCCGCCACGTTATTTCCCAGGCCGGAATGCGCGACGGCGCTGTAATAATACCATCTGGCGTTTCTTGCGGCCTCCGCCATATTATCCAGCGTAGTGCGGGCCTCCCTGTAATATCCGTTCCGGATATAGTTGCCCGCCGCACGGATATAGGTGTCCTCCTCATAGCCGGTCTCCTGGCTCTGGCCGAAGCCGCCGAAACCTCCAAATCCGCCGAAAGGTCCGTACCCGCCGAAACCTCCGTAGCCTGACCCGCCCTGTCCGCCGTAACTCTGTCCGCCGTAGCCTCCGCCGCTCCCATAGCCGGAGGTTCGCTCTTTCATAATCTGCTGGTAAGCCGCCTGGATCTCCTTGAATTTCTCCTCCGCCTGGGCCTTGTTCGGATTATTGATATTCGCGTCCGGATGATACTTGCGGCTCAGCGTTTTATATGCTTTTTTGATTTCTTCCTCCGTGGCGCTCCTGCTCACGCCTAATACACCGTATGGGTCGTACATAACTACCTCTCTCCGCGCCCGCGGATGACTGCCTTTTTGCTTATCTTCCGGATCCGTCCGCCCGCCTTCTACTGCTCTGCCTGCCGCTCGGCGCTTTCCGCCTCCGTCCTGCCGTCCGCCTCCCGCTGTCCTGCGATCCGCTTTTCATGTACCGCCTCATAACGGCACCAGACTCCGGAATAAAGGATATTCCGCAAAATCTCCACATTTTCCAAAATGGGCAGCTTCTCAAATTCCCGACAGCACTCCGACATCATCATCGTCAATATCGTCTTACATTCCTCTTCAAAATCCGGACTCTCATATCTGCGCTTCAGCGGATTCACATTCCCCTTCCGGATATCCTTCTCCACATCCTCGTAGGCGTCGCAAAGATAGACAAACTTCCCCAGGAAAAATCCCAACGCACGCAGATTCTCCGACCATTCGTCCTCCCGGGGCGTAACAATCTCCGCCATAACCTTTCCGAAAAGTCCCGCCAGGGTATCGATATCGGCGCGCTCAGATGCCTCCGCCTCGGAAAAGTCCTGCATCAGCATACGGATCCTCTTAATCTTTTCAGCGTATGTCTGTAGCCCCTTTCCTGTCCGACCCTCCAGCAGCTTCCCGTAGATCAGCTTCCAGAGCTTCTTTTCGTCCTCCCAGTCGTCCCGGCATTTATAATACGAGAACAGGACATTCATATCCGCGGCATACTCCGTAAACAGATTATTCCGGGTCGCGTGCTTTTCAAAGGGATGCGCCAGACACTTACAGCTGCCCTCCGTCGTCTCCGAATCATATAGTCCCGTCAGCAGGATAGCCAAAAAAGTCATATCGTAGCTTAAGGAAATCTGTCCCAGCGCGCCGTACTTCCGCTTCAGATCCCTGCAGATCCCGCAATAGAAGGACTGGTATACATCGAATTCCTTGAATTTCATCTCCGCCTTGTTTATGATGATATACCCGAACATTTTACTCCCATCCGGCCGCAGGCCCGCGGACTTACAGCCACACATGCACAGCTTCTCAACTTTTTTTCACAAATTCTGTCCCGCATTTCCGGCAGGTAACGGCAATCTTTCCCCGTCCTCTCGGCACCCGGATCTTCTGCTTACAGTTAGGGCAGCGGTAAATATGGTATTGCTTCAGCTGCGACAGCTCGCGCCTCTTTTTCTGAATCCACCCTCTGAGCTTCATGGTCTTTTTCAGATACCACTGGTTCTCCGCGGAACGCTTCGCGATATTTCTGGAGAACATCCGAAAATAAGAGTAAATCAAAAGCGCCAGCGCCAGAAGGTAAAAGGGGCCTCCGAAAATCAGATGCAGCACCAGAAATACCAGCATCACCACCATCAAAAAGCGATTCAGCTGATCATTCCCGTATCTTCCCATCAAAAAACGACTTAATTTCTCTCTCAATTTTACGCCTCCCGCCTGCTGTGCTTTCTCTGTTCTTTCCCGGCAGGATAAACGTACAGCTTTCTCCGTCTACCGCGTCCGCTCATCCGCCTGCGCATCTCCTGCCCATAAATAACATTGTACACTCTTATAAACGAAATTCAATTAAATAAATATAAATTTACATGATTATCCTATTAACTTTCCGTTTTACAGAATAATTTGCGGTGGAAAAAGGGCAGGTTCCGCTTAACCATTAGCGGAACTTGCCCTCGTCATATCGTTTGTCCTTGAACCGGAATCTCATTGGAAACGAAATCAGAAACCGCAGCATATTAACTGACTTCCCAATATCCAAAGCGCTTACCGCCCTTGCGAACAATATCCCCATTTTCAAGGAGTTTTTTCATAGCTCTTTTTACAGATGGTACAGATATATCAAGGAGCAAGGCTATCTCACTTTGTGTCATAGATGGTTGCCTTTTCAACAACGCAAGAATTTTTCCTTCCAAAGTATCATCCAAAGTATCAATTTGATACTTTGAAATTTTAGGATTTGATACTTTGGCGCTCTCAAGGGCCGTAAACTTCACTGTAAGATCATCCCCAAGCACCGTATACTCTGGTTCTGCTGTACCAAGTTCCCTACAGGCTTCGCAAATTTTCTGGATACCGCGCCCCCACGCCTCAATGTACCCGGCACGGAAAAACACATTAGCAATAGACGGATTGAAAGGTTCTGACTTATGGGGCTTCATCAACGTCTCCGCCGTCCAGTTTTTCGGCAGGATACAGTTATTGCTGATATACATTGCGTCCTCCTCAATCCGAATCTGGATTGGAATGCTGGCGGCGTAGTTATTATGTCCCAAGGCGTTGTAAATGGCTTCCCTCACACCCTCACGGGGGAATGGATATGTCTCTACCCTCACATCATGTTCATAAGAAATTGCCGCTTTCAGATACTTTGTATAAATCAGGTCGATCACCCGGTCGGCAATGCTGAACAAAGATCCCTCCACCGTATCCTGATACTGCAGATCCGAACCCTCGCCAAACTTTCCAATCTTTACATAACAGCCGGTTATAATTCGCCCCGGTTTCTGATAAAAAAGCATAACCGCTGCACGTTTCAGTTTTCCATCCACCAAAAGATCAAGGTGGTCAAGAAGCTCTACATCCGAGATGTCCAAATCTTCTTTCTCCATCCTTTTCTTCCGCACAGCTTCTCGGCGGAAGATATCGAGGCTGTTTCGGTCAAGGTCATCCACGCCTATGTTGTCCACGGGAACAGCATCCCACAGATAACCTGTTTTTTGTCTGATAAATTCCGTCAAAGCTGCACCCTGAAGCTGCTGTTTCGTACTGCCGCTTCGGTAATGGTATTCTCCGTGGTAATTGACCGGATAAGTGCTGGGATTTACTTTGATTTCAATATAGTCCAGACCGTCCTTTGTCCGTTTATTTACATCGGCAATAATGCCGAGTCCCGATTGGATTTGGTTGGGAATATCGTCCATCAGTTTCCTGGTATCCTTCAAACCAACAACTTTTCCGGCATCATCTATTCCGATATAGATTGTCCCACCCTGAGCATTAGCGAAACCGCATACCCATTTCAGGTATTCCGTGCGCCATGATTCTTTATATTCTATATTTTGATTTTCTGACATTTCTGCAGCCTCCGGTTGGTCAGTTTGTTAAAGCTTGAAAGAATGTTTATTTTTTCACATGCCCCTGACAGTATTACATTATATTTACTTACTTTTTAAAACAATCCATTTTTGCTCTTCTATCAATATGTCCTTAATATTAAAGTCTAAGAGTGCACAAACTTTTCGCCTATCATTATCATCAAATTGATAATTACTTAGATACCTCGAAATAGTACACTTCAAAATATTTTGAGAAATATCTGCCAACCGATCTTTTTTTACAAAACCTTCATCTAATCCTGCAACAAGCTCTCCTATCTGAATTATGCACATTCCACACGCAAACTGAAATTCTGTATCATTCTCAAATTCTTCTCTGTCAGAATGATGCTTTTCAAAATCTGCTCTATCTCATCACAATACCGAAGCATCTTTTGCAGTATCACGCGTTCTGAGTTCTTACCTCTCATAAAGTTTCACCTCATCCTTGCCAATCACTTCAAGAAACTGTTTATCTTTAATTGCATTCTTTACCACTAAATCAACATGACACTGAAATGCATCCTCCAAATCCGCAATCATTCCACAGTAAGAAAGAAGCCCTTTCATACTTCCCTTTTGTATTAAAAATCCAAGTCGCTTTTTTCATCCGCTTCACCTCGTGCATAGGAACCCAAAAGACTAAGTGCATCCACACCGTAGCGAATTGCTATCGGCATTGCTTTTGTCCTGATCTCATCTATTGTATAAGGCATTTTACACCTCCCGTTTCAAATTCAGTCCCACTTACAACGTTTTCTTTTTTCTAATTCTATCCCATCTGTCGTCTGATTACAACAATAGAATCCACGCTTTGCAAAAATTATATTGTCATTATAAAAGCGGCAAGGAAGCAGGTGCCTGACGCATCTGCTTCCTCTTCCATATAATTCTCTATATCCGTTTTCGTTTTGATCGTTCCAATTTGTTACAACTGCATACTTCACCATCACTGCCCGGCAACCGTCATATTCCTCACCAGGACGGAGGGCGCGCCGCATTTTCCGCTCATGGAACGGATAAACTTCATATCCGTCCCCACCTTCTCGATCTCCTTCAGAAGTGTAAAGAAATTGCCGGAAACCGTAATGTTTTTCACAGGCGCTGTCTTTTTTCCTTCCTCGAAACGATACCCTTCCGCCAGGAGGGAGAAATCTCCCGTGATGGGGTTTGCCCCCGCGTGCAGGCCGGACACATCCTTGATACAGACGCCGGTCTCCGCCGCTGCGAGGAACTCTTCCTCCGATCCCTCCACCGGGTTCAGGTAAAGCGTAAAGGGGCCGACTCCCACCGTGGAAGCATAGGAGGCCTTCTGTCCGTTTCCGGTGGATTTCACTCCCGCCTTCGCCGCCGTGGTCAGATTGTGGAGCAGGGTCTTCAGCGTGCCGCTCTCAATCACGTTCTTTTTATAGGTCGCCACTCCCTCTCCGTCAAAGGTCCTCTTGAGAGGACTCTTCTCATGCATGGGGTCGTCGATGACGGTCACCGTATCCGCCGCAATCTTCTCTCCCTCCTTATCCTTTAACAGGGACATGCCTTTCTGCGCCGCCTCCGCGGAAAAGACGGAGGAATAGGTGTTCAAAAGCTGGGCAAAGGCATGACCTGTAAAGACTACGTTATACTTGCCGCTGGGCATGCTGTCCGCGCCGATGGTCGATACTGCGTCCTCCACGGCCTTCGCCGCGATCTCCTTTAAGTCGATCTCTCCCAGTACGCCGTCCTTCACCTCGAAGCCGTTGTACATTTCCTTGCCGTCAGACACCAGGGCCGACGCCATGCAGCTGGAGTAGGAGGAGCGATCCTCCAGATCAAGACCCTTGGAATTGTAAAGCGCACAGCAAAAACTCGCGTAGCCCGCATAGCTCTGCGTGCCGTCCGCCACGCGGGAATCCTGTCCGTACACTTCCTTTTGCAGGGCAAGCGCCGCCTCGGACAGCTCCGCGCCGGTAGGAACCGGACTCTCCTCCTTCGGGAGCACAGCGTATACGTCGCCTTTTTCATGGATAAACGCCTTTTCCTCGCTCTCAATGGAGCCCGCGTTTTCCAGCGCCCGCAGCACCAGCGACCTGGCCTCCTCTTCGGTCAGGTTCTCGGTGGAGGCATAGCCCGCCTTTCCGTCCCGGATACAGCGGTAACAGATTCCCATACCGGTATCCGTACTGTACTCGCTGATCTCCTGCTTGTAAATATCTACGGAGATAGACTCTCTCTCCGTATAGTAAAGTTCATAATCCGCAACCTTCATCTCCTCGGAGACGGCGATCACGGCGTTCTTAAATTCCTGATATGTCATGTTTTTCTCCCATCTGCCCGTGAACCGGGCGCACACAATTCTCAACCCTTATGGTTAGCGTCCCCCAACCGTAATCGAAGATACGCGGATCAAGGGCTGCCCTACATCGGTAGGAATGCTTCCGGAGGATGCGCCGCACATGCCCTGCGCCCTCGCCACATTCTTTCCTACCATGTCGATATTCATGATGACATCCGAACCCTTGCCTACCAGGCTCGCGCCGCGGACAGGCTCGCAGATTTTGCCGTCCCGAATCACATATCCTTCTTTTACAGAGAAGTTAAACTGTCCTGTCACAGGGTTCACGGAGCCGCCGCCCATATCCTTCGCGTAAAGTCCGTACTCGATGGAGGAGATGATATCCTCGTCCCTGTCCTCCCCTGCCGCTATGTAGGTGTTGGTCATTCTGGAGGTGGGAACATACTGATAGCTCTGTCTTCTGGAGCTTCCGGTGGACTCCATGCCCATCCGTCTGCCGTTGAGCTTGTCGATCATATAGGTCTTCAGGACACCCTTGTCGATCAGAATCTTCTTCTGCGCGGGAGTGCCCTCGTCGTCGATGTTCATGGAGCCCCAGCCGCCCGGAATCGTGCCGTCGTCGATAGCAGTCACCTTGGGATTCGCAATCTGCTGTCCCAGCTTGCCGCAGAACTGGGACTGCCCCAGCGCCACGCTGGACGCCTCCAGGGAATGTCCGCAGGCCTCATGGAAGATCACGCCGCCGAAGCCGTTCTCGATAGCCACAGGCATTACCCCCGCGTTGATGTATCCGGCGTGAAGCATGGTTACAGCCTGCTTCGCCGCCTTTTTGCCCAGCTCCTTCGGATCAAACTCCTCGAAGAGCTCCAGCCCCTTCCTTGCGCCGGGTGCCACGGAACCGGTCTGATTCTCGCTGCCGTCGCTGGCGATGGCGGAAATACTCACTCTGCTGCGAATCTGTCTGTCCTGTGCAAGCAGTCCCTCGCTGGTGGCGATCAGGATCTTATGATCCACCTCCAGAAAGCTTCCCGTCACCTGGGAAATCTCCTCGCTGTAGCCCTTTGCCGCCTGGCAGGCCTCGCGGACATAGTCGATCTTATCCGCGTTCTCCACGCTTGCCGGGACAATCCGAATCGGATGAATGTCTCCGAAAAGACGTTCTCTCAACACAAGATCCTGAATTTCCGGCGTTCCCTGCATCGCGTCCGCCACCTTTGCAGCGCAGTCCAGCACAGCCGCGGGCTCCAGGGACGAAGCGGACCCCGCCACACACCTTGTTCCCTTGAAAATACGGATTCCCACGCCGGAGATCACCGCATCCGCAATTTTATCCACCCTGGCGGACACCAGACTAATGGTCTTCTGCTGTGTGTGCTCCGCGTAAACCTCCGCGTAATCCGCGCCTGTGGAGAGCGCCCTCAACAACGCTTCCCTGATAAGTTCCTGTGATAACATGTAAACCCTCCTTACTAAAAATATGCTTTTACTGAAACGTAAACCATTTCCCGATTACGGGAATCTTTCCCACAATCCATCCTGTCAGCATACCTGCCGCAAAGATTCCGATCGTCATAACCGGAGTCAAATACCCCGCCGCAAGCAGCGGGGCATCAAGCTTGAAGCGCCCCAAGGGACGGGGTATTTGACCCTCGCGACATTCGCCAACTGTCCATGCGAGCATGGCCGTTTGGCTCATTGTTCGCGGGAATAAAAGCGGGCCCCGGCGCCTCTGAAATACGCCGGAAGCCCGCAAAATATCTTTTTTACTCATGGGTAAGTCCGCAACAGAGCGAATTTATTCATTTTGTCAGCTTTGCCGACTTTTTACCGCTGCGCCACATCCTTCATGGAGAAGCTGATCCGGCCCATCTTGTCCTTGCCTAGGCAGACCACGGTCACCACGTCGCCCAGCGTCAGGACGTCCTCCACGCGGTTGATTCTCTCCTTTGCAATCTTGGAAATATGAACCATGCCCTCCTTGCCGGGAGCAAACTCGATAAAGGCGCCGAACTCCTTGATGCTGACTACCTTGCCCTTGAAGATCTGGCCTTCCTCGAAGTCGGTGACGATCATCTTGACCATCTCCAAAGCCTTATCCATCATCTCCTTGTCGGTTCCGCATACGGATACGTTGCCGTCGTCGGTGATATCGATCTTCACGCCGGTACGGGCGATGATTTCGTTGATGGTCTTGCCTCTCTGGCCCACCACGTCCCCGATCTTCTCGGGATCGATCTGGATGGAGATAATCTTGGGCGCGTAAGGCCCAACCTCAGGTCTGGGCGCGGAGATCGCAGGCTTCATACAGGTATCCATGATAAAGAGTCTCGCGTCGCGGCATCTCGCGATCGCGCCCTCCACGATAGGTCTGGTCAGTCCGTGGATCTTGATATCCATCTGGATCGCCGTGATGCCCTCCGTCGTACCGGTTACCTTGAAGTCCATATCGCCGAAGAAATCCTCCAGTCCCTGGATATCGGTGAGCAGTACGAAATCGTCGTCGGTCTCCCCTGTCACAAGGCCGCAGGAGATACCCGCAACCATCTTCTTGATCGGCACACCCGCCGCCATCAGGGACATACAGGACGCGCAGGTGGACGCCATGGAGGTAGAACCGTTGGACTCAAAGGTCTCGGACACGGTGCGGATCGCGTAAGGAAAATCTTCCTCGCTGGGAAGCACGGGGATCAGCGCTCTCTCCGCCAGCGCGCCGTGGCCGATCTCACGTCTTCCGGGGCCTCTGGAGGGCTTTGTCTCGCCGACCGAGTAGGAAGGGAAGTTATAATGATGCATATATCTCTTGCTGACCTCGTTCTCATCCAGCCCGTCCAGCTTCTGCTGCTCGGAAAGGGGAGCCAGGGTACATACGTTGCAGATCTGGGTCTGTCCCCGGGTAAACATAGCGGAGCCGTGTACTCTGGGGATGATATCCACCTCCGCGGCCAGAGGACGAATCTGAGTAATCTCCCGGCCGTCGGGGCGCTTGTGATCCTTCAGAATCATCTTGCGGACGGTCTTCTTCTGGTACTGGTAGACCGCCTCGCCCAGAACGGCAAGCCAGTCCTCCTTCTCCGCAAAGGCTTCCTCCAGCTTTGCGGTGATGACGCGGATATTTTCCTCCCGAGTCTGCTTGTCGTCGGTAAACACCGCCGTCTCCATCTCCTCGGGAGTCACCAGCTTCATCATCTCGTCGAACAGCTCCTGCGGGATCGCACAGCTTGTGTACTCGTGCTTCTTCTTGCCGCACTCCGCCACGATTTTGTCGATAAAGGCAATGATGGTCTGGTTGATCTCATGGGCCTTATAGATCGCCTCGATCATCTTATTCTCAGGCACCTCGTTCGCACCCGCCTCGATCATGATCACCTTTTCCCTTGTGGAAGCCACGGTCAGGTTCAGGTCGCCTACCTTCCACTGCTCCTGGGACGGGTTGATCACAAACTCGCCGTCGATCATACCGACCTGGGTCATGGCACAGGGGCCGTCAAAGGGGATATCGGAAATACAGGTAGCGATGGCCGCCCCGATCATCGCCACCAGCTCCGGGCGGCAGGCGGGGTCAACGCTCATCACCATGTTGTTCAGCGTTACGTCGTTGCGGTAATCTTTCGGGAACAGGGGCCGCATGGGTCTGTCGATCACACGGCTGGTCAGGATTGCGTTTTCGCTTGCCTTGCCCTCTCTCTTGTTGAAGCCGCCGGGGATTTTTCCCACCGAATACATCTTCTCCTCATACTCTACGCTCAGCGGGAAAAAGTCGATTCCCTCCCTGGGTTTCTCGGACGCGGTAGCCGTACAGAGCACCACCGTATCTCCGTAGTGCATGAACGCACATCCGTTTGCCTGTTTGCCTACGCGGCCGATATCCACCTTCAGGGGACGGCCCGCAAGCTCCATCTCATAAGTCTTGTACATAGTATCCTCCTTTATTCTCGAGGAACAGAAGACACCGAAACTACTGAAAAGCACATGCCCGCATATGTTTTTCAGTGGTCTCGGGACTTTCTTCTGTTCCCGGTTTTTTAATCCGCTTATGCGCGCAACAAGCGGAAGCGCCGCCTGACGGCTGCCTTCCGCCCGTTCTCTTTGCTGTTACTTTCTCAGGCCAAGCTTTTCGATCAACGCACGATATCTCTCGATATCCTTCCTCCTCAGATAGTCCAGAAGACCACGCCTCTGACCAACCATCTTCAGCATACCGCGGCGGGAATGATGATCCTTCGGGTTCTCCTTCAGATGCTCGGTGAGCTCCTGGATTCTTGCGGTCAGAACTGCGATCTGTACCTCAGGTGAGCCGGTATCGCCAGGGGTTCTGGCATACTCGTTCATGATTGCCGTTTTCTTTTCTTTCGAAATCATTTCCTTTTCCTCCAAATAAATTATTTTTGAAATTGCCTGACACTAAGCAGCGGTTGGAGCATCCGATCACTGGGTGTCGGCTGAATCACATAAGGTTAGTTTACCACAGCCGCGCCGAAATGTAAACCATTTTTCGCTGCAAAGAATATGTGCTGCACGTTCCTTTCCTGTAAATTTATCAAACATATTCCTGATTACCTTTTGATTTCATCAAAAAAAGCCCAGAACGCGCTATTTTACAAGGCTTCTGGACTTCTCTTAACTAGCGAGAGGGGGATTTGAACCCTCGACACCGCGGGTATGAACCGCGTGCTCTA
>JAMPIG010000038.1 GCA_023662875.1 Roseburia sp. | reverse complement strand
GCCATTTTGTTGGAATTGAACCGGGAGAGAACCTTGCAGCCCTGGCAAAAGAGAAATTACGGAAATATGCAAATTTCTCATGCTATAATCTGACTTTGCAGGATTATATATGCGCAGATAATTCTTTTGATTTAGTATATGCGGCCACTGCATTTCACTGGATTCCGGAAGAATACGGTTACAGGAGAGTTTATAATCTGCTAAAAAGCGGCGGTGTGTTTGCCCGTTTCGCCTATCATGCCGGCGCCGATAAAGGGCGCAGAGAGTTGACTGATGAAATACAGGAGCTCTACCGCAAATATATGGATCAGGAGAACCCTCCCGCCCCGTTCAGCGATGCGGATGCAAAAAGGCTGGCTGATAAAGCGCTTGCCTACGGTTTTGTTGATGTAAAACATATGCTGTATCATACAACAAAAGATTTCACGGCCGCTGAATATATATCGCTGCTGAAAACATACCCGGATCACATGAAGCTAAAATCCGCCGTCCGCGAAAAGCTGTTTGAGGGGATTTTTCATGCCATAGCGGATAATGGCGGAATCATGACAGTGTATTACACAATGGCTCTGGAGCTTGCGATAAAATAAGCTGCCGTTAATCCAAACTCTTTGACAAAATGATTTCCAGCGGCTCGCCGGGCAGCAGCAGAGCGCCGCAGTCAGTATATCCGATTTTCCGATAAAAGAATTGCGCCTGTTCGTCTGACTGCGTTGAAGTCATTACCATTTTGTATTGTTTGCTTCGCATTTCCCTTTCCCAGAAATCGACTAATTGTTTACCGTATCCCTTTCCCCTGAAATCTTCGAGGAAATACAGCATATTCATAAACGGTATATTATCCCAAAACAAATTGTACCGCAGCCACCCGTTAAACGTATCATGAAACATGACTAAAACTTTTTGGGCGGCTATGCTTTTTTGCAATTCCTCCCCCGTAATATGCTTATCGTATTTTTTCAACAGTTCAAAATCCCGCTCCTCTGCATATCGAATCATATTTATGCTCCTCCCTCCAGGCCCGTACAGCCTTCCCGCCTGCTGATTTCAACACGTTAGCTTCTCCTTCCCCTCCACAGGGGACGAGCCCCCCCTCGCGCCCTGTTAAGGCTGTCTTTTCCGGATAAATGTTTCTGCGCCGACTGCTTATTCCTGCAGTTTAAGCATAATTTTTTTGGAGGAATTTGTAAATACAAAAGCGGGATTCCCTGAAAATTTATTCTTTCGCCTCAATGGAATCTGTTCGGTAAATGAATTTCACCTGTCCCTCCATTCCGTCGTGAATACCGGAGAAAGACTGGTAATTCTTCGATACCTCAACGGTAGCCTTAAGCCTTTCCTCCAGGCCGTGCAGATCGCCGTCCACAGCTTCCGCCAGCTTCCGGACTCCCTCCTCATCGAACCTGCAGAGCCCATCAAAAAGCTCAAGAGCCCCGTCCCGAAGCTGTATAATACCGTCTGTAAGGGCGGGAGCCGCATCCTTCATGGTCTGAATGCCGTCGCACAGCTCAGAGGATCCGCTGTAAAGCCTCCCTGTCCCGCTGCGTAGCTCGTCTATGCCGCCCTTCAGCTCCCCTGCGCCGCCTGCCGCCTGCGCTACGCCCGCGGTATAAGCCTGAAGACCCAGATAAAATGTATTATAGCTATCCAGAGACGCCTTTAACGCAATAACGGATTTTGCGCCTTCCGATGCGGCGGCAAGCTGTCCCTGCACGGTTTCCCCGCTCATATTCTCTGAAATCAACTTTTGTACCTGGGCTTCTGTATTAGAGGCGATAACTCCCTTTATCTCTTCGCCCGCCATCTGCCGGTCTATATTCTCGTCAAGGATTGCCTTTACCTCGGCGCTTGCCATTTGCGCGTCCACGGTATCGGCAATTTCCTTCTGTACGACATCAGAAGCCATCTGGCTGCTGACAGCGCTCTCCAACGCCGCCCGCGTCTGCTCATCGATCAATCCGCCTGCCAATGCCTCGTCATATTGCTCTTTTGTCATGTTCATAGCCTGCAGCACAGCGCTGATCACCTCTGCCTCGGCTCCCGCTTTTACCTGCTCTGTCACTTGTTCCCTGACTGCAGCAGCGACATTCGAGGCCACATTTTCCCGCACGGTGGCAGTCACTGCCGCCTTAACCTCTTCCCGCCTTGCCTCCACTGCAGCGGAAACCTGTCCGTAGGCCTGCTGGTAGATAGCGTCGCCGTCCATGGACGCAATGATTCCATTCAGCACCTCCGCATAATTCTCAACTGACATAGCAGGCACATTCAATCCGGCTGCCGCCAGCTGCGTGCCGGCTGTTGCCAACAGAGTATCGAATACCTGTCTTGCGCCGTTATTTAACTCGCCGCTTCTGGCATTTAATGTGGCCAGACCCGCTTGAAGCCTTGCCGTCCCGTCCTGGAGCTCTGCCGCGCCCTCATCCAGAGTACCTATACCGGTTCGAAGCTGGGATGCGCCGTCGTTCAGCCTGTCGATACCGTCTATCAGGCCGCCCGACTTTTCCAACAGGGTACATAAGCCGTCATACAGCGCCAAAGAACCGCTTTTCAGCTGCTCCATGGCGTCCGTCAGCTCTTCCAATGACTCGTCCAGCTTTCCGGTTATATCCCTGTCTTCCAGATCAGTCTCATTGAACAGCGCATTGGTGGCAACGGTAGCCGTCATTCCCAGCTCAAATCCCCTGACGTCCGCAGTAACTTCAAAATAATCCGGAATATCCAGCTTATCCGGGCCGATGTTCAGATTTTCCCGCAGCCCCGGCAGCGCGAATCCGACTACTGCCGTGCGCCCGCCGTCATTGACCAGCCTGCCCCCTGATATCTCCACGTTAGTGAACGCTTCATTATCCAACAGCAGTCCCGTCATCACGACGAACGGTACATAGACCTTTGTCCGGATTCCGTCTATTTCAACATATTCATACTGCTCATTGGTATAGTCGAAACGGATCGTCACCCTGCCGCTTTTCCCGGCCAGCTCCTCCGGAGAAATCTCCTTTCCGTCCAGCTTATAGGTGACAGCTATGCCGATGGGCGGATTCTTCTCGGTGCTGCCCTGATAATAGATATCCCGGCCGTTTGCATCCCACGCCATTACATTGTCCGCCTCCAGGACAAATCCTTCTTCCCCGTTTACATTCTCTATATTGGCCAGTTCCGAGACATCCTTCAGCTTATCGACCCCTTCTCCATTCCTCAGCCAGTCGCTGACAATAATTTTCCTGGTATCTCCTTTCGCGTCCGCCAGCACATAGACGGTTTCCTCCTTGGATACCTTTCCGTCCGCCGCATGATATGTCTCCCGGTTCGCTGCCTCTGTGCGGCTATTTCCCTCTGAAGATCCGATCTCCTCTCCCTGAGTCGATCTGTCATCCGCGGCGAAGGTGTACATATTGGCTCCTGCCCCGCCCAACGTCAACGCAGCGCATAACGCCGCCACGGTAAGTCCTGCGACCCTTCTTTTCCTCATGATCCCGTTCATTCCCCGTTTTCTCCTCATCATATCCTGAACCGCCTTATTTTTCATTATGTCGTCGCCTCCATCCATTTCTTTTTTGTTTTTTCTTTGCTCTTATTCTTCATTCCGACTGTCGTCACGCAGACCAGCCCGTCGCACAGCAAAAGCAGCGCCGGCAGAATCGCCGTAACGGAAAGCATACTCACTGCAGCGCCTCTTGCCATCAGCATACACATGGAGCTGATAATATCAATATTGGAATAGAGCGCTACGCCAAAGGTTGCCGCAAAAAGTCCCATTCCGGACACAATGATCGAGGGAATGGAAGTAGTCAGGGCAATTCCCACGGCTTTCTTCTTATCCCCGCCGCCCATGCGCTCCTCTTTATACCTGGTGGTCATCAGGATGGCATAGTCCACGGTAGCCCCGAGCTGTATCGTGCTGATGCAGATGGGAGCAATAAACGGCAGGCTCTGTCCCAGATAATGAGGCAGCCCCAGATTGACGAATATCGCCAGTTCAATCACCGATATCAGGATGAACGGCAGGGATATGCTCTTTTCCACCAGGGCAATGATGACGAAGATAGCAAGGATGGATACCGCGTTGACCACCTTGAAATCATGATCCGTAGTCTCTATCATATCCTTCATGCAGGGAGCCTCCCCGATGAGCATTCCGCCTCCGTCGTATTTCTTCAGGATATCGTTCAGCTCGTTGATCTGGGCGTTCACATCATCGCTGGCCACCTTGTATTCCGAGTTAATGAGCATCAGCTCCCATTTGTCGCTTTTCAGAATCTCCCGGACGGACTCCGGCAAAATGTCCTCCGGCGTCATAGACCCGACGACGGACTCCAGCCCCAGCACATATTTCACGCCGTCTACCTGCTCCATTTCCTTTATCATTTTTCGGACATCCTTCGGGGAAACGTTCGTATCCAGCAGCAGCATGTGCGTGGATGCAATATCAAATTCCTCCTGCAGCTTGGAATTAGCGATGACATATTCCATATCCTCCGGCAGGCATTCCCCCATGTCATAGTACACCTCGCTGTTGGTTTTGCTGTACCCATAATACGCAGGCGGTATCAGCGCCAGAAAGATAACGAGGAACACCGGAAATACTTTCACGATTCCCCGGGAAACCCTTCCCATATCCGGGATCAGGGATCTATGCTTCGTCCTCTGCAGAGGTTTATCCAGCGTCAGTATCAGCGCGGGCAGCACCGTAACAGAGCCGAGGACTCCCAACAGCACCCCTTTCGCCATGACAATCCCCAAATCCCTGCCCATGGTAAAGGACATAAAGCACAGAGAAATGAAGCCGGCTACGGTAGTAATAGAGCTTCCCAGCACGCTGGTCAAGGTCTCATGAACCGCCTCCGCCATAGCGTCCTGCGGCTTCTCATATTTCTCCCGCTGCTCATTGTAGCTATGCCACAGGAAGATGGAGTAATCCATGGTGACAGCCAGCTGCAGCACAGCGGACAGCGCTTTTGTGATATAGGAAATCTCACCTAAAAAGATATTGGAGCCAAGGTTCAACAGGATCATAATGCCGATGGAAGCAAGGAAGACAAAGGGTGCCAGCCAACTGTCCAGAAACAGCAGCATGGCGACACAGGCCAACGCCACGGCGATCCCTACGTAAATCGGTTCCTCCTTTTCGCACAGATCCTTCAAATCCGTCACCAATGCAGACATGCCGGACACATAGCACTGCTTCCCGCAGACGGCCCGCACCTCACGGATGGCGTCCATAGTGACATCCGCCGATGTGGCGCTGTCAAAAAAGACCGCCATCATGGTGGAATGTTCCGTATTGAATTCCCGGTAAATCCTGTCCGGCAGAAGCTCCATGGGCGTCGACAGATCCATCAGGGAATCATACCATACCACCGTTTCCACGTGCTCCACCTTCTCGATTTCCTTCTTAAGCCGGGACACGTCCTTTACAGACATATCCTCCACAATAATAAAAGAGAATGCCCCCTTGCCGAACTCTTCCATCAGCTCGTTCTGCCCTGCCACAGTATCCATGTCAGTCGGCAGATAGTCCAGCATATCATAGTTGATTCTTGTCCCTGCCATGCCGAATACCGCCGGAACCATCAGCGCAAGGGCAAGAACCAATATCGCAGTTCGGCATTTCACCACTGTTTTTGAAAATTTCATAGCTCCATCATCCTTTCTCAGAAATTGTCCCGGCTATTTCCGGACGATTCCTTATTCTTCCTGACAATAACATTTCCGCGGAGCAATCCCGCCTATCGCCTGATTTCCTGATATTCGCCGTCTATGATGTCCGGGCGCTGGTGCCTGACGATTTTTACGGTACTCAGTACAACGCACAGGTTCAGAATCCCTTCCGCCAGCAGCGAAACCCCCAGGAGCATAGTCAGCACATAGGCGCTTTCTACCGGCC
Organism: Roseburia sp.; assembly: GCA_023662875.1. Lineage (GTDB taxonomy): Bacteria > Bacillota > Clostridia > Lachnospirales > Lachnospiraceae > Acetatifactor. Next base: position 28,786 of record JAMPIG010000038.1, on the reverse strand, counting down.
GGAACACCAGCAGGAGCCCTACGCCGCCCGTCAGGGCCGCCAGCAGGAGAATCAGCCACCATGTGCCGATCCCGAACCTTCTGGCGTCTATGGCAATCTGAATTTTAAAGAGCCCGTCCGCAAGAATCGCTATTCCCAGCGCGATAAAGATAAAGTTCATCACATTCGCCGACTTAACCAGGATAATCAGACCCAACGCAATCAACAGGATACCGAATTCCAGGTCATACTGGAACGCCAGCCGGAACAGGTCTTTGGAAAAATACCCTACCAGCCTAATACACCCAAATACAATCATGGCAATTCCAAGCGCCCTGCCGATTATCTTTACCGACAGCTCAGGACATGTCATAAACAGAATCCCGGCCATACAGAACACAATCGACATGACGACATACCCTGTCTTTGCAATCTTCATGGGAACCACAGAACGCGTTTTCATCATCCGAAACCTCCTCTCGTCTTCTGATGACTGGAGTATATCAGAAAGAAATCGCGGAAAAAATGGTCAAAGAAAAGCCCTGTGTCCAAATTTGCGACACAGGGCTCTGAAATGTCTGAAAAACAGACAAACGCCGAAAGATGCCCAAAAATTTTGAATTGTCAGCGCAAACTGCGCTCGACCATCTCCTCCACCATGCCCCTGCGCAGCTCACAGAGCCGCCTGACCCGATCAGAAATCCCATCCTTCATTCCGGTATTCATCCATTCCATGACGATACCGAAACAAACTCCTTTATAATAATGGAGTATCACTTCCCGATCCGTATCCTTCACAGGTTTTCCGGCAAACATCACATCCGAATATGCGGACACTACATGCTCACATACCTTCCACAAATGCTGCTCGAATATATCCCTGTTTACAGATTGATAAATATGCAGAATAGCGCGGCGGTTCTTCCTGGCAAATTCCAACGCAGCAGTCAGGCAGGTCTCCGCGGAATCGATCGTCTGGTACTCCGCAATAATCTGATCTGCGTCCTCCGTAACGATTTCATCAAGCAGCGCTGGAATGTCCTGAAAATGATAGTAAAAAGAGTTCCGATTAACTCCGCATTCTTCCACGATGTCCTTTACCGTAATCCTGCTAAGCGGCTTCTCGTCGAGCATCCTGATAAACGTATCCTTGATTGCCTTTTTCGTAAAATTAGCCATTATCTCACCTCCGTGATCCGTCCCTCCAAATCCGTGATCACCTTCATTCCCGCTTCCACCGTAAACTTTTTCTTCCCGTTGATATACGCGACGACTCTGCTCCCGGTATTTTCCAGCCGGTAGCATTGCTCTCCCCACCGCTGCTCATAAACGCACTCGCTGCCGGACACGCCGCCCCAGTACAGCCTTTCCCCCTCTATATGCACACCGTACATCCGGGAAATATATTCCAGCACGCTGAGCAGCGCCGGGCCGTAATAATCCTGCTTCTCCTTCCCCTCCACAAGGGACGGCTCCCCCGTAAAGGGATCGTATTGCTGTACAAAACGACACCCTTCCCCCACGGCGGCAAAAAGCTTCCGCCCCAAAAGCGGTATCAGATTGTCGTATCCGTAATTTTCCAGCGCCCGGATCGCACGCTGATACGTCAGCGCCTCCGCCTGCCCGCTCCAGTTATTCGTGCTGACATTACGGAACAGCGGATCGTTTACCGCTACGGAGGGCAGGGGCATCCTGGTCCAAAATTCCCGGGGATTCAGCAGATGCTCCCGCACAAACCGCTCCGCCATATAGGGCGTGATGCTGTTCCAATACATGGCCCGCAGCGTGTTGTGCGTCAGCACGTTCATGACGCGGTGCTGCCTGTCCCGATCCAGACAGGCTCCCGCCTCCTCGCTCCAAAGCAGGGAGGCAATTTTCTCCCGCACCTGCAGAGCCTTGCTATGCCAGCCCTCGGCCCAATCCGCTTTTTTCATAATTCGGCTGATTTTTTCCAGCGTTTCCCGGCAGGAATAGGAATAGCTCATCACATCGATGGAAGCCATGGGGACGACCTCGCAGCCCTCCGGAGGCGTCTCCGCCTCCCATGCGTTGGGCGCGTCGCCGTACCGCTCAGCGTGATCCTCCCCCGTGTCATATCTGCACCAGCTCTCCAGACAGCCGTCCCCGTCGGAATCCCTGGTTCGCCAGAGATACGCGTCAAACCGTTCCAGCGTGCTGTAAAGCAGCTGCAGGTAGTCCTGATCCTTTCCCAAAAGATAGTACAGATTCAGGGCCGGAGCCGGAAAACAGAAGCCCTGAAACTTATCGAACTGCGGCGTCACCACCCCGTCGATCAGGGCAATGCTTCCGGGAAGTCTCCCGTCCTCGCGTATGTTTTCCATGAAGAAAAGCTGATTGTTCCGCCCTGTTTCCAGATCCCGTTTGGCGTACATTTCTCCCCCCATGGGCTGCGTCTCCAGCCATATCTTTTCATAGCCGCCGCCCTCGATCAATACCATTCTTCCGCCGAAATCCTTTTTGTTTTCCAGACATCTTTTTTCCGCCGTATCCACCAGCTTCTGCAGCAGCGGCTGATTTGTCGTAAAGTGAACCTCTGTGTTTACCATTGTTTTTCCCCCGCGGAAGTATTCCTGCCCTGAATAAGGATATTATACCATCCCCGCAGTGCATGCTCGAAAAACCTACGGTTTTCCTCGCTCGCGGGCTTCGCCCTATGCATCCATTCGGATATGCGCCTCGGTGAGCAAGCTCCCCTCTTCGCACATCCTCTGTCTGCGCACTGCTCATTGCCATCGCGTACATTATATCATGATTTCTCCGCGACTGAACAAAATTTGTCGTTTCACCGCACAGAAATCTTGCGGAATAATATAAAATCTGCTAAAATATACCCTATCTGCATATACTGAAAGGGAGATGATTTTATGAAATACAAAACACAGGGAACCTGTTCTCAGGAAATCGACATCGAATTAAAGGACGGTCTCATTGATTCCGTCCGGTTTACCGGCGGCTGCAACGGTAATTTAAAGGGCATCTGCGCGCTGGTAAAGGGCATGAAGCCAGAGGACGCCATCTCAAGGCTCAAGGGAATCAAGTGCGGTCTAAAGCCGACCTCCTGCCCCGATCAGCTGGCAAGGGCGCTGGAAACCATGGTAGGCTAAAAAGTATGCATCACGGCAGACGCAAAGCGCCCTTTGCAGTGCCTGGGAGTTGACATGAAAAAAATCGTATTGACAGGCGGGGGAACCGCGGGACACGTTACCCCCAATATTGCGTTGCTTCCCTCTCTGAAAGAGGCCGGCTACGAGATCACCTATATGGGCTCCTATGACGGAATCGAAAAAAAGCTGATCGGAGATTTTGACATTCCCTACGTCGGGATCTCCACCGGTAAGTTCCGCCGCTATTTTGATCTCAAAAATTTTACGGATCCTTTCCGGGTCGTCAAGGGATTTACGGAAGCCAAAAAGTTCTTAAAACAATACAAGCCGGATGTGGTCTTCTCCAAGGGAGGCTTCGTGAGCGTCCCGGTAGTTCGCGCTGCCGCGTCCTTAAATATTCCCTGCGTCATCCACGAATCGGACATGACGCCGGGACTGGCGAACAAGCTCTGCCTTTCCGCGGCACAGAAAATATGCTGTAACTTCCCCGAGACCCTGAAGCTGCTGCCCGACGATAAGGCAGTGCTTACGGGCTCGCCCATCCGGGCCGAGCTCTCCCAGGGAAATAAGCTGGCGGGACTTAATATGTGCGGCTTTTCCGCCAACAAGCCTGTCATCATGGTGATCGGCGGCAGTCTCGGCGCAGCCAGCGTCAACAAAGCCGTGCGGGAAGCGCTTCCCCGGCTTCTGGAAGACTTTCAGATTGTTCATATCTGCGGGAAAGATAAGATAGACAATCTGCTTCTGAACACGCCCAGCTACCGACAGTTTGAATATGTCAAGGCCGAGCTGAAGGACTTGTTCGCCATGGCGGATATCGTAATTTCCAGAGCCGGAGCGAACGCTATCTGCGAACTGCTGGCGCTGAAAAAGCCCAATATCCTGATTCCTCTTCCAGCGGAAAGCAGCCGCGGAGACCAGCTTTTAAACGCTCAGTCCTTTGAATCCCAGGGCTTTTCCATCGTAATCAGCGAGGACGACCTGACTACAGATCTACTGACGGATCGAGTGCATGAACTATACTTTAACCGTCAAAATTACCGTGACGCCATGAACAGCAGCGGTCAGCCGGACTCCATCAGGACGATTTTAAATCTGCTGGAGGAAGTTCAAAGCGCGCCATCCGCGGAGTAGACGGGGAAATTTTTCGTTGTTCTCTTTGTAAAAAAGTGCCGCACAGCGGCACTTAGAAGAATGCTTCGCATTCTTCCCTTGTTGCGACGAAGTTTCCTGCAAAACAGATACATTACGGCGCATTCGAAGTTGTTCGACTGCGCCGCAATCATTGTAATACATAATTTTGTTCTTGACTGCCGTAGGTTTACTTCCGCTTTCTCACATTTGCTCTCTGTCGTAAACCGCCCTTTCGCCACCGATATATTTCGGCCTCGTCCGCGCGCAGACTACATGCGCGTCGCCGATCTGTCTGACCCGCAGCCTCACCGGCACGGCCACCTCCTTCAAATGCATTCCGATCAAGGTATCTCCGATATCCATTCCCGCATGCGCCCTGATATGCTCCACCGCCGCCGGATGCTCGAAAGCTTTATAGGCAGCCGTCGCGAAGGAGCCGCCCGCCTTAGGCTGAGGAATCACATTCACCGGCTCATAGCCGTACCGCTCCGCCGCCTCGCTCTCTAAAATGACCGCCCGGTTCAGATGCTCGCAGCACTGTGCCGCGAGGTAAACTCCCGCCTCCTGGGTCGCCTGATAGATCCCGCCGAAAACCACCTCCCCCAGTTCCGGACTGGAAAAGGTTCCGATCCCCGCGCCGCCTACTTCACTGGTGGAACACCCTACGATCAGGATCTGATTCCTTTGCGTTCCGGCTGCCTCCAAAAGCTCCTTCGCCGCACGGTACGCTTCTTCTCCGATAATTGTCAAATCTTCCGTCATTTTTGCATATGCTCCTTCCCGCAGTTTCCGTCTCTCAGAGCCGCCCTGCGCCTAACTGGCCTCAACCGTCTCCCCCGGCCTTACCTCCCGAAGCCCCTGTTTCGTCGTCATCCAGACGCTGACCGCGGTCGGATTGTACATGATCCGCCCGTCCGCCGAAAATTCCTGCTGCCTGGTGGCATTGACATAAGTGTAGATTTCCATATTGGTGGCGTACCACACCTCTTCCCTGCCGGCCATCTTCTCCGCAAACTCCTCGATAACGTTCCAGTTCCCAGCGCGGCCAAACTCAAAGCTGTGCCCCCAGATGTACAATAGCGGCAGCTCGTTGAATCCGTCCGTATTCAGGAACTGCTCCCCCAGCTCGAAAAGCCGCTCGTCATTATGATGGCAGGTCGGATGCCACTGCATGAAATCCGCGGGCGGAAAGAAGCCCCGGGTACTGTTGACCGTTCTGGAATACTTTATTCCCACCGACTTCGCAATCTCGATTACCCTCTTATCATATCCCCCGAAGGCGTAGGACATTCCCTGTACCAGCCCGCCGGTCAGCCGCTCCAGCGCCCTCCTGTCCTCCAAAATCTCCAGCACCAGCTGCGTATCCGTGAGGGAAGGAGGATTCCTGTGCCCCACGCCGTGACAGGCAATCTCATGCCCCGCATAGGTCTCCTTCAGCTCCTCCGCTCCCACATAAACCTCGTTTCCACCGTGAGGATCCAGCTTCCCTGAGTTCAGATGAAAGGTTCCCTTCATCCCATGGCTTCTCAACAGCTCCGCCAGCCTTCTGTCAAAAATCTGCCCGTCGTCATAACTGAATGTCAACGCCTTTTTCTTTCCTTCCGGATACACAAATCTCATCATGGTTTCCTCCTGCGTTTCCTGCATTACGTTCTCATATTACTTTCCTACATTTTCTTCCTGTCTCCGCCCGGCCGTTTTGCAAATGAAAATCCGTCCTTTTTTATTGTACCGTAAATTCAGTCCACTCGATACGGTTATATTGCATTACATCGTCTGCTTTTTTCATCCCAAGTTTTTCATAAAACGGAACGGCATTTTCGTTTGCGATCAAATATACCGCAATATCCTTTTCACCGCCCGCTTTTTCATGCGCCGCTTTCATAAGCTGTCTTCCAATCCCACGCCTCTCATAATCCCGATCGACCCCTAAATCTGTTATATAGAGCCAATACGCATAATCCGTCAATCCAAACAAAACGCCGACGATTAAGCCATCCTCATTTCTTGCGATAAGGCTGATCGTAACCGTATTTACAAGCTTCGATATCCTTTGCGCAAACCGCTCCTTCGGATATTGGGAGCCTAAGTCTGTCCTTTTTAAGAAGCTGATATATTCTTCTGCGGTGATACGCTCTTCTCTGACTGTGATTTGTTCGCCCATAATACTCAAAACCTCTTTTCTGCAATCACTTTTTTCTGCTTCTGCTGCAAAATGAAGTCTGTAACCGCCTAAAAAAATCCGCCTCTTCTTCTGACTCAGCACCGGATAAAATACTATCTTCTCCACTCAACTACATCTTCAATCCTCTTGCGCGGTCTTTCCTCGGGAAATTCGTCAGGATAACCAAATGCAATGGCCGCAATAAGCTGTCCGTCGCCATTCAGCCATTTACATAGCTCCGGATACCCAAAATAAATATCACATATCCAAAGGCTGCCGATTCCTTTTTCCGTAGCAGCAAGAAGCATGTTTTGTATGGAAGCGCCTATCGATTGAATATTACAAATCTCATAAACACGTTCTTCTACGGTTAATTCTTCCGCAATACTTTTTCCCAGCGAATTAACAACACAGACGATAAGCGGTGCTTCTGCCATTATATCAATCGTATGCTTTGCAGTTATTATATGTTGTCTGCTTTGCGGCAGCAATGCGTTATTGTTTTCTTCCCTCTTGATTCCCCGGCGGAAAGCATCTAACATTTCCTCCTTAGCCTCTCCCTGTACTACAATGTATTTCCATGGCTGTCTGTTTTTGGAAGAAGGCGCTTTTATTCCACTTTGAATAATGTCTGCAATGTCCTTGTCTGCTATTGGTTTATCCGTAAATTTCCTTATACTCCGCCTGTCATAAATCGCAGAAATCATCCTCACATTTATCCTTTCAATTACCGGCTTTCGTTCTAAGTTTAAACTGCCTTCTGACTTCCTGATATTCCGTACTACTCTGCAAACCCAAATTCTGATTTCGCCAAATTCATTTTAAATTATTTTACAAAGCCTGGATAAACTTCTCGATCTCACAATTAACAGCTTCCGGATTATCAACATTTGAATTATGAGCCGCATTTTTTATAACTATAAGCGGAAATCCGGTATTTTTCGCCCACAATTTATTATAACCCTGTACTTTCCCTGTCTTATCCTGATCGCCTAATAAAATCATGACCGGACATTTTATGCTCAAATTGGAATTGTCCTTCAGAAATTCCGCATATCCGATTCCCATTAAATGACATAATTCCTTTTTTGTATAAGGAGAAAGCATTGCCAGCATATTTTCATACCCATTCTTTGATACAGACACTTGCTTTGCAAGAGCCTTTTTCATAGCATGAAACGGGTATAAGTACGACATCCACTCAATCTGACGTAACCACCATTTATCTGATTTGGAATAATACATATCTCCATATGGAGTAGTGTCAATCGCCACAAACGCTAAAACCATGGAAGGGTATCTTGACAGGAAGGACTGTGCGATATATCCACCCATAGACTGACCAACCATTATTACAGAATTTATTTTATGTTTATCAAGAATTTGTTTTAAAACCTCAACCGCATTTTGATAGGTAAACTCTTTGTATTGCCTTGACTTCCCATGTGCCGGTGCATCCCATGTCACTATGTTGTAACTGCCGCTAAAAAAGTCGCATTGTTTCTCAAACATAGTATGATCTGCCGTTAAGCCATGTAAAAAAATAATGGTCTTTTGACTTTCGTTCCAGAAATCCGAAAGCCAATAATATACTTTTCCCTGTTTCGTATCAATACATTTTTCTTTCATTTTACCTCGCAAATCGGAATTTTCTGCTTTTGGGAAGTCAAGATCTATAGTTCTGTTCCTAAACTCTCATACGAAAAACAATTACCTAAAACCTCTTTTCTGCAATCACTTTTTTCTGTTTCTGCTGCAAAATGAAGTCTGTAACCGCCTTAAAAAAATCCGCCTCTTCTTCTGACTCAGCACCGGATAAAATCTCATGAGAATCGTCAAAATTAATTTCGTTACATAAATTATACAATTCATGTAATGTTTCAGCTTTGGACATAATACCACTCCTTTCTGCCGCTCATGCAAGTAAATGCTACATTCTCAACTGTTTACCATTTCAAGCATCTCTCAAAAACGTGTAGTTATATCCTTTCCCCGTTACCGAACGCTCATAAGGGCAAAATAAACCTATAATAGAATCGAAAAGCAGATTCTATTATCCAAATTCTATAACAAAGTATAGCACAAAATAAATCGGGCGAGAAGAGCTGATTTCACGTGTATTTTTCCAACCGATAATGCTGTTCATCGTCCAACTCCCTGATGCCGTTTTTGTAGTCATATCCTTTTTTGCGATAGAACTCCACGGCAGTAATGGAAGCAGGAATTTCTACTCTCTCAGCTCTTAAAAACAGAGGATCCGATTCGAGCGTATCCATGATATAGCTTCCAATTCCCTGCCTGTGAAGCTCCGGCAGCACAAAAACAGTCAGTAAAATGCTTTCCGTAGGGCTTCCCCAAAAACTTGATATGGAACCGACGCCCACAATTTGTTCTTCCTTCCAAAATACATACACATTTGCGTATTCCGCTATATTTTTAAACCATTTCACGTCATGCGTAGCGACCATTTCCTCTATCGCTTTTTCTCCATAATCCTTTACATTGATTTCTTTAAAATTTCTGATAATCAGATTAACAATTTCCTCTGCATCCTCATCCTGATAAGGCTTTGCAATGACTGTAGTTCCGTTTGCTAATTTTATAACTGTCCCCTTTCCAAACAATAGAATTTACGCTCCGCGAAAATTCTATTGTCATGAATAATAGAATTCTCGCGAAGCGTGAATTCTGTTGTCATGAACAAAAAATGCACCAAACATAATATGTCCAGTGCATTTTCTAAAATCATCGGTTCTTACAAGCATTTTATCATAATTACAGCTTACACCTGCCGATTTATATGCACAAACATATCAGGCCCACCTGCGTAACTGTGCATCCAATCGAAACACAATTACTTCTAAGTACGTCTGCAATACATGTACATATAATTCATTGTATGATGTAAATTCTGCATTTCCATGTTCTCCTAAGTTTTTAATAGCCTATCACGGTTCAATTTACATGTCAAGAAATTTTTTCTGTAGTATTGACATCTCGAAACCACTGTGGTAGTATACAACTTACAAACTATTGCAGTAGTTTCAAGAAAGGATGTGACAATATGGCAACTAAGCTCTTTGACTCCGAATTAAAGGTGATGGGCGTCTTGTGGAAGGAGGGTGATACGACCGCAAAACAGATTTCCGATATTCTGAAAGCAGAGATCGGCTGGAATATGAATACGACCTACACGGTCATCAAGAAGTGTATCGCAAAGGGCGCAATCGAGCGCCGCGAGCCCAACTTTCTGTGCCACGCCCTGATTTCCAGAGAGGCGGCGCAGCAGGCGGAGACAGACGAACTGATCGGCAAGCTGTTCGACGGCTCTGCGGACAAGCTGTTTGCCTCCCTGCTGGGCAGAAAGAAGCTGACCGCCGAGCAGATTGCGCGGCTTAAGCAGATCGTCGGGGATTTCGACAGGGAGGGGGATTCATGAGCCTGTTGGAAAGAAGCGTTTCCGGGGCCGCGATGATTTTGATCATCGTAATAATCCGCGCATTAACAATCAACCGGCTTCCGAAGAGAACATTTTCCGCCCTGTGGGGCGTTGCGCTGGCACGGCTGCTGATTCCTTATTCCCTGCCGTCTGCCTTCAGCATTTATTCCTTATTGGGGAAATTACTTCGTAGAGAGCAGAGTCATGTTGACAGTGGTTTTGCCTTCAGCGCTTACTCTTTCTGGGAGAGATTGCTCTGTAAAGGACAGAGTCATGCTGACAGCGGTTTGGCTTTCAGCATTTACTCTTTCTGGGAGAAATTGGGCCGACTGATCTCACCGGCAACGCCAAATCCGCCCGGTGCTGACACTTCTGTCATTTCTCCCGGTTTTACAGCCCTCCCGGATTTCGACGCCATGTCCGGCACAGCGGCAGTGCCGTCCGCTGGCGGGGTTGTATCCGGCGTACCTGCCGGTATTTTCCACGATATTGCATCCCGGATCGCCGACTTCGATCGATACGCGCCCGTCTGGCTCATCGGCGTATTGGCCTGTGCCGCGTTCTTCTCGGCTGCCTATCTGAAATGCCGCCGGGAATTTCGGGAATCTCTGCCGGTTGACAGCGGTTTTGCGCCGGACTGGCTCAAGGCGCATCCGCTCCGCCGCAGGCTTCAAATCCGGCAATCGGACAGGATTTCTGCACCGCTGACCTACGGCGTATTTCGCCCGGTGATTCTTTTGCCGGGGTGCACGGATTGGAGTGACAGAGAAGCACTGGACTATGTGCTGACCCATGAGTACATCCATATCCGCCGTTTTGACGCCGTTGCAAAGCTGGCGCTGACCGCCGCCCTCTGCATTCACTGGTTCAATCCGACGGTCTGGACCATGTATGTCCTCGCCAACCGGGATATCGAGCTAAGCTGTGACGAAGCGGTAATCCGTCGATTTGGAGAGCGCATAAAATCCGCATACGCCATGACGCTCATCCGTCTGGAGGAAACCAAGAGCGGCCTCAGGCCCCTCTGTAACAATTTCAGCAAAAACGCAACAGAAGAAAGGATACTTGCAATTATGAAAATAAAGAAAACGACACGAATGTCATCATTTATCGCCCTCGCGCTGATTCTCAGCGTAACGACCGCCTTTGCGACCTCGGCGCAGACACAGGACGGCGGACAGGATTCGCAGAATCCTGATCAAAAGCAGTCTGATCGATTCTCCAGCACCTATAGCGAGACGGTCTATGACGACGTCAATATAACGTCCTATACCGACCCAAAGGACGGCAAAACCTATTACAGCCGTGACAACGGAAAAACCTGGACGGCGTTGACCGATGAAGAGGTAGAGACGATGTACCGGGCTGCGGAGGAACACAGCGCCTGGGACGGTGTAGAATGGTGGACGGCGGAGGAGTATGCCGCCTGGCTGGAGCAGGAAAAGGCTGCTCTGCAATCCGTCATCGGCGATCGGGGCTGGAACCCTACCGACGGGTGGTACACCTGGACGCAGGAGATGGCAGATGAAGCGATCGCCCGATATGAGCAGACTCTGAAGGATATTCAAGCCGGGATGAAGGTTTCCAAGCCCACGGCTGACGGCGATACCATGATACAGCTTGGCTATGATCCCGCTTTGCAGGCAACTGCCACCGATATAACAGCGGTTCTCGGCATGGCTATCGCCATGGACAGCATCCCGGGGGATATGGCGGAATCCGGCAGCGCTCAGACGCTTACTCCCGAGCTTCTGGCGGATTATAAGACTTACGGCCTGACCTGGGATGACGAAACGAAAGCTTTCTCCTTCAACGGGAAAACGGTGCGGTACTTTTTTGACGGTTATACCCTGGAAAACGGCACGGCGACCATTTACGACTATGTAAACGAAGACGGCGTTGTAGACGTTCACACCGTCCGGCAGGCGACGCGAAACGCCGACGGCAGCATCGATCCCGGCGGCAGGCTGACAGGCATCGAGGAGTACAGCCGGGAGGAGTTTGACAACCGTTTCCTGATGAACCCAACTATGACACAGGAGTCGACTGCTCTCGGTTTTGTGGGCGACACAGGCGGCACAACCTTTGAAGAACGCTTTGCCCAATACAAGGATTTCGGTATCACTTACGAGGAAGCCGACGGCGTCAGCGGGCGCGGAAATGTGTATCTGAACGGACAGTTAGTCAGCCGCTTTGCGGACGTATCTCCCGACGGCAGTGCGTTTTCGTTTACTTCCGCGGAACAGGGCGGTATCAGCGCTCAGACCGTTTATGACCAAGATGGGAATCTGACCGGGGTAAAAGTGGTTGCACATTAGACCCTTATATCATGCCGATTTCTTTCTTTTCACACTCTCTCCTGCCTGCTATAATCTCTATAAAAAGCAAGCTCTATGCGAAAAGAATTATTCCTTTGCCGCAGGGCGGCGGAACGGAGGACAGTATGGACGAAAGCAGAAAAAGACGAATTCTGAAAATCGGCGCGGTTTTGATCGCTGTCATTTCCCTGCTGACGGGCGGCTATTTTACCCTGCGTAAGGGAGTCTACCTGAACAACGAATTCTTTCGCCGGGTAAGCTCGACCAGGTATGAGCACAATCGTTCAAGCTATATCGAGCTTACCTCCCAGGGTGAATTTCGCATTGTGACGGAGACCGGCGAAAAGGCGGGAACTCTTCGTTTCGACGACGGCGCGCTGTGTTTTACCTTTTCAAACGGGACTTCTCTGACCGGCGTATGGAACGGAGAGCATCTCACCGCCCCCAACGGGATGCCTCTGGATTGGGGCGCAATTACAATTTCTGTAAACAATAGAATTGAAAATTCTATTGTCATGAACAATGAACCGGTCGGACTCAGCGACGCCGCTTCCTGCCAGGCCCTAGCCAGAATCTACTTCGGCGCGCACGACAGCATCTCCGCGTGGCCGGTTCCTATCCTGGGCCTTTTGATCTATCTTTACGGCGTCCTCGGCTTTCTCTATCCGGACAAAATGCATTTCCTCTTCCGCCGCTGGATATACGACAACGCGGAGCTATCGGAGGGCGGCCGCCTTTTGGAGAAAGCAGGGGCCGCTCTCACCGTAATCCTGGGCGTCCTGATGATGACAGGGGCCGTCTTCTTTCTTCTGACGTAAGTAAGGGCTCCTCCGGCAAGCTTACAACACGTCAGGCTGCGGGAAGCTTGACCCTATCGGCACCCACCGTCTCCCGTAAAGCTTTAGCTCATTATTCGCGGCCATAAACCGCCGCTCTTCTCCGTCCGTAGCGAGATTTCTCATAAAAGAGATACGAAGCTTCCCATGGGAAAACAACAGAATTTTGCAGCCCTGAACAATAAATTGACACCCCGCGGCGAAAAAAGGAATATAGTAAAGGGAAACGGAATATAAATAGGAGCCGCGATATGCAGCTACTTCCTTCCCTTCTGTTCGGCGTCTCCGCCAGCCTTGACAGCCTTCTCGTCGGTATCAGCTTCGGACTGCGCCGGGTCAGAATTTTACTCTGGCAGAATTTACTCATCAGCCTCGTCACCTTCCTCGGCACCTGCCTGTCCGCTCTGCTGGGCGCTCGTCTGCTTCCCCTGCTGCCCTCCTTCCCGGGGCGCTTCATCGGCAGTCTGGTGCTGATCCTGCTGGGCATTTACTATATCGCAAAGCAAATTCTCTTTACCCTGCGAAACCGGCACCCCGCCGACGCCGGAAGCGACAAGCAGCCCGTAAACTCCTGCCGGAAAACGCTTAACCCGCAGGAGATCGCTTTCTTAAGCCTGAGCCTGTCCGTCAATAATATGGGAATCGGCTTCAGCGCCAGCCTGGCGGGACTTCTTCCTGTTTCCGCCGCTGTCTCGACCTTTTCCTGCTCGGTTCTTTTTCTGCTGGCAGGCAACCGCCTGGGCCGCAGCCGGTTTCTTCGATTTATCGGGGAAGCGGCAGACCCGCTCTCCGGCCTTTTGCTGATCGGGCTGGGGGTTTTGCAGCTTGTTTTCTGAATTTTAAGCATCCATTTTACTTTCAAATTCCGAAACGCTTTCTGCTCTGGCAGCCGCTTTCAACCATTTTTTCAGCATCTGCAAATCCGTTTCCTGCTGAATGCGATTTTTTTAAATATCCGTCAACTCGCCCAATTCACCCAATAACTGCAATATATCCTCGATTTTTCCTTCTGCTCTTCCTTCCCGCTTGCTGTCCATCATCATCCGTTCCAGCGTCATATACTCCCGCCTCCACTCCTTATGCTGCTTTGCCGCCGCCGACTGGTAATAACGGCTCCTCGTCGGCAGTTCTCCTGTGCTTCTGGCCTGCATTTCCACAGAATAAACCGTATCGGCGTCATCCTCCACATAGACGTCGATCCTAATGCCCCGCGCCATGTAATCCGGGTCTACTGTCTGCTGGTCATCAATGAACTCTATCTTCCCGATTTTCACATTCAAAATGATCTCCAGCAGTTTCTTGCAGTGTTTCGGGTTCCGCATTACCTTCCCGAACATAAAGTCGTCTACGATCGTCAGTTCCTCGTACTTTTTTCTCATCCTTTCCATATATGCCCTCCTGCAAAGTGTGCAGGAGCGCTTTCTTCTGAAAACTCCTGCCTGTAATGTGATAGTAAAAGCATGAATTTTCAAAAGAATTTCTATAGAAAATAGACTGAAGAAATATCGACAGCCGCCGATGCAAAAGAAAATATGCTTTGAATGTATTGTATCATCTCACGTTATAATAAGCAACAGGTTTTTAACCGCGGTTTGTCACCGTCATCCCCGCCTGCGAATATATTTCTGTTCCTGCTCCCTATCCGTCAGCGGATGTACTCGCCCGCATCTGTTATGTGCTGGAATGTACTCCGGGCGATATTATTCGCTACTCAAGCTTCTCTTAATAATCTCCTTGACTGTATTATCCATAAGGCGAATTCTGGTTCGCCTTATGGACAACCAGGCTGGGCAGGCCGCTTAATCCATAAGCGATGCCCTCATAACCATGTCAAACTCAGGGTCTATGAACTGCGTTCTCTTTTTCAAAGCTCATCGTTTCTGTTCCATTCCGGATAATATTCCACATAGCGTCTGCTGATTAAATTTTCCCTGCCAATAAAAACTGTTTTTTTGCCTTTTTCGGTAAAATAACTCCAGGGATATACAATATTCAGAAAAAGTTCCAATATGGTGACAGGGAGCTGGTGGAACAGATCACGGAAAACGAAAAATTTTAATTCCGTGTAGACAATCATCATCTGTGATTTTCAATATTTTTGTCACCCTATTCCTTATGCTGCAAATTATAATGTTCCCAATAGACATTGAGCCTGTGAATTTTCAAATACGAAGGGGAAACCCTGTAAAAAGAACGCTGTCATCTGAAAAAGGTCTTGCTGGAATACCCAGCAAGACCCCGATATAACATATTAAATCTCTTTATGATTCGATTGCCATGGTGCAAAATACAATTTTCCCTACGGCATCATCTCTATGCCAATTGCAATCCTGCCAATTCCTTCACTTCTTCAATTGGCAAATCTGTATCTTCCGCAATTTCCTCAAGTGTCTGCTTCCCTCTTGCAATCAGACGGCGGGCAAAGGTTTTTTTCTCCTCAGTAACTCTTTTCTCTGCCAAATCCTCAAATGCCTGACACATAATTTCCCGACCTCCTTCCGTTTCCTTGAAATATTTCACCTGCCTTGCCAATACCGGATAGAACATATCGGCAGAACTCAAACATCTAAAGTCATGCATTAGCTTCCCGACTGGATCATTGTCATCCTTGTAGCTGCCATTCACATATATGATATGGGAACCATCGCCAAAATATGTGCCCGTCTCCTCAATCATCCGTTTGACATGATACAAAGGACATCCTGCTCCCAAAACATCGCTTGCCGTTATGAATATCACATAAGAATCATGGATTTTTTTGAACTCCTGCCCCGCTTTCAGCATTTTCGTGTCAATCATGCTGCTATGGAACCTCGCTCTGTGAACATCTGCCCCTGCCGATGCCCGCTGAACCTCAATATCATAAACTTTTTCTTCCTTATCTGCCGCATAAATATCTATGGTAAGGGAGCGCCCATCTGGCAGCAAATTCTTATATTCCCTCTGAGCCATCACTTCCAGTACTTTTAAGTCATCCCGCTGCAGAATCACATTCAACAGCAGCTCCGCGGCCTCTATGTTCCTGTCAAACACTAATGTCATAAGGTTGTCATCCAAAAGGGATAACGTTTCTATTGCCTTTAATGTTTCTTTTCGCTTTACATCCGTTCTATTCCCTGAATTCATCCTGCCGCCTTTCTTTTCACAAATTATCATACCATGGCTTCCCGCTTTTTTCAATCGCATCTTCCATCAAATAAATGCCATTTACTTGGGCATTTACTTGGTTTTTCAAGTATTTAGGCGCGTTTTGACGCGGGAAATATGAGATTATAACCATGCCAAACTCAGTGTCTACAAACTGCGCGCCTTTTAAGCTCATCATTTCTGCTCCATTCCGCACAATATTTCACATAAAAAAACCATTTCAGGGGAAATTAAGCAGAGAGCTTCGTCAGGGAAACTCAGCCTTCGGCTCATTGCCGTGGGAAAGTCACACGAAAGGAGCCGCAGCCATGCCTCTCTCTGCAACACTCGATGAAAATATAGAATATCTGAAGTCCTCCCTGCCCATCGGCAGCAGCTTCGATCTTATGACCCGGGATCTTCTTCTGGGAGATACCAGGGCCTATTTTCTGGGGATAAACGGATTCTGTAAGACGGAGGTTTTGCAGCAGATCTTCTCCGATCTGCAAAATCCCCTGTATATGACCGACGGGAAGGTGGAGGATCTGGAGCGCTATGTCCGCGCCCGCATGGGCTACGCGCAGGTCTCCCTCTCCGACTCCTGGGAGGATATCATCCGGAATCTTCTCAGCGGGCCTTCCGTCCTGTTGATCGACGGCTTTAACCGGGCCGTGTTAATCGACGTCCGCAGCTACCCCGCCCGGAGCGTGGCGGAGCCGGATCTGGAAAAGGTCACCCGGGGCTCCCGGGACGGCTTTGTGGAAACCCTGCTGCTGAACGCCAACCTGATCCGCCGCCGGGTGCGTTCCCCGAAGCTTTGCTTTTCCATGCATTCCGTCGGAACCGAAAGCCGGACGGACGTAGCGGTAGCCTATCTGGAAGGAAGCGTAAACCGGGGACTGCTG
Source organism: Roseburia sp. (assembly GCA_023662875.1). GTDB lineage: Bacteria > Bacillota > Clostridia > Lachnospirales > Lachnospiraceae > Acetatifactor. The sequence goes on along the minus strand of JAMPIG010000038.1, from coordinate 11,760 downwards.
GATACCGTCTCCCGGACGATCGACTCTCTCCGGGTCAGCGCCCTGACCATGGGCGCGAAGAGCCTGGAGGAGCTTCTTTTGCCGAAACGCTGGTGGACGCCCCTCCCCTCGATCCAGGTTACGGAACGCCCGGACGTGGCCTGCAGTTACCTACTGGAGGGACATATCCTGCTGCTGGTTGACAATTCCCCCGTCGTCCTCATCCTCCCCTGTACGATTTTTCAGTTTACGCAAAGCCCCGAGGACTATTACAATAGTCCCTCCGTGGGCAGCTATTTCCGGCTGATCCGCTTCCTCTGCGTCCCCGTCAGTCTTCTTTTGATGCCTGTTTTTTTACTGCTGACCGCCTGGTTTCCGGAGATTTCCGCCCGCTGGGAACTGCTCTCTACAGAGGATCTCACGCCGGAGCGAATCTTTTTTTACGTCCTCGCCGTGGAATTTATTCTGGATCTGTTTAAATACTCTTCCTCCTTAAGCTCGGGCAAGTTTTCCGGCTCTCTGTCCGTGGTGGGCGGACTGATCATCGGGGATATTGCGGTCAGCCTGAACTGGCTCTCCGTGGAAGTCCTCTTTTACGGTGCCGTTACCCTGCTGGCCTCCCTCTCTATCTCCGGAAAGGAATTCAGCGACGCTCTCCGCCTTTACCGGATCCTGCTGGTTCTGGCGGTCGGGTTTTTCGGCCTGCCCGGCTTCCTGATCGGTCTGGGGCTGGTTCTCCTGTCCGCCGCGGCCACCCCTACCTTCGGCGGCTTCAGCTACTTCTGGCCCCTCTTTCCCTTTAACAAAAAAGCCCTGGGCAGGCTGCTGTTCCGCAGTCCTACGCCCAAGGCCCAGCCCTCTCAGGTTTGGCGCAGGGGCAGCGTCAAAAACCGTGGCAGGGAGTAATAGCTACTATACTTTTCTCCTCCGCATACTCAGCGCTAATCCTATCAGAATCAACAGCATACAGACCCCTGTGGCGGCGCACTTCCAGATCGGATTGGGGAACAGCATCGCCGCAGCCAGAACAAATAATCCGGCAAGAAGTATCCTTGACGGCAGCCGATTGCCAAGTCTGCCGCCTCCCTCCGGTTCGCCCTGTCGGCTTTTCAGCTCCCGGATCATCTTGCCCATCCTTTCGATTTCCCTCTCCATAGCGATACCGATCGCCAGGGGCAGCGCGGCGAGACCCCAGAAGAAGGAATACCTGCCCAGGCCGCCGAAACGCCATGAAAGGGAAAGTTCTTCCCAGCCGTTAAAGCCCCACGGGAACGAAAGCCCTTCCGGACTGCCGAAGCTCCAGGAAGACAAAAGTCCATCCTGACCCCACAGAACGGAAGAGATTATCCCCAGCCCGCAGAAAAGCTGGGTAATCGCGCAGATCAACTCGACAAATAAGGCAACCTGGAATATTCTGCATATTTTTTTGTAATGATCTACCCGTGACTCCACATCCGAGTAAAGCTCAAAGGGTCCTTCCTCCGCTCTCTTCCGGAGATACACCCAAAAGCCCCAGATTTTAATAATCTCCACCCCGGTCTCCGCCAGAAACTCCCGATAGGCGGAATGCACATGCCCAAACTCCTCGGAAAAATCGATCTGATAAAGGTACTTCCCCGGCGTGCATTCCTCAAAGAAATAAAAGCCCAGAAAAAAGCCCTCCATGGCATACCCTTTCTCCGCCATTTCATTCAGCCACTCGGTCTCCCTGTCCGTGTCGTAATACCAGCGAAATTTAGTCATTTCCTGTCACCTCCATCAGCGCGGCATTCGCCAGAAGCTCCTCCAGCCGCTTTTTTTCCTCCGCGAAGATTCTCATGCCCGTCTCCGTAATCACATATTCCTTCTTTTTCCGGGAATCCGTTTCCGCACTGTAAATCCGGATCCAGCCCCGCGCCGTCATCGTCTGGATCGCCCCGTACAGGGTTCCCGGCCCGAGGGTTACTCTTCCCCCCGTCAGCTTTTCCACCTCCTGAATAATACCATATCCGTGGTTCGGCTTCCTCACGGACAGCAGAATATAGAAGATGGCTTCTGTCAGCGGTACGCTTTTATCCATTTTGTCCTCCTCCTTTTGAACATATTCCCACGCTTTATCCAATCAACTTATCCCTCTGATCCTGTTCTCAGATCTATCGCAGTTGAAATTCTCTCCCCCGCCAATGTCACATATCCTGAAGATCTCCCCGTCTATCGCAGCCATCACCGCCTCTCTGTCGATACCGCATATTCAAAAAATGTCCTTTTCAATAAGGCGCAGTAGGAAGATGTCGTTTTTCAACCCGCCAAACCGCGGATCCCATTTTTTCCAGCTCAGCATACCTGATTCTATCGTTTTCCAACACGCCGCATCTTAAATATTTCATCCTGTGATACATCGCCGCTCGATATATCGCAGAATTAATATATCATGCTCCGATATATTTGTCAACCCGCTTTGCAAAATTTTCTCGACACCTTTTTTCAAAAACTGTCATAAATTAAAGTACAACAACATAAAGAAAGGAAGCTTCAATATGGCTACTTTTACAAATCAGGCTGTTTTATCCTATAACGGCATTACGACTAATTCCAACATTGCGACAGGGGAAATCGTAGAGGTTTTATCTGCGGCAAAGGAGGCTCTGTCGACGGAGTACGAACCGGATGATACGGTAACCTATGTGGTCAGCCTTGTCAACTCCGGCACAGCTCCCTTTACGGGTCTGACCCTGACCGACGATCTGGGGGCGTATACCCTGTCCGGCGGTACGAGCACAGTACCCGGGCTGCGGGTTACTCCTCTGACCTATGTGCCGGACTCGATCCGCTACTATCAGAACGGCGTACAGCAGGCCACCCCGACCGTGACATCCGGAACCGACCTTACCGTTGAGAACATCAGCGTACCGGCCGGCGGCAACGCCATGCTTGTCTATCAGGCGAAGGTCAATTCGTTCGCAAACCCCGGGACGACCGGCACGATCACAAATACGGCGACCATCGACGGCAGCGAAATCTCTGCGCCTCTCACTGCGACTTCCGCAATAACGTCCCGGGAAGCGCCCTACCTGACAATCTTAAAGAGCGTATCTCCGAGGCAGGTCGCGGAGAACGGGAACATTACCTATACCTTTGATATCCAGAACCTGGGCAATACCGCCGCCACAGCCGCGGACAACGTACAGATTACGGATACCTTCAACCCCGCCCTCTCCAATATCACCGTAACCTATAACGGTGCCGCTCTGCCCGCCTCCAGCTACACCTACAACGCCGCAACCGGCGAATTTGCCACAACCGCAGGCGCTATCACAGTGCCCGCCGCAACCTACAGCCAGAATTCTGTGACCGGCGCCTGGACTGCCGTTCCGGGAAGCGCTGTTCTCACCGTGACTGGAACGATTCGTTAAAATGGACTGTTGTTCCAGGTAACGCTGTTCTTACCGTGCCTGGAACAATCCGCTAAAAGCGTCGCAAAGTGACAAAAGCGTCACCTTGTAACGCCTGAAAGAATGCTTCGTATTCTTCGCCAGTTATGATAGATCTCCTATGAAAAACGTGCCACAAAGCAGCAACGCCGGGAATCCTCCATCGGATTCCCGGCGTCTGCCATCCTTCCCCTTACATCCCCCTGACATAACCGTAGATCAGCTCTGCCGTCCTTTCCGCTCCCACGGAGCTGTCCACGCTCAATTCATACTGATGGGGATCGCCCCAGTCCTGGCCGGAAATGCTCTTGTAGTAAGCGCCTCTGGCCGCGTCGGAGCGGGCGATACTCCTCCGTCCCTCCTGCTCCGTATCGCCGTACATCTCCATCACCTTCCTGACCCGGTAATCCTTAGGCGCATGGATAAAGATACGCACGATATTCTCCCGATTCCGCAGAACATAATCCGCCGCGCGTCCTACGATAACGCAGGAGCCCTGGTCGGCAATCATATTGATCGCCTTCTCCTGGGCGGCGACTGCCTGTTGGACGACGCTGGTGCTGAGGTACAGCTCTCGCATAACGGCGTTTTCATCCGAGTTGATACCGGAGATGAACTCCCTCGTCAATCCGCTCTCCTGGGCGGCCAGGGCGGTCATCTCCTTATAGTAGCAGGGAATATTCAGCTTCTGCGCCACCAGCTGACCGATCTGCTTCCCTGCCGAGCCGTGCTCCCAGGCGATGGTAACGATCACGCCGGGACGTGACTTCTGTAAAATAGCCTGCGCGCCTTCGGTCTCCGCCGCGTCAGGCTGACTGAGACGCTTCCAGACCTGGGCCACCACAACCGCCGTAATCGCCATAGCGATCAGGTCGGCCGCCGGGGCGGACCACAGGATTCCCGTAATCCCCATCCTTACCGGCATCACAATCGCCAGAACAATCAGCAATACATCCCGCAGGACAGACAGCGGAACAGCCGCCCTGGCGTGGCCGATGGACTGGAGGAACATGGCGCAGGCCTTCTGCAGGCAGGTAAAAATTACCAGAGACAAATAGATCCGCAGGCAGCCGACAGCAAAGGCCGTATACAGCTCGCCGCCGTCGCTGCCGAACATCCGCACAAAGATCAGCGGAACGCTCTCGAACAGAACCGTAGCGATAACGCACACGGTCAGAGTCGAAATGACCACCAGCTTGAACGTCTCCTTTACCCGGCTGTACAGTCTGGCCCCGTAGTTGTAGCCCATAATCGGCAGAGCTCCGGCGGTAATCCCGCAGGCGATATTCAGGATAATCTGAAAAAGCTTGATGATGACCACAAAGGCGGACAGCGGAATGTCCGAGCCGTACTGACTCCGCGCGCCGTAAATCTTGAGCAGGATATTGTTGGCGATCGTGGTCGCCACAATACAGAGCTGGGTCAGAAAGCTCCCGGTTCCCAGGGGCAGAACCGGCTTCAGATGCTTCCAGCTGGGGATGAAATCGGACGCTTTTACCCGGAATACCCGGCTCCTCCGCAGATAGGCGGCGCAGATCAGAAAGCTGACAAACTGCCCCAGGATCGTAGCGAAGGCCGCGCCCCGGATCCCCCAGTCCAGCACGAAAATCGCTACCGGGTCGCCGATTATGTTGATCACAGCGCCCGCCATCATAGCCGCCATAGAGTACCTGGGGCTGCCGTCCGCCCGGATGATCGACGCCAGCGTGTTCTGTACCAGCGCGAAGGGCATCATCAGAAAAATAATATTCCCGTAGTCACGGGTCAGCCCGATGGTGGCCTCGGTGGCCCCCAGCGTATACAGAAGCCTGTCGCCCAGGGCGTAGCAAACGACGACGATTACGATTCCTGAAAGGAAAGAGCCTAAAATACTGTTAGCCACAGAGCGCCCGGCCCCGGATGTGTTTCCCTCTCCCTGGGAAAGGCTGAGAAAGGTAGCCATACCGTCCCCGAAGAGGACGGAGGCCCCCCAGCCCACTACCGTGATGGGAAAGATGATTCCCGTAGCGGCGTTACCCAGGTAGCCGACGCCGTTGCCCACAAAGATCTGATCCACGATGTTGTAGAGGCAGGAAATAATGAGGGCCAGCGTGCTCGGAATCGCAAATTGCAGCAGCAGCTTTCCTACCTTTTCCCTGCCAAGATAATTGTTTTCTGTCATAAAGATACCTCCCTTTTTGCATACAGTCGAAAACGCTTCCCGGATTCTCTCAGCAGGCAGCTTCGAAAAAACGGTTTTACCGAACCGATCAGAAAACTCAATACGTTCCCGTTATGAGTCCGACCATTAAAAAAGCGCAGCTTCCCGCATACGCCTTTTTTCGACAAAAAAGACACATGAAAGCATTACCGTACCGTGATCAGATTTACGTGCAATGCACCACATGTGTCGTTGAATGACTGTATTCCTTTTATAATCTTTATTATCAGTATAGCAAAATATCCCGCGAACCGCAAAGGCTGTTTTTACCAAAACTGCATTCGCAGCATACTGGAGAAATTGACCGGAGCGGTGCTTCGCCCTTGCCTGCGCAGATTGCACCGGGGGATACAGCGAAATACAGACTCAGTGTCTGCTTCGCCCTTGCCTGCGCAGATTGCACGGTATATCCGCGCTGCCCGCTCCGAATGTCGGTTCTGTCCGGCTCGCTATAGCGGCGCTGTCGTCCCCGTCCGACAAAACAGGTCGATACGCCAACGCCGCCCGGTGAAATATCTCAGGCGGATTGTCCACCCAGCTCCCGGTATGTCTTCACGATAACGACCGTCGCGATCAGGAAGGTCAAAAGGTCGGACACCGGCATGGAGTAGAGCACGCCGTCCAGCCCGAAAAACCGCGGCAGCAGCAGCGCGAAGCCCACGCCGAACACAACCTCCCGGATCATGGAAATAACGGTGGACGCCGCAGCCTTCCCCAGGGACTGCAGAAAGATAAAGGTTCCCTTGTTCACGGTAGCAAAAATCACCATGCAGAGGTAAATGCGGAAGCTTCTTATCGCAAACTCCGTATAGTAGACGCTCTCGTTCGCCGCCCCGAACAGGTTGATCAGCTGACGGGGAAGCAGCTCCACAATCAGCAGGGCGACGGCTCCCACAACAGCCTCCATCGTCAGCAGACGGGTAAAAAGCTCCCTTACCCGATCCTTTCTCCCCGCCCCGATATTATAGCCTACGACGGGGATGCAGCCCGCCGCCGTCCCGACGGCGATCGAGATGACAATCTGGAAGAATTTCATGACGATACCGACTACCGCCATAGGAATCTGCGCATACTCAGCCTGCCCGAATACCGAATCCAAAGCCCCGTATTTCCGAATCATGTTGTTGACGGCCGCCATCGACGCCACCAGTGAAATCTGAGAGAGGAAGCTGGTGATACCCAGCGCCAGGTACTTCCCGGCCAGCCTCCCATGGATACGGAAGCTTGCGGCCTCCAGCTTAACCGCCTTCATATGGCAAAGATACCATATCGCCAGCGCCGCCGTCAGAACCTGTCCCAGCACAGTAGCTGCCGCCGCTCCCATCATGCCCCATCGAAAGACAAAGATAAAAATCGGGTCGAGGACTATATTGACGGCAGCCCCCGCCAGGGTAGACAGCATGGCGAATTTCGGGCTCCCGTCGGAGCGGATGATCGGGTTCATAGCCTGCCCGAACATATAGAACGGGATTCCCAGACTGATCCAGAGAAAATATTCCTTCGCCTGAAGGAAGGTTTCCTCGTTGACCCGTCCGCCAAAAACCGTCAGAATGGGGTTTTGAAAGATCAGATAAACCGCCGCGAGAACCACGCTGCTGATCACGCAAAGCAGCACGGCGCTGCCGATACTCCTGTGGGCGTTATCCCTCCGGCCTGCTCCCAGGGAGATGCTGACGAAGGCGCAGCAGCCGTCCCCGATCATAACCGCGATCGCCAGGGCGATCACCGTCAGGGGAAAGACTACCGTATTCGCCGCATTGCCGTAGGAGCCAAGATAGCTTGCGTTGGCGATAAAAAGCTGGTCTACGATATTGTAGAGCGCCGCCACCAGCAGCGAAATCACGCAGGGAACCGCGTATTTTTTCATTAATGTCCCGACGGGCTGTTGCTCCAAAAAGTTATTTGTTTTCTGTTCCATAAAAATTCCTCCTTGCATAAAACATCGCTTAGAAGAACGCTTTGCGTTCTTCCCTGATCGTGACGAAGTTTCCTACTGGATAAAAAAGCGTCTCTTCGCGACGCTTAGAAGAATGCTTCGCATTCTTCCCCGGCTGAGACAAACTTTCCTATCATACAAAAAGGCGTAGCCCAAGAAGCTGGACTTACGCCTCTTTGGCTACGCACTTTCTTTAGTTTAGTCTGATTTCTGAATTTTGTCAAAGGTAGTTTTGCACAAACTTACGCACAAACTCCAGGCTTTCAGGAACAGGTACTTTGACGGCTGCCGACCGCCTGCTCCTCACGGCGCGGTACTCCTTTTCGGGATAAAAAACGTATCCCTGTATCCCCCTTCCAGCTTCAGGAGGGCAATCTTCCTGTCAATGCCCCCCGCGTATCCGGTAAGACTCCCGTTTCCGCCGACTACCCTGTGGCAGGGCACGATAATCGATATATTATTACGCGCCACCGCGCCGCCCACCGCCTGGGCGGACATCCCCATGACTTCCCCTCCCGAGGTCTGAATACGCTCATCCTTTGGCTCGCGGTGCCAAGCGGACATCCCTGCGGATTCTCCTCCCAAGGCCGGAATACGCTCATCCTTTGGCTCGCGGTGCCAAGCGGACATCCCTGCGGATTCTCCTCCCGGGGCGACCCGCCGCCCTGCCAGCTGCTTCGCAATCTCCCCGTAAGTAGTCGTCCGCCCATAGGGAATCTGACAAAGAATTTCCCACACCGCCTTTTGGAATGCGCTTCCCGTAAAATGAAGCGGCAGCTTAAAATCCGGCTCCCGACCACCGAAATAAAGGTCAAGCCACTCTCTGACCTGCTCGAATACAGGCAGCTCTCTCTCCTCGTTTTCCGGGTCAAGGGAAAGTGCGAAGTATTTCTGTCCCTCAAACCATAGCCCCGTCAGTCCGATTTCATCCGCCGCCAGTACAATACCGCCGAGCGGCGACTCGTATTTCCCTGTATATTGCATTTACAACCATGCCTTCCCTTTTACATAACATACTTCCCGTCACGCCGCCTGCGGCGGCACAAAACCGTCCCCACAAAATCTATCGGATCCGCGGAATTCCTTAAATTTCCTTCCGCATCCAGACGTGAGGGCAGCCCTCCTCGTCCCCCACTTCGCCAAACTCCGCAAACCCGGATTTCCTGTAAAAATCCGCCGCGCGGCATTGCGCATGAAGAATAAGCTCTTTACCATTTTTCCGACGCACAAGGTTTTCCGCTTCCCTCAGCATAAGGGAACCGATATTCTGACCCCGGTATTCCTTTCTTACCGCAAGCCTTCCCAGCGTATAAGCGCCCATGTCCTCATTCCAGAAAATCCGACAGGTTGCGACTGGTATTTCCGCATCGTACAATACGATATGCACCGCCTCATGGTCGATTTCATCGTACTCCTTTTGAAAACCCTGCTCTCTTATAAAAACCTCTTCGCGAATTTCTTTTGCCTCCTGGGGAAAGCTTTCGTAGATTACCGCCTTGTTATAATCCTTCCGCCTGTCCTGACTTTGACTCTCGCCCATTATCTTATCCTCCAAAGAGAGCTACGATTATCCCATCTCTCTCAGCTCCGCCGACCTTCTATTGCTGCCCCATCTCTCTCAGCTCCGCCAACAGCTCCAGGTCGGACTGCTGTACTTTAATATTAGCGGTGATCGGCGTCTCCCCGGGGCGCGTAACCGTTACCTCCAGAACCGTCTCTTCCTCGATAGGCCTGGAAAGCACCGTTTTTGCAAATGCGACAAACTTTGGATGATTTCTCTCAAACTGCGCCTTCGCGCTCATTAACCTCATAATGGATCCCGGATTCATCTTTATACCCCTTTGTGCTTCATAAGAGGGTGTATAAACACCCCTCCTATGCATACCAATCAATGTTTGCCTTTTGACGCCAGCCCCGCAGGTCTGGCATTGAAAACGCCCTGCGCCGCCTCGTCTTTCTTCCGGCTGCCCGTATTAAACGGCGGAAAGCCGCACAGTGTCCCCTTCGGTAATCCCGTTTTCGTTAAAGGCGTCCACGCGCACATAATACTCCCGCCCTTTTACGAGCGCGCCCACACGCTGACTGTTCCCGAAAATCATATAGCTGTGGTAAAGCTTTTCGGGACTGCTGCCCCATAAAATATTGTGGCCCGTCGCATTGTCCTCCGCGATCGTCACCCGCATATCCAGATCGTTTTCCCTTACCGCCTCAAACTCCGGCTTCCGAGGCTTTTCTCCCTCCCCGACGCCGAACGCGCGCAGCCCGGAAACGCAGGGTCTCTGTCCGTAAGGAACCTCAAAAACCGTAAGCCTCAGAAAGCGCACCCGCAGCCCTTCCTCCCGCACAACCAGGTCATGGGGCAGATCCGTCTCCGCGGCGGACTTGTCCTCTATCACAAAATAATTCTTTCCGTCTGACGAGCCCTCCAGCTTCCAGCACGTCGCATGATCCTTCTCCTCGATATAGCGGGCCTGAGTCGTTCCCCGAATCTTCCCAGGAACCGGTATGTCGATCTCATCGTCCGCAAAATTGATCTGAATTGCATTCACGGTATACGCGCCCCGCAGATCAATCTCCAGCCATTCCCCGCTCCCGGCGGACGCCGCCTGCCACCAGGTCTGCACATTCTCGTCCACAGCCCGCTCCGGCCCCTTCCCTTCGGTAAAGGAAGACGCCGTCGCCGGCTTCCCGTAGCTCAATAAGTACCATTCCGGATTCTTCCAGGGATCCATCCTGTCCGCCTCCACCTTCATCGGCCAGTCCCCATACCGCTGGTTGCAGAAAAGCTCGCCGTCCGCGTCAAATCCCGCCGGCCAGATTCCCACCCGCCGCTCGAAATCGTGATTTACGCTGATTCGCATGGTGGCCGTGTGCCAGAGATTATCCTGCAGATCCCGCATGGTAGAGCCGTGTCCCGCTCCCGGGAAGAAACCGCCCGGCTTGTAGGAATAGGGATTATTCTCCGCCAGCGTAAAAGGCCCCAGCGGCGAATCTCCCACATAAACGCCGTCTCCGTAAATATTGTACTGCGTCCCCGGGCAGGCATACTGCAGGTAATACTTCCCCTGATATTTATCCATCCACGGTCCTTCAATGTACGGTTCGTCGCTGAGCATCCCGCGAATCAGGGGAATATACTCCGCCGGGATCTGTTCCGGAATCTGCGCCTTGGAAGACTGTTCCTTCGTAGTCTGATCCTGCTTCCCGAAGTCCTGCTCTTCGAAATCCCGTTCCTGGAAACCTTGCTTTTGGGCGTCCTGTCCCTTAGTACTCAATTCTTGGATGCCTTCTTCCCCAGAGCTCTGTTCCGGGGGTTCTTCTTCCCCAGAGCTCTGTTCTTTATCGTCCCGCTTCCCCGCGCTCGCGCTCTGCGCCCGAAGAAACGCTTTCAGCGCCGCGTCTACCTCCGCCTCGCTCTTTGGATACTTACAGTGATCCTCGCCAATCCGCTCAAAGCCCTTGCTCCACGGATCCCCCTCAATCAGAACCACCCGCTCCCCCAAGGGCAGCATAGTCTCCGGATCCAGCTCTACTCCCCAGACCGGCGTCACATTGGAGCAGCCCCAGTAAAAATAAATCCTTCCGTCCTCATCCTGAAATAAATTCGGATCCCAGAAATCGAAATTTCCCGGGATCTCCTCATAAGGCCCGTTCACAATGTCCTTCGTCCGGTAGCGGTTGCATACCTCTCCCCGCTTCGAGGCGCAGAAATACACATACTCTCCCACGACCCGTACATCCGGCGCGTAATCATATAAGGGCAAATTCTCCGGCAGGCGATAGCTCTCCCAGTGAGCCATATCCTCCGACACCCACACGCTCAGATTCATGGACGCAAAGATGTAATACTTCCCCTGGAAGCAGATCATGGACGGATCCGCCGCCTCCCGGCAGATCTGAAGCTTCGGCTTCCGCGGATCCGCGTTGAACTGGTAGCGGTAGTCGATGTTGATGGGGTTGCAAAAATATTTCATGGGACGCCCTCCTTCGGCACTTTTATTTATTCCCTTTTCGAAAAAGTACTCCTATATCAACCGCTTTATAAATTGGAATTTATGGCGAATACCATAATGCTTTTTACATAGCAAGCCCACATTCAAAAGCAAGAACCATATACTTTTCTGCATTGGTAAAACCATAAGACATTAAATCCCTAATTTCCCATGTATCAGAACTAAGGTTATCCGCTCCATATAAAAACTGGATAAAAGGAATGTGTCTATATTTTGAAACTG
>JAMPIG010000037.1 GCA_023662875.1 Roseburia sp. | reverse complement strand
TTCCTTGTATTAGTGCGCCCTTTTTTAGGCTGCTAAGTCTTATTTTTCAATCTACGCCCTCCTCCATCGGAAGAGCCGTCCGATCCCCCGGAAAATCGCCGGTGTCACAATTCCGGCCATGGCGACCGTCAACATCAGAAACAGCAGCCCCAAACCGCCTACGATCAGTCCTGCGCCGATCATGGCTACCCCCGACAGGGGATCCACGAAGAAACACATAATCCCCACCACAATAAATACGACCAGCAGGATAAACAGCGCCAGCGCCACCGCGCCGACGGAAAAGATCAGGGCGAACCAGCAGACCGCCAATCCAAAGAGCGTGCTGAGCAGGCCTATCACCACCGGAGACGCGAAAAACGCCCCGGCGATAATCAGGAGGATTGCCCAAGCCGGCAGTCCGCGGCCTCCCCGCCCGGGGCTCCCGGAGCTCGCCTGTGCTTCCCGGGCGGTCTCGGCACGGTACACGCTTCCGTCGTCGCCTCTATGAGCGGCTTCTCCCCGATACGCGCTTCCGCCGTCGACTCCGCGGGCGGCTTCTCCCCGGTACGCGCTTCCGCCGCCGACTCCGCGGGCGGCTTCTCCCCGATACGCGCTTCCGTCGTCGACTCCGCGGGCGGCTTCTCCGGTCTGCACCGAAACAACGCTTTTGCTCTCCGCATCCTGCCCTTCCCGCGGGCTCTCTTCCTCGTATGCCTTCCCATACTCCACAAGTGCCTCGTCGGAGGCCTTCGCCCGGGTCGGCGTCCCGCTCTCCGTCAGATCCCGCCTGATATTCTCCGCTACCCGCGCAGGGTTCCCCAGCGCCCTGATCACAGCCTGCTCGTTTTCCGGCCCGGCATCGTCAAAATAATCGTTATAATACTGCAGGGCCTCTTCCCGCTCCGCGGAGGGAATACTCTGAAGCAGCCAATTCAACTGCTCCATAAAATCCGCTCTGTTCATCCTCTAAATCCTCCCCTCAAACAAACCCGTGATCTTATCGGAATACTGTCTCCATTCGCCCTCGTACAGTCTCAGCTGCGCCCAGCCGCTGCCGGTGATCTTATAATATCTCCGGTTTCTACCGCCGCACTCCATATCATAAACCTCCAGGCAGCCGTCCTTCTGCAGTCTGCGCAAAACGGGATACAGGGTCGATTCCGACAATTCTATGACCTGACGTACCTCCTGGGTAATCTTGTAGCCGTAAGTTCCCTCCGGCTCCTTCGATACGACGGCGAGCACAATGGCGTCCAGAAGAGCGGCTCCCGTATTAAACACCATGTCGTCACTTCCTTTTTTTCTATATAATATTATATGGTGTATAGTATCCTTATGTCGATACTATACACCATATCCTATGCGCTGTCAATACCAGATTCTCCCCAGACTCTTTTCATCCGGTTTTCTCTTGGAAGGGTTCCCTTCCGGTTCCTCCAGCAGCCCCTCCTCCCGTCTCTGCTGCCGGATACTGTTTTTGTGCACCACCAGCCCGGAGATCAGCAGTCCGCCCAGCCAAAGCTCCGCGGGCAGCCGCCGCAGAAAATACAGGGCCGTCGCTCCCGCCGCAAAGCAGAGAAAGGTGATCCGCGTCCGTCTGGTATGCGGGTTGATCCGTACCAGGGTGGAGGTCGTTATATACAGAACGCAAAGCATTCTAAAAAGCGCCGCATTCACCGGCAGCAGCCCCAGCAGGACGCCGAAGGATACCGCGATGGCCTTTCCCCCTTTTCCTCCGTGAAACAGGGAATAGGCGTGCCCCAGCACCGGCGCCGCCATAATCAGCGGAAACAGGCTCCCCGTCTCCATCCCCAGCCGCAGCGCCAGATGAATCGGCAGCATCCCCTTCAGGAGATCCCCGGCCAGACACATCAGCCCGATGGGCAGCCCCGCGTATTTCATAGCGTTCGCCGTCCCCGGATTGTGATCCTCCGCCAGCTCCGTCACATCGATCTTTTTCAACATTTTCGGCAAAAGACTGCCGAACAGCACGCTTCCGCAGATGATTCCGAACAGAATCATCGCCACCTGATCCAGCATTTTCATTCACCTCCGTCAAACTGTCAATGAGTCGTAATGTATTCGTATATTTTCTCCGCCGCGTCCGGCTTCCCGCTCCTTCTATCTTTCGCATTTCCAGAAATACGCGCTGTATCCCGGCAGGAGACTCCCCCCGCCGAAATCGTGTTCTTCGCCGGTAATCAGGTCTACCGCCCTGCCGCAGCCCGCGTCGAAATGCGCCGTAAAATCGTTTTCATCCGCGTTGACCGCCACGAGGACTCGCTCCCGCTCCGTCTTACGCTCAAAGATACACTGTCGGTTCGTCAGCAAAACCGAGCGGAACGCCCCGTAATTTAAAGCCTCGGAGCACTTCTTCGCCTCCGCCAGCTTCGCGACCCAATCAGTCAATTCGTTCCACACCGGCCGGTCAAAGGCCGGGCGCAGGGCCGGATCTCCCTGTCTCTTCTCCGCCCTTTCGCCCCATTCGCTTCCATAATAGACGCAGGGGATTCCCGGCATCCCGAAGGCCAGCGCGTAGATCAGGGGCAGATGGCGGGGATTGGAAAGAATACTCGCCACCCTGGTCACGTCATGATTATCCACAAAGGTCAACAGATGCTTTCCCTTATAAAGCGTCCAGTTCTCCGGCCCAAACTGACGGAGCAGAGAATGGACAATCTCAAAGAGGTTCATACTGTTAAAGCTGCTGAACAACCCCTTGTAGCACTCGTAATTGGTAGCCGAGTGGAGCATGGAATCGTTCATCAGCCGGTTATAGTCGCCGTGCAGCATCTCTCCCAGCAGGAAAAAGTCCTCCTTCAGGCCGTCGCAGTGGCGGCGCAGCCTCCTGACAAAGTCCTCGCTCAGGCTGTAGGCCACGTCCAGCCGCAGCCCGTCGATCCCGAACTCCCTGACCCAGAAGCTTACGCTGTCCAAGAGCCAGGTCACCACCTCCTCCTTTCCCAGGTTCAGCTTCACCAGATCATAATTCCCCTCCCAGCCCTCGTACCAGAGGCCGTCGTTATAGCAGGAGTTTCCGTCGAAGGCAATCCGGTAAAACCAGTCCTTGTAGGGCGAACTCTCCCGGTTCCGCAGCACATCCTGAAAAGGCCCGAAGCCTCTTCCCACATGATTGAACACTCCGTCCAGCACCACCCGGATCCCGTTTTCGTGCAGCGCGTCGCACACCTCCTTAAAATCCTCGTTGGTTCCCAGACGAACGTCAATCTTCCGGTAATCCCGCGTGTTATAGCCATGCGTGTCCGACTCGAACACCGGCGAAAAATAGACCGCGTTTACGCCCAGCCTTTTCAGATGCGGAATCCAGTCCAGCACCTTCCGGATCCGATGCTCTAAAACGCCGTCGTTTTCAAAGGGAGCTCCGCAGAACCCCAGGGGATAAATCTGATAAAATACGCTTTCATATGCCCACATTGCTTTTTCTCCTTCTCGTACTCTTCTATTCTTTTCTACTCTTTCTATTGACTGCTTCAGTACTAAATGAATCTCTTTTTTTCGAATCCCTGTGGATAAATAAACTTTACTGTCATTTTTTTTCGGTATTTTTGCCCCAAAAATCCACTAAATCCACAGAGTTATCCACATATACACAGGTGTCATATTGAGTTTTACACAGTGTCATCTCCCTCACAGCCACTCGTCCCAGAATCTTTCCACCCGCTTTGCCACGGTACGGACGCTGACCGTCTCAAAGTCCGTCCACTCCCTCGGGAACATCCGGCGGTAAGCATACTGTAAAAACCTCTCGTCCAAAAGGGCGATGATCCCTATGTCCTCCGCCGTCCGGATGACGCGCCCCGCAGCCTGGAGTACCTTATTCATACCGGGATACCGGTAGGCATAGTCGAAGCCGTTCTCCCCGTCCTCCTCAAAGAAGCTCTTCAGGATCTCCCGCTCAAAGCAGACCTGAGGCAAGCCCGTTCCCACGATAATCGCCCCGATCAGGCTGTCGTTCTTCAGATCGATTCCTTCGCCGAAGATACCTCCCAGCACGCAAAACCCGATCAGAACCCGCTCCTGCTCCTGAATCTCCGTCTTTACCACCGCCTGAAGGTCACAGTCCGCATTCCCCCTAAACCGCTCCAGGAAGGCCTCCCTGGCTTCCTCGCCCATGGATTCGCTCTGTATCAGGCACTCTCTGTCTTCCCCTCCGTAGGCCGCCTCATATTTCTCATAAACCGTCCTTAAAAAGGCGTAGGAAGGACAGAACACCATATAATTCCCGTGGCGGTTTTTCACGATCTCCTCTATATATCCGGCGATATTGGAAAACTCCTCGTCGGAACGCCGGGTATACCGGCTCGTCACATCGTCCGCGATATAAAGCCGTCTCCTGGCCGGAGGAAAGACCGATTGAGCGTAGACCTCATAATCCTCCTCCTCCCCTCCCAGCAGCTTTTTATAATATTGTATCGGCAGAAACGTCGCTGAAAACAAGATACTGCTCCTGCCCCGCTGCATACATCGCTTCAGGTTTTCCGCCGGATTCACGCAAAACAGCTTGAGAAAAAAGCCGCCGTCATCGCAAAGCTGAGTATATTTCACGTAATTCTGATCCAGCAGCTCATAGATCTCCAGGAAATGACTGATCTCAAAATAGAAATCCAAAAGCTCCTCCCGCACAGCCGGCACATGCTCCTCCGGCTCCTCCAGATAATCGTCCAGCACCGCCTGCAGCCGCATCAGGGGCTGCACGAATTCATCGATCTCCTGAACGATGCGGCTCTGCTCACATTCCCTTTTCAGCGCCAGCATCTGCCGGTTGCATTCTTTCGCCTGATAGATCATCCTGTCCGCGTAGCCCTGCCGCACCAGCAGGCTGCTCCCTCGGCTTCTTCCCGCTCTTTTCTTTTTTTTCGGTTCTTCCTGCCCCGGTTCCAGTTCAGTACTGATCCGGTCAATTTTCTCTCCGTCCAGCCCTATCGAAAACCCGTTTTCCGACATCCGCGTCAAATTCATCGTGATTTGAGGCATTTCTCCGGGCTTTTTGGTTTCCGACAGGATTGTCTCCTTCAATGTCTTTTTCAACTCCAGGAACTGCTCTTTATACAGAACCGCGCTGTACATCTCCCGACCTCGATCCAGCAGGTTATGCGCCTCGTCGATCAGAAAGACATAATCTCCCGCCGCAGTCTCCGAGAAAAAGCGCTTCAGGTAGACATGCGGGTCAAAGAGATAATTGTAGTCGCAGATCACCGCATCCGCGAACAGACTCATATCCAGACAAAGCTCAAAGGGACAGACCCTGTGCTTTAAAGCGCAGGCCTCGATCTCCTCCCGCCCGAAGCGCTCCCGGGAGGTCAAAAGATCGTACATGGCGTCATTGATGCGGTCATAATGCCCCTTGGCATAAGGACAATATTCCGGAATACACTCCGTCTCCTCCATAAAGCAGATCTTTTCCTTGGCCGTCAGAATCACGCTCTTAAAGCGGAGTCCCTTCTCCCGAAGCAGCGTCAGCGTCTCATCCGCCACCGTCCTGGTGATGGTCTTTGCCGTCAGGTAAAAGATCTTCTCCGCCATCCCCTGCCCCATCGCCTGTACCGCCGGGTATATCGTGGAGATTGTCTTGCCTACCCCGGTAGGTGCCTCCAGAAAAAGCTTTCTTTTATGATAGATTGTCCGGTATACCTGGGCCGCCAGCTCTTTTTGACCCTCCCGATAGGGAAAGGGAAAGGCCAGCCCACGGATGGAGTCCTGCCTGATCTGCTTCCAGCGCCAGGAATAATCCGCCCATTTCCGATAGGACGCCGTCAGCTCGCCGAACCACTGCTCCAGCTCCTCAAAGGAATAGTCCTGATCGAAATAGCGCAGCTCCTCCGTCGGGATATGACAGTAGGTCACCCGAACGATAACCTCCTCCAGACCCTGCCGCAGGCCGTAAATATAGGCGTAGCATTTCGCCTGGGCCAGGTGCAGGGGCTTCGGCTCCTTCCATCTGGTCGGATCTGCGTAGGTTCCCTTGATCTCGTCTATGATAACCTTTCCCTCCTGACGAAGGATTCCGTCCGCCCGGCCCTCTACGGTCAGCGTATAGCCCTCTTCCTCGAAGGAGATCTTAAGCGATACCTCCGACTGATAGTCGGCCCCCATCCTTCGCTGGATCATCCGATGGATCCGGCTGCCCTCCTGACAGGCGTCCTCCGGCGACACCTGATGCCTCTTGTCAATATCCCCGTGGCGCAGCACAAACTCGACGAGTCCCCTGACGGAAACCCGGATATTTTCTCTGGACGGTTTCCGCCCCTCTGTTCCGGCTGCCTTTTCCCTGTCACTTGGCTTTTGGTCTTCTCTTCCCGTCGTCCCGTTCCTCACCTTCTGCTCTTCCGATTCCGCCGTTTTTTCTCTGTCGCCCGCTTTTTTCGCTCTTCCGTCATCGCCTTTTCTGTCGCCCACCCGGCGTCTTCCCGGCTCTTTTCAGAAATTCCGAACGGAAGCGATCGCTCTCCGAAAAAGCAGGCAACTCCGCTTCACGGAAACAATAGAATTTACGCTCCGCGAAAATTCTATTGTCATGAATAAAAAACTCCCTACGAAGATACTGCTCTGTCCTTCATAGGGAGTCAATTTCATTTTGACATTAACATGCAATTGCGAGTTTCTTTAAAAGCTCTTCCAGCGCCGTATTATATCCGTCGTAGGATACTGTCAGCGGAACCCCGAAATCCAGACCGTACACACCTAAGAATGACTTGGCATCTACTACATACCTGTTGTAGGAAATGTCGATGTCAAAATCACACCTGGAAGTAACATCTACAAAATGCTGAACGTCGTCCTGAGTCATACGAATTGTCTTTACCATTTCCAACCATCCTTTCTGCAATATGTGGTTTTCTTTTCGGTTTCTTTAATTTAGTATTATATGCCAAATTCGGAAAAAGTAAAGCGTTTTTGCCGAAAAATCAGGGTTTTCTCCACTTTGTCAATAAGCGTTTCAGCCCTCGCAAATCTTTTGTCTATTTTAACAAATTCCGACTCCCGCACACTCTTTTCGCCCGATCATTTTTACATGAGAATTCCACCATATACTCCTGAAACCGAAGGGGCAGCAGATTCCTTTGCAGCTTCCTGTTTTCCCTCTCCTTTATGGCAATCGTCCTGCAGAAGTGGCAGAACAGCTCCCGATACCGCCTCTCCTGCTCCGACAGCTTAAGCTCCGGCTCCCCCTCCTCCCCGGACAGCAGATACCAGGGCTTCCCCGCCGGATGCACCCCGAAAATCCCCCTCCCGTCGTCATGGATCACAAAATTTTCCGTCGGAAGCCGATCCGCGAAATGAGGCATCAGAAAGGTCACCGCATTCCCCTTCGGGCCGATCTTGGCGTACAGGATACCGTTTTCCAGCTCCTGAAAGCGAAGAAACCCTTTCAGATGGTCGATCTCCCTGCCTACGCTTCTGGCCAGGGAGAAGGTTTTCAGCACATGGTCGTCCGTCAGACCATCGAAGAGATGCCCTCTGGCGCACCTCTCGTCCAGCCCCCGGACAACCGTCCGGTAAACCGCCTGCGCCTTCTCCGGATCCGGCGACGCCAGCGCCATGCAGACCGACAGATAATCCTCCTCCCCGAACCGCCGCTTCAGGGTGCGCATCACCTTGACCGCCCTGTCCGGATCCGGCCTCACCTCCACATCCTCCGCAAAAAGCAGGGGATCGTCATGCAGCGCAAGGCAAGTGTCCTCCGCGCTCCTGTTTTCTTCATAAGATAAATAGATCGCCGTAAAAATCCCTTCCAGCGAATCCTCGCATCGATATACCGTCATATCCAACTCCCTTCACAAGCTCCCGACCGCCGTCCCCAGCCGCTCCGCCTCCGTGAGCGGCCGGGTAAACTGTACGTCGTCAAAAAGCGACATCTGCCGGTAAGTCATCCCGTCGCTTCCGAAGCGGATGCGCTCTCCGGCTTCCGTCAGGTTCCTGACGATGTAATCCTCCTCCAGCTTTACCGGATACATCATCCTGCCGCTGCAGGTGATAAAATAGACCGCCCGCTTCAGCGTCACCCCGATCTTCTTCAGATCCCCGAAGGTCAGGCAGGCGCTTCTCCTGGCCGCCACAATCCGCCGGGCGCTCTTGACGCCGATCCCCGGAACCCTCAGCAAGGTTTCTAACGGCGCGCGGTTGATCTCCACCGGGAACTGCTCCAGATGCCGCACCGCCCAATCCTCCTTTGGATCCAGCAGCACATTAAAGAACGGGCGCTTTTCGTCCAGCAGCTCCCCCGCCTGAAAGCCGTAAAAGCGCAGCAGCCAATCCGCCTGATAAAGCCTGTGCTCCCGCAGCAGCGGAGGCCCGCCGGGCAGGGCCGGAAGCGCCCTGTCCCCCGTCACATTGACAAAGGCGGAATAAAATACCCGCTTCAGCCCGAACCTCTGATACAGGCTTTCCGCTACCTGAACGATCTGATAATCGCTCTCCGGCGTGGCCCCGATAATCATTTGGGTAGACTGGCCTCCCGCCACAAACCGCGGGGCGTTCCGGTACAGGGCCAGCTCGTTCCGGTTCGCCTCGATCCCGTTCTGAATCAGGCGCATGGGCGACAGGATCGTCTTCCTGTGCTTGTTGGGCGCAAGGCTCCGCAGCCCCTCCGCCGTAGGCAGCTCCAGATTGACGCTCATCCTGTCCGCCAGAAAGCCCGTCCGCCGGATCAGCTCCGGATCCGCCCCGGGAATCGCCTTTACGTGAATATACCCGTTGAACCCGTACTTCTTCCGCAGTAACAGAACCGTGCCGAAGATCAGCTCCATGGTACGGGAAGGATTTTCCAGAATCCCGGAGCTTAAAAAGAGCCCCTCGATATAATTCCTGCGGTAAAATTCCATAGTCAGCGTACAGATCTCCTCCGGCGTAAAGGTCGCCCTGGGAATGTCGTTGCTGCGGCGATTCTGGCAGTATTTGCAGTCGTAGACGCATTCGTTGGTCAGCAGAATCTTCAGCAGGGAAATACAGCGCCCGTCGCTGCTGAAGCTGTGGCAGATCCCCGCCGCAGCGCAGTTGCCCATCCCCGTCCCCGCGCCCCTCCGCTCCACGCCGCTGGAGGTACAGGCCACGTCGTATTTCGCCGCGTCCGTCAGGATTTCCAGCTTATCCCGAAGCGACATCTCCCCCGCTGACGTAAGATATTCCATCTTCCCAAACCTTCCTTTCCAAAAATCCTGTTTCCTGAAAGCCCGCTTTCCCGAAAGTCCTCGGCAAGTCAGTTCCCGGCAATCTGCCCTCACGGCAAGCATCGAACAAATGTTCTATATTATAATAGCACATATGTTCCGGTATGGCAAGCGGTTTCTGATTCCTTTCCGCAAAAAGGAAAAACCGCTTGCAAAATCCTGCGAAACGCGTTTAAATGGTATAGGAAAGCCAATGCATCCGAAAGGCAGGAATTCAATATGACAAACTTTTTTATTCCGAAGGATTACCGTTCCGAGCTGAATCTCTACGATACGCAGATCGCGATCAAAACGGTCAAGGATTTCTTTCAGACCCTTCTGGCGGAGCGTCTTCATCTCCTCCGCGTCTCCGCGCCGCTCTTTGTGGCCCCGGAATCGGGTCTGAACGACAACTTAAACGGCGTGGAGCGCCCCGTTACCTTTGATATCAAGCACCAGGGGGCCCGGGAAGGGGAAATCGTGCAGTCCCTGGCAAAATGGAAGCGCTATGCCCTGAAAAAATACGGCTTCTCCGCCGGGGAGGGCCTTTACACGGACATGAGCGCCATCCGCCGGGACGAGGAAACCGATAATATCCACTCGATTTACGTCGATCAGTGGGACTGGGAGAAGATCATTACCCGGGAGGAGCGCACCCTGGAAACCCTGAAGGACACGGTGCGCACGGTTTATAAGGTGCTGCGCAAGACCGAAAAATACATGTCGATCCATTACGACTACATAGAAGAGATCCTGCCTCACGATATCTTCTTTATCACAACCTCCGAGCTGGAGGAAATGTTCCCCGACTATACCCCCAGGGAGCGGGAATACTATATCGCCAGGGCCAAGGGCGCGGTCTGCGTCATGCAGATCGGGGATCTCCTGGAAAACGGCAAGCCCCATGACGGGCGCGCCCCCGACTACGACGACTGGGCGCTGAACGCGGACATCATCGTCTACTACCCGGTTCTGGATATCGCCCTGGAGCTTTCCAGCATGGGAATCCGGGTGGACGAGAAATCCCTGGCGGAGCAGCTGGAAAAGGCGGGCTGCCCCGAGCGGGCCGCGCTGCCCTTCCACCAGGCGGTATTAAAGGGCGAACTGCCCTACACGGTGGGCGGCGGCATCGGCCAGTCCCGGATCTGTATGTTTTTCCTGCGAAAAGCGCATATCGGCGAGGTACAATGCTCCCTGTGGCCCGAGGAGGTCATGGAGGAAGCCGCAAAAAGAGGTCTGCAGCTTTTATAAGCTGCAGAGCCCCCGCGCAGGCTGAAATCTACGCTTTCACATCAGGCCGATTCTATTTTACGGGTAAAGTAACGGTAAACCTGCTTCCCGTTCCAAGCTCGCTCTGCACCACAATGCTGCCGTCGCACAATTCGACAATCCGCTTTGCAATGGATAGCCCAAGCCCCAGTCCCTGCTTCGAATGGGAAATGTCGCTCTGATAGTACGGGTCAAACAAGTGCGAAAGCGTTTCCTCGTCCATACCCTCTCCGGTATCCGAAATCTGTACTGTAATACTGTCATCCTGCACAGAGACCTCCGCCGCGATCTCGCCCCCCGCAGGAGTAAACTTAACCGCATTCCCCAGAAGGTTCAGCCAGAGATGCTGCATCAGCTCCCTGTTCCCCACAAACATAGCCGTCGGAAATTCGCCGGAAAACTCGATTTTTTTATCCAGCCAGGACTTGGAGAGAATGATCGCGCACTGCCGGATCTGCTCGCTGATATCGTACCGCCGGGTGTCCGTCACAATCTGCTGGGAGGACAGCTTTGACAGGAGAATCGTATTGTTCGCCAGATTGGAAAGCCTTGAGGATTCCTCTACGATAATCTGCAGATATTCCCGGCGCTGCTCCTCCGGCAGCTCCTTTTCCAGAAGAAGGGACGCAAATCCGTTGATGGAGGCAATGGGCGTCTTGAACTCATGGGAATAGCTGTTGATAAAGTCGTTGCGCAGAATCTGCACGCTGGAAAGCTCCGCACACATTTTGTTGAAATCCTCGTAAACCGGCTCGATCTGACCGCCCTTTTTGCTGTCTATCCGAGTGTCGTACTTTCCCCCCGCCACGCTGCTGATTCCCTCGGAGAGCGTCGTAAGCTCCTGAATCCTGCGCCGGTACAGAACCGTATTCAGCGGTACAAGGATGACGGTAAATATGAGGAATGTGCCGAGAGTTTCATAAACCATGGCCTCATAGGTATCCGTAACCCGAAAGAAGCCCGCCACAAACCAGGTCATGAACATGTAAGAGGCAACCGCCGTAATCAAAACGGTGAAGGTCTGGATCAGCACCTGCGGCAGAAATTTTCTGGTAATACTGGCAATTTTCCCCCTGCTTTTCCGCTTCTTCAAGCAAGTCACTCCTTCCGTATATCCGCCTTGTAGCCAAGTCCCTTGATAGTGACGATGCCGAACTCCGTAATATTTTTCAGCTTGTTCCGAATCCTGCTGACATGGGTCTTGACCGTTTCCTCCCCGCTTTCCGCATGGAATCCCCAGATACTGTCCAAAAGCTGCTCCTTTGAGAAAATGCGGTCGGGGTAAGAGAGCAGCTTAAAGAGCAAGTCAAATTCCTTTTTCGGAAATTCAATGTACTCCTCGCCGGTGTAGACCGCGTATTTTTCGGAATCCACAGTCACATTGCCGATTTCAATCTTTTTACTCCGGGCGATATTCGAGCGTCTTAAGAGCGCCGCCACCCTCCATAAAAGCTCGTCGCTGCTGAAGGGCTTCGTCATATAGTCGTCCGTGCCGAGGGAAAAGCCATGCTGCTTGTCGTCCAGCGATTCCTTCGCCGTCAACAGCAGAAAGGGCGTCGTATACCCTTCCTCCCGAAGGGTTTTCAAAAGCCCGTATCCGTCCATGCGCGGCATCATGATATCCGCCACAATCATATCCACGCCGCCCTTATGGATGATTTCCATCGCCTCCACCCCGTCGCAGGCGGTGACCACCGTATAGAGATCCCCCAGCCTCGCCGCCGTCAGCAGTCTCATATTCCGGTCGTCCTCCACAACAAGTATTGTCGCCATGTCCGTCTCCTTTTTTCTGTATAGCCATAATTTTATCCGAAACCGCACCGTTATTCAACTGATTTCAGCGACTCTGTCATGCTGATTTTTTTCAGCTTGACCCGCATGACAATCTGTACAAGCAGCGCGAAAAGAATCGTGATAACGATACTGAACAGATAGCTGTACCAAAGAATCCGACAGTCGAAGCAGATCCCGTCCGGCTTAATCTGATCCATCACAAAGGCGTGAAGAAACCGTCCGAACACGAGTCCCAGCAGGGCGCCCGCCGCAATCAGCAGATTCACCTCGCGGAAGATATAGGCCGCCGACTCATTATGGAAAAATCCCAGAACCTTGATTGTGGCGATTTCCCGTATTCGCTCCCCGATATTGATATTGATCAGATTGAACAGCACGATAAACGCCAGCGCCCCGGCGCAGAGGATAATCAGCAGAACCACCAGATTCAGGCTGGAAAACGAAGTTTCAATGGTTTCCCGCATATCCCGGTTCAGCGCCACATAGCTTACGTCCTCATCCCCCTGCAGCTTCGCAAGGCTGAAATCCGCATCCGCTGCAAAGCGTACATAGGCGGTGTTTTCCGGCGCTTCCCCGCAAAGCTGCCTCATCGTCCCTTCCGACACAAACAGATAATTGCCGATATAATTGTCAAATATTCCGGTCACCCTGACGGTAATCCGGCGGAGCGAATCGTCCGTCAAGGTCACCGTCTCGCCGCTTTGGATCCCCAGCTTTTCCGCAATGCCCCGACAGAGGATGATCTCGCCGTCCTCCGGATAAGACACAGGGTTATCTTTATCCCGTAGATTCCTGTATTCCGAAAGCAGCCCCTCCGTTACCGCCGTAATGCTGACGCTTTTCGTCCCGGCCTCCGCCGTGATATCCGCATTGCATACCGAGAGAAACAGCGCCGCCTCTATCTCATCCTGCCGATCCAGAAACGCCTCCCGCCGTCCCTGGTCAAGCGGATCCGAAAAGGTAATCTCGGCGTCATACCGGATTATCTCACCGTACTGATACTCCGTCACATTCTGAATGGAATCCCTGATGCCAAAGCCCGTCAGGAGCAGGGCCGTGCATCCGCTGATCCCCAGAATCATCAGGAAAAACCGCTGTTTATAGCGGATCACATTGCGGAGGGATACCTTGTGGAGAAAGCTGACCCGCCGCCAGAACCGAAACCGTTCGATCAGGATCCGCTTGCCGCTCTTCGGCGTTTTCGGGCGAAGGATTGCCGTCGGCGCCTCCCGCAGCGCATTTCTGCAGCAAAGGACAGTGGTTCCCGCCGTACAGAGCATGGATATCGCCAGAGAAAAGACATACACCGCCGGGTCAAAGGAATACATCAGGGTATCCGCAAAATTATAGGTAGTCGCATAGGCGTTCCAGAATACCATGGGGATCAGGGCCGTCCCCGCAAAAAAGCCCAGAACGCTGCCCGCCAGCCCCGCGGAACCGGCGTAAAAAAGGTATTTCCAGCAGATTTTCCCCTTGCCGTAGCCCATCGCCTTGAGCACGCCGATCTGCGTCCTCTGCTCCTCCGCCATCCTCGTCATGGTGGTCACGCAGACCAGCGCCGCCACCAGAAAGAAAAACGCCGGAAAGACCACGGAAATATTTTCAATGATCGTGGAATCCTGCTCAAAGGCGGCGTACCCGGCGTTGTCCGCCCTCGTAAGGCCGTAAACGGTCGGCTGCTCTATAGAATCTACTTCCCTCTGCGCGTCGGCGAGCTCGGCCTCATGCCCGGCAAGCTCCCTTTCCGCGTCGGCAAAGGAGTTTTCAATCTCGGAAAGAATCTGCGCATAGTAGGGATTTTCCAACGTAGCGGACAGCCCCCCTGCCGTCATCCGGTTTGCCGCGTCTTCTATCGCCGCTTCCTTTTGGGCGGACAGTTCTTCCCTCGCCTGCTCTAACTCCGCCCTTGCGTCATCCACCTCGCTTTGGGCCTCGGAGACAATCCGCCGGTAACGCCGCGCGGCCTCTTCCTCCGCAAGCTTCGTGACGGCGCTTTTTTCCTCCGCAACCAACTCTTTGTACTCGTCGCTGTACGCCATGCCCCGGCCGCAGAGCGACAGATAGAGCTCCATGTCGTATTCCGCCGTAAAACAGGCCCTGTCCGCCAAAAGAAAGGCTGCGATTTTTCCGTCCCCCAGCGACGTGGTTCCCCGCTCTGCGCTGATATACAGCGGCGAGGTCGCCCTGCCCACCACCGTAAAGGAGGATTCGCTGAAGGCGGACAGCGTTTCCTCGCTGTTTTCCGCCGAAAAGACAAGGGCTTTTCCGATGATATCCTCCCCAAAATAATCGGCGTCCACAACGCACTCATTTTCCTTTTCCGGCATTCTTCCGGACACAAGATACGGAGCATTAACGCTGTCCGTGATGGAATGAACCCGGATCGGCGTGTCGTTTCCGCCTACCCGAATCAGCACGTCCTCATACAGCGCTCCCTCCGCCGCGGAAATATTTTCTTTTTCGGAAAGCGCGTCGGCGCTGTCTCTGTCAAAGCCAATGGAGGACAAAAAGCGAAAATCATAAAGCTTCTGCGTCTCAAAATAATGCCCCGCCGTCTTTGTCAGGGCCGGCCTGCAGGCCCGCAGCCCGGCAAAGAATCCAACCCCCAGCGCAATAATAACAAGGATCGCCAGAAAACGGGTAAAGCTGTTTTTAATTTCCCGAACAATCGATTTGAAAAATGCTCCCATCCCGTCACCACTCAATCTGCTCGACAGGCGTAGGCAACGGGTTCAGGGAAACAGACTCTATGGAGCCGCTCTTAACGCGGATCACGCGGTCCGCCATATCGCAGAGGGCGGAATTGTGCGTGACAATCACCACGGTCATACCCGTATTGCGGCAGGTATCCTGCAAGAGCTTTAAAATTGCTTTTCCCGTGTTATAGTCCAAGGCCCCGGTGGGCTCGTCGCAGAGCAGCAGCTTCGGCTTCTTCGCCAGCGCCCGGGCGATGGCGACACGCTGCTGCTCGCCGCCGGAAAGCTGCGCGGGAAAATTGTTTTTTCTGTCCGCCAGCCCTACTTCCCCAATCACTTCCTCCGGGTCGGAATGCTCTTTACAGATCTGTACGGCAAGCTCCACGTTTTCCAGCGCCGTCAGATTGGGGATGAGATTATAGAACTGAAAGACGAAGCCGATCTCATAGCGCCTGTAGGCGGTAAGCTGTTTTTCTTTGTAGGCGGAAATTTCCTGCCCGTCCAGCCAGACCTCTCCCTTGGACATGGTATCCATCCCGCCGAGGATATTTAAAATCGTCGTCTTCCCCGCGCCGGACGCGCCCACGATCACACAGATTTCTCCCTGTTTTATCGAAAAGCTGGCGTCCTTCAGCGCATGGATTTCTACTTCCCCGACCTTATATGTTTTTCCTACCTTTTCAAAGGCGATAAATTCCGGCATACATCGACCTCCCTTGCGGATAATATTCTCAATCTTATTTTAAAACATATCTTTTTCATGTATCCGCTTTGTAAAGAAAAAGAGGCCTTTTGTTTACCATGAGTTTACTGTGCAGTTATTCTATTGACTCTCTGAAAATCCGCCTATATAATATTGACATAGAAGGGCAGAATAAAACAGGGCGAGAAATTGGAAAGGAAGGAAAACGACTCATGGGAACCTACTTAAATCCCGGCAACAGCGGATTCAAAGGAATCAGAAACGATATCTATGTAGACAAATCCGGCCTGATCGGCCTGATCAACCAGACAATCGATACGCCAAGACGGCTGACCTGTATCAGCAGGCCCCGCCGCTTCGGGAAATCCTTCGCGGCTAAAATGCTGTGCGCCTATTATGACAGAACCTGCGATTCCGCCCGGCTGTTTGAGGATCTGGCAATCTCCGGGGATGAAAGATATTCCGATTACCTGAATCGGTATGACGTGATTTATCTGGACATGACAGGAGTGATCGGCGAAGCTTCCTCCATCGCGGAGCTCGTGGCTTATGTGAAAAGGAATGTAAGCCGTGAGCTGACCGAAAGCTACCCGAATCTAAAAGCGGCGGAAGGCTTTATGTCTACCCTTGCCAATGCGGTGGAGCTGACAGGGAATAAGTTTATCATGATTATCGACGAATGGGACGCGCCCCTCAGGGAAGCAATCGGACATCCGAACCTGCAGAGGGAATATCTGGAATTCCTGCGTTCCCTGTTTAAAAACAGCGGAATGACAGATAAGGTATTCGCAGCGGCATATATGACGGGCATCCTTCCTGTCAAAAAGGATGGCTCTCAGTCCGCCATATCGGACTTTCAGGAATACTCCATGCTGAAGCCCAGGCAGTTCGGAAGCTATGTCGGCTTCACGGAAGAAGAGGTAAAAAGGCTCTGCGATGACAATCACCGGGATTTCCACATGATGAAGCAGTGGTATGACGGCTATGAG
The DNA here is from genome assembly GCA_023662875.1 of Roseburia sp. Classification (GTDB taxonomy): domain Bacteria; phylum Bacillota; class Clostridia; order Lachnospirales; family Lachnospiraceae; genus Acetatifactor. The sequence continues at coordinate 18,180 of JAMPIG010000037.1, read as the reverse complement.
CTCCGGGGCATGGACTCCATCTACAATCCGAATTCCGTCATGAAGGCAATCTACAACGATGATTTCGATTCCTACTGGACGGAGACCTCCGCAGCAGAGAGCCTGATGGGGTATATCAGTCTTGATTTTGACGGATTGGGCAGGACAGTGACGGAATTGATCGGCGGCATGGAAGTGAATGTGAATCCAAAAGGGTTTGCCAATGACCTTGCAACGTTCCGGGACAGGGACGATGTGCTGACGCTGCTGATCCATCTGGGGTATCTGACCTACAATGAGATTACGGGGAAGGCGCGCATCCCCAATGAAGAGATTCGGCGGGAATTTGCCAGATCCATCCGGCAGGTGAAACGGGACGACACCCTCAGGCGGGTCAGGGAGAGTGATCTGCTCATCGAGAACACCATCCGGGGAGATGAGGAAGCCGTAGCCAGACAGATCGAGAAAATCCATGAGGAAGAATCGCCCCTGTATTATAACAACGAGCAGGCATTGCGCAGCGTAATCAAACGGGCTTACTTCAGCTATGGAGACGAGTATATCCTGTTCGAGGAGCTGCCCTCAGGCTCCGGATATGCGGACATTGTCTATCTCCCAAAGAAGGACTCCATCCTGCCGGCGCTGGTCGTTGAGCTGAAGTGGAACCGGTCTGCAGAGGGAGCGATTGCACAGATCAGGGATAAGCGTTATCCCGAGGCGATCAAGGGATACGGCGGAGAGATCCTGCTGGTAGGAATCAGTTATGCGAAGGATGCCCCCGCCGGGAAGAAAGGGCATCAGTGCCGGATAGAACGCTTTTCATCGGAGAAATCTTCCTGAAATTCTCCGGAAAATATTTATCGCGTCTCTTCCGTAAAACGATGCGTCCCGCTCTCCAGTCGGAGCGTTTTTTCTCCCAAAATCACCGTTGCCTCCGCATTGACCGGAATCTGAAATTCATAGGTAATCCGGTCATCCTCGATTCTCCAGGAGGAACCGATGCGGCCGACGGGAGAATCATAGGCTGCTTTGACATAGCCCAGCCGCCTGTCGGGATACGGCCGGATGATGATATTCCCTCCTTCCAGGCGGATCCCCGCGGCGCTGTCCATCAGCCAGCCCGCAATAGCGCCATAGGCGTAATGATTCATGGATTCTACTCTCTTTACGGGATCCTGATACGCGTCCCAGCTCTCCGGAACCGTGGTCGCGCCGTGCAGCACCGGGTACAGCCAGCCGGGTCTCTCCCTTTGCAGCAGAAGGTCATAGGCTTTTTCCGCCTGACCGTACCGGCACAATACCCGGCACAGCTCATGGGTTGTCAGGAAGCCGGTTCCGATGTGATCCCCGTTCTCCTTGATCAGTCCTGCCAGCGTTTCAACGGCTTCTCCCTTTTCCTCTTCGTTTAGAAGGCCAAGGGCCACCGGACGGACATAACGGCATTGCCGCCCCGTCGGCCTGACCTTGCCGTCCTCCAAAAAAAGACGGCGGTAGGCTTCCCTTGCCTTCTCCGCAACCCGCCCATATTTCGCGGCGTCCTCCGCTTTATGCAGTTTTTCCGCAATTTGCGACATCAGCAGATTACTATAATACAGATAAGCCGTGCTGACCTCCAGGTCGCCGTACTTCCGAAGATCCCGGCGGTATTCCGCCGTGTCGGTGCCCGGCTCCAGCCATTCGCCCCAGAGCCACTCATGATCCAGCGTGTACGGCTGCAGCTCCTTTGGCACAACACTCTTATTTGCCCGCCGCATAACGCCGCTCCGGCTCTCGCGGTATGTCATCCATTTTGTCAGCGGCTCATACAGCTCCCGCATCAGGGTATCGTCGCCATAGCGCTGACAGAGCGCCCAGGGAACAATCTCAAAAGAATCGCTCCACCCGATCCCGCCGTCCTCCTGGGTTTTCTTCAGCGCGGAGGTCGGCGCAAGCTGCGGCACACAGCCGTCCTCGAACTGGGCCGCCGCCTGCTCCCTCAGCCACTTCGCATAGACTGGATAACAGTCCGTCAAGTACATCGCCGTGTGGACGAACGCCTGACAGTCCCCGGAATAGCCGGCTTTTTCTCTGGTCGGACAGTCCGTGGGAATATCGACGAAATTCCCCTTCATGGACCATACGGCGTTCTGAAAGAGCCTGTTCACCTCTTCCAGCCCGCAGGTAAAAAAGGACGTCTGCCGCATGTCCGAATAGAGGGCATACGCCCTGAACCATTCCTTTTGTATCGGGAAATCCGCTTCCACCTTTACATAGCGAAATCCCATATAGGTCTTTGTGGGGCGGTAACTGTTTTTTCCGTCCTTGCAGATATAGACGATCTGCTGTCTGACCGGCCTGCCCCAGGCCTGAAAATTGTCCGTGGTAAAGTTTCCGTTGCCGTCCAGCGTCTCTCCGTGGGTCAGGACGAGTTTTTGACCGGCTTTTCCCTCAAACTCGAAGGCGACAACGCCTGCCAGATTCTGCCCAAAGTCAAGAACCGTCTCCCCCGCAGGCGTCCGGATGAGCTCCGGCGTAAAGCACTCCTGAAGCTTCACGGGAACCGTATCCCGGCAGATCAGAAGGTCATAGCCAAAGTTCCTGACAAGAGGCTTATGCCATGTCATGGTCTCCTCTCTTCCCGCATCATACTCTTCGCCTGCCATCATGTCGTTTAAGCCGAGGGGGCCGTCGGTTGACGCCTCCCAGCTCTCATCGGTTATAACAACAGGCACATTGTCTGCTTCCAGCTGGGCGAGCAGGGCAATGTCGCCCCCGTACACATGGCGGTACTGACGGTATCCCATGGAGCCCCGATACCATCCGTCCCCCAGCGTGGCCTCCAGAATATTGCTCCCCTGCCTTAAGTATTCGGCCACATCAATGGTTTCCACCGTCAGACGGCGATTGTACTGGGAAGTTCCAGGCAATAGCTGCGCATCGGTGATTTCCTGACCGTTCAGCCGGACATTTACAATGCCGTGCGCCGTCACATACAGTCTCGCCTTGCCAAAAGGCTTATCCACCCTGAATTCTTTTTTGAGATACGCGCCCCTGTCGTATGTCCGCAGATCAACGCCGGGAAGCATCATCTTGTCGCGCAGATTCCAGAGAAATCTTTGAACGAAGGACTTCCCCGGAACCTCCGGATCGATCCATCTCGCCCTCCACTGATCCTGACCGATTCCTGTCGTCACGGCGATCTCCGCGCTCTCGGAGACGCCTCCTGCTTCGTCGGTCACCTTCAATCTTACAATATAATCCGTTTTGTACGCAAGCTCCTTTTCCGACTGCCAAAACATAGCGGAGGTTTTTACAACGCCGCTGCTCTCCACCAGCCTGCCATCCGACAAAATCTCCGCCTCATAGGACGCCTGTCTGCCGGTTCCCTCCAGCGTCCAGGTCAGCCGGATCGGCGCGACGGAGATTCCAAAAGGCTTTTCCAGATGATTAACTTGCAAGCGATTCACTTGAAGCATGTTTTCCTTCTTTCTGTTGTTATGCCGGCGATTCCATTCACTAAGTCTCAAACCGTTTTTCTGTTACGGTTCCTTCGCCGTCAGCTTTCTTGCCATAGAAACCGTCTCCGAAGCGTTCCGCATCAGCTGCTCCCTGGTCACCTTCCCCTCCTCCAGGGCCTTCGCGATCCCTTTATAATCGAACGGGGAACCCGGCATAAACAGGTTTCCGCCCGCCATCACCGCTCCTGCCGCGGCGGCGATCGGCCAGCGGCAGCCCTTTTCCGTCGCGTAACTCGCAATGACCCAGTCGCTCATGACAATCCCCTGAAAACCGACCTCCTCCCGGAGATACGCTTCGAGCAGCCCTCTGTGCTCGGCGGTGTGAATCCCGTTGATCAGATTATAGGAGGTCATCACCGCAACGGGCTGGCTTTTCCGGACGGCTATGGCGAACCCCTTCAGGTATATGTCACGAAGCGCCCGCTCACTGACCAGGCTGTTGTTCTGCGTGCGGTTCAGCTCCTGATTGTTGGCGGCAAAGTGCTTAACCGTCGCGCCGCAGCACGGATGCTTCTGGATGCCCCGGATCACGGCTGCCGCGATTTCCCCGCTCACCACCGGATCCTCGGAATAATATTCAAAATTTCGGCCGCATCGGACGTCCCGCTGGATATTCATAGAGGGAGCAAGCCACAGATGCACCCCGTACTGCGCCATTTCGACAGCCACGATATCTCCGCAGCCTTCCGCAAATTCCGCCGAAAAGCTCTGTGCGACGGCAGTGCCAATCGGCATGGCGGTAGTCGGCTGAGACAGGACGGTGTCCGCCTTTTTGGGATGATAGCCAAGACCTTTCATAAACCGGACGACAATGCGCGGCAGAAGCTTTAGCTGGGAATCCGGCAGGGCCACGCCGATGGCATGGGCCATCCCCTTCGCATCCCGGACATACTCCTTGCTGATGCGCAAGCCTCCCGTGCCGTCCGCCATCACCAGGGAAGGAATCCCCAATGATTCGCCCCCCATAAAGGTCTGGCCTGCGGCACCGGCCACCGTAAAGGCGGCGTTGCCGATGATACTCTGAACCCCGCCCTTCGGGTCAAACGCCCCCAGATTCATCTTGATCAGCTGATCGTCCGTCATCCGGCTGACCGCTGCATCAATCTCCGCCTTGCGAACGCAGGGCCTGCGGACGGAAACCGAATCCGCCGACAGCGTAAGCGTCGCCGCATTTTCGGTCTCCGCCTCAGCCTGCGTCGCCCGTTCCGGTACAAAATCGCGGAAGCCCGGATCCCCGAAAACTCCGGCAAACTGTCCGCAGACGATCTCCTGCTCGAGGCGAAGGACTCCGGCTGCGGCCGTGTTCCGGCTGTCCGCTCCAACCCGATGGAGATAGCTTCCGGCTTCCAGAAGATAGCTTTCCGTCCCGGAATCATAGGACGCAAGATCCGAAACGGCATAGCTGACCGTTACACGCTGCGTCTCTCCCGGCTGCAGGCTGTCTGTCTTCCCAAAGCCGACGAGCGTCTGATAGGGCTGATCCAGCCGCTCTCCCGGCACGGAGACATAAAGCTGAACCACCTGTTTCCCGGGGTATTTCCCCCGGTTTGTGACGTCAACCGTAACGGAAACCCTTTCGCCATCCAGCGTAAAATCCGCCTGTTTCATCCCAAATTCCGTCCAGGACAGCCCATACCCAAAAGGGAAGAGCGGTTCCACTCCCACGGTATCAAAATAGCGGTATCCCACATAGACGCCCTCCCGGTAGGCGGTGTCGTCCTTACCGCCAAACTCACCGATTTCCGGGTGATCCTTCCAGGCGTACCAGGTGGCGGTCAGCTTTCCGGAGGGGCTGCTCTGCCCGAGCAGAAGATCCGCCAGAATATTTCCCGTCTCCGCTCCCAGCTGGGAGAGCAGCAGGATATTTTTCACGCCCATGACCGGGCTTAAATCCACCATGCCTCCCACGTTGAGCGCCAGCAGAAAGTTCTCATATTTTTCATTACAGGCGAGAATATCCCTTATTTCGGTTTCCGTCAGCAGGATATCCCCCGGAACCGGCTTCCGGTCGCTGCCCTCTCCCGACACCCGGGACAATACATATACCGCTGTGTCGCCCTCTCCGCTTAAGGGGATCTCGTACTCCGGCTCCTCCATGGAGCGTCCCATGGCAATCATCACGGCCATGGTGTGCTTCTGGCGCGCTTCCTTTCGGATGGCCGCCAGAAATTCCTCATCCGCCTTCTCCAACAGCCGGTCGTAGGCGTCCAGCCATTCATTTGAGGTAATGTTAAAGCCAGCGTTCTTAAGCCCCTCTTCCACCGTGACGAAGGGCATATTGACTTCACCCGAGCCGGTTCCCCCCTTCAGCGTGTGCCGCGCCCCGCTGCCGTAAACGGCGATTTTTCCGGCGCGCCCCAGCGGAAAATGGCCGTCCTTTTTCAGAAGAACCGTGCATTCCGCACCGTTCTCCCTGAGATATTTCGCGTGCTGCCTGAGCTTATCCTGCATATCCATTTTATACCCCCTGCCCGCTTCGGCGGGCAACCATCCTCTGAAGCAAATCCCTTTACGATATATAACGACGTTCCGTTCGCCTGAAACGCCTCCGCGACGCCTCTTTCCCCGTTATACGGACGCCTCCAGCTTTATCGCCACCGGCTTCACGCCCTCGCTTGCGACGGTAACCTTTACCGCTCCCGCCTCCGTTCCGGCCCGGACAACCGCCAGCAGGCGTCCCCGGTAGCTGCGGAAGGTATCGTCCACATACCGCTCGTCCGTCTTGCAGAGGGCGCTGCCCAGACCCTGCAGCTTCGCCGCGCCCTCCACCTTCACCGTGACAGGCTGCTCGATATAGGGGAGCAGCTCTCCCTTTTCGTCCGTAAATTCGATGGGCAGATAGCAGAGGGACTGTCCGTCTGTTTTCAAAACCGTTTTGTCCGGCGTCACGGACAGCTTGATCTCTTTTCCGCCGGTGCTTAAGCTGTGACGGGAAAGCTCCCTGCCGCCCTCGTCCAGCGCGATGGCCGTCAATGTGCCGGGCGCGTAGGCTGCCTTGAAGATCGCCTTATATTTCTTTACGGGCCTTGTGCCGATTTCCTTTCCGTTCAGTTCCAGCCGGACGGACGTAGAGTCCGCATACACCTCTATGACCGCTTTTGTCCCCTCGTACCCGTGCCAGGTCCAGCTGTCAATCGCGTTGGTAAACTGCCATGCGCCGGTGGAGGGCTTCTCGTTTGCATGATTCAGGGGACGCACCCCGATAAAGGGCGCTTTGCGCAGTCCCCACACCGTCTGCATAAAGGCCATGGCCGCCAGAGGCTTACCGGTAATATCGATCATGCCCTGACCGGCCAGCAGAGGCAGTCCCTTATAGGAATGATAGGTCCAGTCGCCGATACAGGCCTCGCCCAGGTAATCCCATGCCGACCAGACAAAGTCCCCCAGCACCTGGGGATATTTCTTCACCCGCTCCCAGTTGTAGGGCAGATCGGCGGCCATGGTTTCGCTCCCGATCATCAGCCGATCCGGGTAATTTTTCGCGTCCTCCTCGTACCTGGAGGCGGCGTAATTCAGCCCCAGCACATCCAGTCCGTCCGCCGCGCCCTTACATGCCTTGTCACCCTTCTTCCCGGCGGCCATGTAGAACATCAGGACGCCCAGCTTCCCGGCCATGGCGTTAAAGAACGCGGAGCCGGTTTTCTTCTCCCTGTAGCCGCCCTTTTTCGGCAGGGGCTCCGGCTTGTACTCGCCCTTATCCTTATAGACGCCGATCCCCATCATGGTATATACGTTCAGAAGCACATTCACCCCGGCAGTGACCGGGCGGGTATCGTCCAGCTCGTGGATCGCGTCGGTCAGCATCCGGCAGGTCTCCGCCCCCTTCTGCGAGGCCGTCTCAGAGACCTCGTTCCCGTGGGAATACAGGATAACGCAGGGGTGGTTAAAGGAAGCGTTCACCATGGCGGCGATATCGTTTTTCCACTCCGCGTCAAACCATCTCGCATAGTCATGATAGGTCTTAGGGACATACCAGCCGTCGAAGGTTTCGTTCATCACATACATGCCTAATTTATCACAGATACTTAAGGTAATCTGGGAAGCGGGATTGTGGGCGATGCGCAGGGCGTTAAAGCCGTTTTCCTTCAGGATGGAAATACGGCGGTATTCCGCGTCGTAGAAATCGCAGGCACCCAGCACGCCGTGGTCGTGATGGATACAGCCGCCCCGCAGCAGGACGCGCTCCCCGTTTACCCGCAGGCCTTTCTTCGCGTCCCACTCCAGAAGCCGGATACCAAAGACGGTACGCCGCTCCTGCTCCCCCTTGCGGATGACGCAGGTATAGAGGTTCGGCGTCTCCGCCGTCCACAGCCTTGCATGGGGGATGGCAATTTCAAAGGACAGGCCGGACGCCGCTTCCCTGCCGCCGCCTGAGGACGCCACTGTCTTTTCGCCGTCCAGAATTTCCACCTCGTCCGCGTCGGCCGTCACCTGAATCACTGCGGGGTCATAGGATTTTGTAACGATTTTGGGCACATCCAGCTCGTCGATCAACAGGCTCACCGGGCGGTAGATCCCGGAGCCGGAATACCAGCGGCAGTTGGGCTCCAGGGAGTTGTCCGCCTCCACCCGCAGGCTGTTTTCGCCTGCCTGTACCGCGCTCGATACATCGATGTCAAAAGCGGTATAGCCGTACTTGTGTACCCCGACCTTCCTGTCGTTGACGCAGACGGTACAATTCTGGTAAACTCCCTCGAAATGCAGGATGATCTTCTTCCCGATGTCCTCACCGTTTACTGTGAATACCTTTTCATAGATGTATTTCCCGCCGGGGAAATAACCGGAGTTGACGCCGTTTCTGCAGCTGGCGTCCCGCCGCTCCTCCAGCATGGCGTCGTGGGGAAGATTCACCGGTTTTCCGTTGCAGGTCCAATTCAAATTCAAGTCATATTTCATAGCAGGCTTCTCCTTTCCCCGTTATAACTCAAACGATTTAAAATCGATATATCCCGTCCCCCGATAGGTAAAATACAGAGCCTTCACCCCTTCCAGCTTTGCCAGCCCCGCCGTAAACCGTTTCCAGGATAAGCTGGGCGTTACCGGAATCTCCGCAACCGGCTCCGCTCCCGGCTCCGTATATACGCATAGCTTCCCGTCCGCTCTTCCCCTGACCTCGACGCTGATCTGCTCCGGGTGATTCTCGTCGAAATCAAAGTACTTAAATCCCGCCGTCGCGCCGTCCCTCATATTCGCGATATACTGATCCGGCATGGACTCGCGATCCGTCCCCGTCTGCGTAAAATAGGGATATTCCGTCTCCTTGCACGCCGCCCTGTCATAGCTGAACGTCCCCTTTGCCCCCCAGAGGTTGCAGGCGATACGCGCCTCATAGGCTCCGGCCGCGCGAAGCGGCCCGTCGTTTAATCCGCAGGAGGTCATCTCCGCCTGCTTGATACTGCCGTCTTTCTCAATCGTTATCTTTTCCGCGCATCCCTGGCGGGCACACCTCTGCTGGTTTGTCTGTCTGTGATAGAAAATATACCACTGCCCTTTTACGCAGACCATCCCGCCGTGAGTATTTCCGATAAAATTGCGGGCGTTCTGCGCCGTGACGCCTGGAAGCCCGATATCCCCGTTGCTGACGATCGTTCCGCCGTACTTCCAGGGGCCAAGCGGACAGCTGCTCGTCGCGTAGCACAATTCATGGCTTAAGACGGAGGAATAGACCAGGTAATAGATTCCGTTGATTTTCCGGATGGAGCTTGCCTCGAAGAAAGGATGCTCCTCAAACTCGGTTCCCGCCGCGCACAGCTTTCCCGGTATCGTAGGAACTTCCTTTCCCGCGAGGGTCAGCATATCCGGCTCCAGCTCCACAACGGAGCCGCCGTTATAAGTGCCGCCCCGCAGTCCCATGACAAAGCGCAGCAGGCCGCTGTCCGGCGAGAAGCCGGTATACATATAAATTTTTCCGTCGTCATCCAGAAGAACGCCCGGATCAAAATTGTACGCGTCCTTCTTTAACCCGTAGGGTCTTCCGTCCTGATGCTTTACCACGCCGTAATATTCGAACGGCCCCCCCGGTTTCTCCGACACGGCGACCGACGTAGTATTCTGCAGCTGAAGCTGATAGTAAAGATAATACCTTCCGTCCGGCCCCTGGCAGACGTCCGGCGCGTTCATATACTGATTCCCCTTCGGGTTCACCGGATCCTGCGTCCTCCGATAAATGACTCCCTCATACCTCCAATCCCCCAGATCGTCCACCGGCGCGGAATAGCACACATAGTCGTTGACGCAGTACCCTTTTCCGCCGAAGGCGTCGTGACTGCCGTACACATACAGCCGGTCGCCGAAAACGTAGGGTTCCCCGTCCGGTACATATTCATAGGACGGTAAATAGGGGTTAAATGCCTGTTTTTTCATACGAATTACCTGCCTTTCTCCTTGTCTGATTCGCCAAACGCATTTTCCAAACGCTCATATTCCTCCCTGGTCACGGGCATTACAGAGCCATGCTTACAGCCCTCCGGAAGACAAAATTCCTGCGGCTGCAGTCTCCGAAAGTCGGCTGACGCAATTCCCTGCACAGAGGCAGTCAGCGGAAAATATCCGACTCCCGCATTGGGGCTGGCGTATCCGTCCATCAGGAGGATATAATTTTCACTGTCATTCAGCTTATAGACGCAAGGGCCCTCCACGCCGTGCTCCCCCGCCACAATTTCCTTCACCGGAGAATAGCCTTCTGTAATCCGGGAGCTCTTCTCACATTGAATCGTATGTAAAGTATCATTTTTCGTAAATCGGTAGTAGATATCCCCGACTTTTACCGTCGTCGAGTCAATGAAGGAACAATATTTTTTCGCCGGGACAAACCAGACCCATTTTTCTTTCTTCTCGTTTGGCTTCTTCGGAACAAGAATCTCCGCCTTGGTAAAGCGCTTAAAATCCTTCGTCCGCGTATAATACACGCTCATATCCGTCTCGCCCGCCGCCGCGGCGGAAAACGCCATCACATACTCTTTTCTTTCCTCATCAAAGCAGACCTTCGGCGCCCAAATGCATCCCAGCGAATCGTCGATGACCTGCCTTAAATTGTCCCCGCTCCAGTGAACCAGATCCTCCGATTCCCACACATGCACCGATTTGCTTCCGCGCAGCTTATACTCCCTCCACCGGTTCCGGTTTACATCCAAATCCGTAGCGATGATATAATACCTCCCGTCGATTCGGGAATGGATCAGATGCGGATCCCTGGCCGCCTTTGTCCCCTGATCCGGAACCAGTATCGGCTCGTTACCCTTGAGCGGCGTAAAATGCAGCCCGTCCCTGCTCAACGCCAGATAGACATACTGCATATCCCTCGCTACCCCGCGCCACCTGAAATAGGCGTATACATAACCGTAATACTCCATCCTCTGTTTCCTCCTCTCTCTGCTGCTTACCGTAATGTTTCTTAATCCTCAAACTTGTTATTTATTATTTTGTTATTTTACAGTGCCGCTCTTGATTTGTAATGTAAAATGCGCTATTATATTGTAAATTTGTACGTTCTAAAGAGAAAATTTTATAATAATATAGCCGATTCTACATTACAAGGCAAGAAAAATCCTGTACAGTACAAATATGTGCGGGATTTTTAATATGGAAAAAATCCCGCAGCTCTCACAAATTCCAATCTATTTTAAAGAAGGAATGGAAAACAGTATGCGCCGACGGGCGCGTGCGGAATCAAAACAGGAGGATTATAACTATGGGAAAATGGAAAAAAAATGCAGGAAATCTTTTGATGTGTCTGGGAGAAATTGTCATTGGTATTCTTTTGCTGATCAATCCGATTGGCTTTACCGCAGGTATTATCATGACGCTTGGCATCCTGCTGGCGATTTTTGGAATAGCAAGCGTCATCGGCTATTTCCGGGCCGCCCCGGAGGAGGCGGCGCTGAAGGGCGGGCTTTCCATAGGACTGATCGCCATAAGCGTTGCCCTGGTATGTATTTTCAAAACAGAATGGTTTATTGCGGCATTTCCGCTGATTACGGTTTTTTACGGCGTCCTCATTCTTTTATCCGGAATCGGTAAAATACAGTGGGCGGTGGATATGCTGCGGATGAAACAAAAATACTGGTTTATCGCATTGATCGGAGCGGCGCTGTCCGTACTGTTTGCCGTTCTCGTTCTGACAAATCCCTTTTCTTCTACGATAATTCTTTGGAACTTTATCGCAATCTCGCTGATTGTTGAGGCTGTCGTGGATATCTTAACCTTTATTTTAGGCAAAAAGCAGAAATAGCAGAATTTCCATAAAAAGGAGGAACAAACCATGCTTTACAAGGACAAAACCCAGCCCGTCGAACAACGCGTCCGCGATCTGATGTCCCGGATGACGCTGGAGGAAAAGGTAGCGCAGCTTTCCTGCGCCATGCTCATGGATCAGGAAACCCTGCGGGAAACCGTCAAAAACGGGATCGGCACATTGAGCTATCTGAACGCGTCCATGAGCGGAGACACGAAGAAGGACATGGCGCAGCTGCGGGAGACGCAGCGCTTCCTGGTGGAGGAAACCCGCTTGGGGATCCCCGCGCTGATCCACAACGAGGGAATCGCCGGACTTCAGATTCCGGGAGCGACCACGTTCCAGCAGGCTCTCGGCATGGCCGCTACCTGGGAGCCGGAGCTGGCGGAAAAAATGGGAGAAGCGGAACAGAAGCAGCTCCTCGCCTTTGGGATGCACGCGCTCCATTCCCCGCTGTTCGACCTTGGCCGCGATCCCCGGTGGGGACGCATCAGCGAGACCTACGGCGAGGATCCCTACCTGGTTGCCCAGATGGGAACCGCCTATGTGCGGGGGCTGCAAAAGGACGACGCGGTGATGGCTACCGCCAAGCATTTCGTGGGCTACGGAAACGCCGAGGGCGGCAGGAACGGCGGCGAAATGCAGCTGGGTGAGCGCAGCCTTAAGGATACGTTCTGCTGGCCCTTCGAGGCGGCGATCCAGGAGGCGGGCATCATGGCCGTAATGAACGGCTACGGTATTTTAAACAGCGAGCCCATCGCCACCTCCAAAGCAATCCTGACCGACCTGCTCCGGGATGAGCTGGGCTTTGAGGGGCCTGTAGTCTCGGATTACGGCAGCATCGGACGGGCGGACGCCCGCTACCGCACCTCGGAAGACCAGCGCCAGACCGCGGTACAGGCCATCCAGGCGGGAATCGATGTGGAGCAGCCCACCAACGTCTGCTTCCAGCATCTGGTTCAGGCTGTCAACGACGGAGAACTGGACATCGCCTACATAGACAGGGCCCTGGAGCGTATCCTGACCGTGAAGTTCCGTCTGGGGCTGTTCGAAAACCCCTACGGCACAGGAGACTTCGAACAGGAGGCCGCCAGGGCGGAGGCGGACGCTCTCTCCCGGGAGATCGCCGAAAAGTCCATTGTCCTGTTGAAGAACGAAGAAAACATTTTACCCCTGCGCACGGGGTTGAAGGTGGCGCTGATCGGCCCCTCCGCAGACGCCAGGGCAGTCCTGTTCGGCGGCTATTCCTCTGTGGGCTCCGTGGGAACGACGAACCGGGATTTCGACCAGACGGAGAACGATAAGTTCCTGACTATGGCGTATCAGGCGGCCATCACGGAGTTCAAGGACAGCATTAAGCAGCAGCTGGGCATGGAATTTGACGACCAGCCCTCGCCGGAGCAGAAGGAGATCATCCTCTCCATCCTGAAGCAGAATTTCACCAGCAGCAATACGGTATACTCCTCCCAGGCGGATTTTCTGGAACGCTACTATCCCGACTGTCGTTCTGTCCGGGAAGCGCTGGAATCCGAGCTTGGGTCGGAGCAGGTGCTCTACGCCGCCGGATGCGGTATCAAGGAAGCCATTCCGGGCGGAATCGAGGAGGCGCTCCGCTGTGTGGAGGGCGCGGATATTGTGGTCGCGGTTTTAGGCGGTCTGGAGAGCATGGTGGACGAGGGCGCGACCTGCGGCGAAAACCGTGACAATACCAACACAGATCTGGAACAGCCCCAGCGGGAGCTGATGGAGGCGGTATTCGCCGCAGGCAAGCCGGTGGTGTCCGTCCTGATCGACGGCCGCCCGCTGTCCGTCTCCTCGGTGAGCAAAAACAGCAAGGCCCTGCTCCACGCGTGGCTGCCCGCCGAGCATGGCGGCGAAGCCATTGCGGATATCCTGACCGGAAAGCGCAGCCCCAGCGGGAAGCTTCCGGTGACCATGGTGCGGGACGTTTCCCAGATCCCCATGCACTACGACCGCTTGCAGCTGTTCACCGACCCGGAGGTTTGGGCCGAGTATATAAACGACGAGCAAAACCGCCCGCTGTATCCCTTTGGCCACGGTCTGACTTATACGCAGTTTGCCTATGAGAACCTGACCGTCGATAAAACCGTGGATGTCCACGGGACGGTACGGTTTTGTTTCACCGTCCGCAACACGGGGAACCGCGCCGGGGAGGAAGTGGCGCAGGTCTATATCCGGGACGTGATCAGCAGCGTTGCACGCCCCTGTCTCCAGCTGGCGGCGTTCGCAAAGATAGCGCTTGCGCCGGGCGAGGCCAAAACCGTATCGGCGGAACTGGATCTGCGGCAGCTGGCGTTCCACGACAGCCGGATGCGGCTGGTGGTGGAACCCGGAGAAATGGAACTGCTGGCAGGCGCATCCAGCGCTGATATCCGCCTGCGCGACCGCTTTACCGTCACAGGAGAAGCCTTGCCGGTGAAGCGGAGAGTTCACCACGCTAAAGTCTCCGTTCAGTAAAAGAACGGGGACTGCTGTGAAAAAAGATACACAGGTAAATTTACGCTTGCGCCCAATTCGCGGGCTGAGCAGGAATGGAGGATTATTATGGCATCACAAAACAAACAGGGCTTTCTGTCAAAAAAATTCTGGGACAGCAGAATCACCGCAGAGGACACGACCACAAAGGAAAAGGCCTTCGGCTATCTGCTGGGGCCGGTGGGCGCGCTTCTGTTCAACGCGATCATCAACGGATATATCAATGTCTACTACACGGACGTTTTAGGGCTGACCGCCGTGGCGGGAGGCGCTTTTCTGGCCATCTTCCCGCTGATCTCCAAGATTCTGGACGCGGTGACCAATGTCTTTATGGGATATGTGATCGACCACACGAAAACAAAGCAGGGCAAGGCCCGCCCCTATATCCTGCTGGGCGCGATCCTCATGCCCATCGCCGGCATCATGATGTACGCGATCCCGAAAGCCAGTATGGCCGTCCAGCTTGTCTGGATCGTCATCTCCTATAATCTGTACTATGCTATCAGCTATACAATCTATAACATGAGCCACAACATGATGATACCGCTCTCCACGAAAAATTCCAGCCAGCGGTCAACCCTCTCCACCCTTGCCAGTATTTCCAACATTGTCTTCGCCGGAACGCTGGCGGCGACTTTGGTTCCCATGCTGGTGCTTCCGATCATCGGCGTGGATCAGTCGAGATGGATCACCATGGTCTGCATTGTAGCCATTTTCGTACTGCCCCTGGGCCTGCTGGAGTACTTCTTTACCAGAGAGCGGATCACAGAGGCTGAAAATGAGGAAACGACCGAAAAGAAAGAGGAAATCCCCTACATAAAGCAGATGAAGGCCTGCTTCACGGACAAATACATGATCATGGTGCTGCTAATCTTCACCATCACCCAGTTTATCGCCTACATGCGGAGCACCAGCCTGCTCTACTACTGCAACTACATCCTGGGAACCTATAACGACGGCATCACGCCTACCATACTGCAGGTGATCGGCGGCGTCCCCATGGGTCTGGGCATGTTCATCATCATCCCGCTGACAAAGAAGTTCGAAAAGCGAACCCTGTTCCTCATCGGGAGCGCTTTGAACGTAGCCGGGGTCGCTATCTGCCTGCTGGCTCCCGCCAACATGGGCATAGTCATTGCCGGACAGATCGTCAAGAACGTGGGAACCATCCCCAGCTCCTATATCTTCATGGCCTTTTTCGCCGACTGCCTGGATCATTTCGGGCTGACCCACCGCTTCCGCTGCGACGGTTTCGGAATGTCCGTCTACAGTATCATCATTACGGTCATGTCCGGCCTGTGTACCAGCGTCTTCAACCTGATCCTGTCCCGCACCGGATATGTGCCCCCCAGCCTTGTGGACGGCGTGACCGTGGCGGCGGCGCAGTCACAGTCTACGCTGACCGGCATCCTCGGCTCCTACTACGGCGTGGAGCTCGTCGGGGCGGCGCTGATGATGGTTTTGTTCTTCTTCCTGCGGGTTGAAAAGAACCTGAAGGCAAACAGCCAGCAGAACGCGGGAAGGTAAAGGATATGGAAATCGAAAGAAAACTTTCCAAGCTGACTCTGGAAGAAAAAGTGAAATTGCTCTCCGGGCGGGATTTTTGGCACACGGAGAGCTGCGAGCCGCTGGAGCTTCCCGGCGTCATGGTCAGCGACGGCCCTCACGGCCTGCGCAAACAAGGTGTGGCGGGAGACCATCTCGGCATTGCGGCCTCCCTTCCGGCTACCTGCTTCCCCACCTCCTCCGCCTCCGCCTGTTCTTTCGACCCTGCCCTTTTGGAACAGGTGGGCAGGGCGCTGGGCGAGGAGTGCCGCAAGGAGGATGTGGCGGTTCTTCTGGGACCCGGCGTCAATATCAAGAGAAATCCCCTCTGCGGGCGGAATTTTGAATACTTTTCCGAGGATCCGCTGTTGGCAGGGAAGCTGGCCGCAGGCTTTATCCGCGGCGTACAGAGCCAGGGGGTAGGAACCAGCGTCAAGCACTTTGCCGCAAACAATCAGGAAAAACAGCGCATGTGGGAGGATTCTGTCGTCGATGAGCGGGCTCTGCGCGAAATTTATCTGAAAGCCTTTGAAATTGCGGTAAAGGAAGCGCACCCTTGGACAATTATGACAGCCTACAACCGCCTGAACGGCAGCTATTGCTCGGAAAACAAGTGGCTGATGGAGGACGTTGCCAGAGGCGAGTGGGGCTTTGACGGGCTTTTTGTCACCGATTGGGGCGCTATGAGCGACCCGATAGAGTCCTTCCGCAACGGATTGAACCTGGAAATGCCGGGAACCTGCAAGGGGACAGACCGCGAGCTGCTTCAGGCCGTGCAAAACGGTTTGCTGACGGAGGCGGACATCGACCGGGCGGCAGGTAAAGTGCTGGAGCTTTTGGAGCGCGCAGGGCAGCGTGACAAGATCCCCTTTGTCTGCGATATGGAGGCCCACAGCGAGCTGGCTGGAGAGGTTGCCCGGCGATCCGCCGTGCTGTTGAAAAACGACGGTCTTCTGCCCGTCAAGCCCGGGGCAAAGCTGGCCGTCATCGGCAGTATGGCCAAATCCCCCAGATACCAGGGGGCGGGTTCCAGCAAAATCTGTCCCCACAGCCTGGATAACTTCTGCCAGGCGCTTGAAGAAGCGGGAATCTCCTTTGACTATGCCGAAGGGTACTCCCGGGAGGGGACGGAAACCGACGAAAGAATGCTCCGCGAGGCGGCGGAGATTGCCCGCGACAAGGATGTGGTACTGGTATTTGCGGGCTTGCCGGATACTGCGGAGAGCGAAGGCTACGACCGGGAGCATATGGATCTTCCCCCTGCCCATAACGCGCTGATTCAGGCGGTGGCGGATGCAAACCCCAACATAGCGGTCGTTTTGCAATGCGGCAGCCCCGTTGCTCTTCCCTGGGCCGAACAAGTCAGGAGCATTCTGCTGATGTATCTGTCCGGACAGCAGGGAGGGCACGCTGCATGGGATCTGCTCTCCGGCAAGGCATGTCCCGAAGGCAAGCTGGCCGAGACATGGCCCTTGTCCATAGAGGATACGCCCAACCGCAGTACCTTTGCCACAGGGGAGGAGCAGGTTCAGTATCGAGAAAGCATCTATGTAGGGTATCGATACTATGATACCGCCCAAAAAGCGGTCGCCTATCCCTTTGGCTACGGGCTGTCTTACACCTCCTTTGACTACCGCGATTTAGAAATTAAAAACAAAACCGTCAGCTGCACCGTGAAAAATGTCGGATCCGTTTTCGGGGGCGAAGCGGTACAGCTGTACCTCTCCCTGCCGGATTCCAAAGTGTTCCGGGCGCAGAAGGAGCTGAAGGCCTTTCGGAAGGTACGCCTCGCGCCGGGAGAGGAAGCCCGCATCAAGTTTGAGCTGACCGAAGAAATGTTTTCCTGGTTCGATCCAAGAAAGAAAGCCTGGGAAATCGAACCAGGCGCATACCGTATCCAAATTGGCTCTTCCAGCCGGGATATCCGGCTGACCGGAGAAATTTGTCTGGAAGACGGCACAGTTCCGGAGGAACTGCCTTATACTGCAGGCAGCGCCGACCAGATTGAATTTGAGCGTCTTTTGGGGCACTCCGTCCCGGAGGATACCCCCCGGCGACCCTTTACCAGGGACTCTCTGCTGCTTACTACGAAAGATACCTGGATCGGCAAGCTGATATTGACTGTCAGCATTCGAATCGCCGCCAAGGAGACAGGAGGTACGCCGCAGGCTGTAAAAATGGCGCGGGAGACCATGGAATCCATGCCGATCCGCGGTCTCAGCATGGGCGGCGGAAACCGGAATATGATTTACGGGGTCGTGGATATCTTCAACGGACATCTGCTTCGGGGGCTCAAAAAAATCCTAAAGAGGTAACGCACTTGTAGAATAACACAAAAAGGACAGGAGGAATAGAACATGGGCTTTCCAAGGGATTTTATGTGGGGCGCAGCCAGCGCCGCTTACCAGATTGAGGGCGCTTATAACGAGG
>JAMPIG010000036.1 GCA_023662875.1 Roseburia sp. | reverse complement strand
AGCGAAGCGACCCCGAAAAAGCCTGCTTTTTCGGGGCTCTGCCCGGGACTTGCAGTAATCATGGTACAATAAGTCCATATTCAAGGCATGAAACGGCCGGATGGCCATCAGTACCATGAGCGATGCTGTGCTCATGGTAAAATAAGAAAGGCTGGACGCTAAAGCTTTACAGCGTAAAATAATCAGTGAGGTGCTATAACAATGAACAAGAAAATCCGAACAGAAGCCGTAGACTCTCTCTTTGACGCGATCCTGTGTCTGAAGAACCGGGAAGAGTGCTATCAGTTTTTTGAGGATCTCTGTACCGTAAACGAACTGCTCTCCCTCTCTCAGCGGTTCGAGGTTGCCGCAATGCTGAAGAATCACAAAACCTATCTGGAGATTGCCGAAAAGACCGGCGCCTCTACCGCTACGATAAGCCGGGTTAATCGGTCTCTGAATTACGGCAACGACGGTTACGATATGGTATTCGGCCGCATGGCGAACACGGAAAACCCCATAGCCGCAGAAAACTAGAACATAAAAAGCTGCAGAAGGATCCGGGAGTTCCCTCCCCGTCTCTCTGCAGCTCTTTTCTTTCTGATCCTGAAGCGCACGCGAAGCGTAAATTCCATTGTTTAGAAAATCTTTACACACCTCCCAGCAGAGAACCGCCTTCTCCGCCTGCGCTCTCTCCTGCGCTGTCCTCCCGGCTGGCCGCTTCGACCTCCTTAAGCGCCTCCTCGATCGCCGCCTTCGCGGATCTCTTTCCGGCCTTCAGCGCTCTCATATTCATCTTGCCGCGCTTGCCGGCCTCTTGGTTCATATCGCATCTTCCCTGGAAAATTGCGTGCTCGTCAATGATAATGGATCCTGTGGTAATATCCCCGATCACTCTGCCCGAAGAGGTAAGCTCCGTCTTTACCGGCGCTTTAATATTACCGTTTACCTCTCCGCCGACGATCGCGGTCTGGGCGATAATATCTCCCTCCACATAGCCTGCGGCTCCGATGACCAGCGTCTCGCTTACCGTTACGTTCCCGTGGATGACTCCGTCAAGCCGCACGGAACCCTGCGCGTCAAAATCGCCGTTGCACTCCGCTCCTTTTCCGATAATGGTTGTGATTCGGATTTCGTTGTTTGCTCTCATATGTCCTCCTTACCTTTTGCCTCCCGGCAAATTCTGCTTTATTTTGCGGTTACCCGCTAATGGCCAGCATCTCCATCGGGTCGATGTAAGCGCCGTCCTTCATCATCTGATACCCCAGCTTACTGTTTTCCTCGCTGATCAGGAACAATGTCGTCCCCTGATTTACCGTCTCTCCCTTTTTTACCTTTACTTCCCCGGAATTCCGGTAGATCGTCACATATCCGTTTCCGTGATCGACCCAGATATTATGACCGTAATTGGCGTCGTCATTGACCGCCGTAACCATCCCGCCTGCCGTAGCTACTACCATGGCCCCGTCTGTGGCCGTAAAAACGCACATCGGATCGCCCTCAACCGCCTCCTCCATCGTCGCCAGGCCGGTCAGCGGGAACTCCGTCGGCAGCGTTCTCTGCTCCAGCTTTTCGCTCAGCTGAGCCTCGCTCTGCGTCTTCTGATTCACCGTATCGCTCAGGATCTGCACCGTCTCCTTCAACGAGACGATCTCCTCCTCCAGCGCCGTCCTCTCCTGCTCCAGAGTCTCAATCTGCTGCCGCTGCTCCGTCGCCCGGATATCCTTTTCCGCCCAGACGTCCCTTGCGAAATAAAAGTACCCAATGGACGCGCCGATGAAAATGGAAACAAGAGATATCGCAATCCAGACAAACCAGGGATGGTATCGAAACTGTTCCACCTTTCCATCAACCGCGTCGGAGGTAAAGATCACCATTCGTCGCTTCTTACGTTTATGCCGTTGTCGTCCCATAAAAGAATCACCTCCGGTCAAACACGAATACCTGTATTTTACCATAGGCTTCTTCTAACATCAATGCAGATTTAATATTTTTGTAACATTTACCCAATGAATTTTCAATAATGCCTATGTTTTGCTGATAAATATAATCTATTTTTATTCACACTGCACAATTTCACACCATCATTGATTCTACATCTGTCGCGATATTCATCGAACCATACTTGCGTTCGCCCCGCTCCGGCTTTCCATTCCCTCATCCTCACATATCTCCCGAACCCTGCGCCAGGACAGGACGCCGCCGAAGAGATCCAGGGCGCTTCCCACTGTGACATTCAGTCTCCCCCTTCCCAGCTTTTTCAGGATTCGCAGATCCTCGTAGGTATGTACGCCCCCGGCATAGGTCACCGTCGTCTTCTCCCATTCGCTTAAAGCTCCGGCCAACTCCTCCTCTATCCCGGATGCCTTTCCCTCCACATCCACAGCATGAACCAGAAATTCGTCACAATACCCGGAAAGACATTCCAGCAGTCCCTGATCCACCTGAATTTCGCTTACCTTTTGCCATCTGTCCGTCACAATCCGATAAGCTCCGTCCAGCTTCCTGCAGCTCAAATCCAGCACCAGCCTGTCCCTGCCGACCGCAGCGGCGATCCGTTCCAATCTGCCATAATCAATCCTGCCCTCCCGGAAAACATAGGAAGTCACGATCACATGGGAAGCCCCGGCCTCCAGAAATTCCGCCGCATTCTCCGCCGTGATCCCGCCGCCTGCCTGCAGCCCGCCCGGAAAGGCTCCCAGCGCCGCAAAAGCCTGCTCCTTCGTTCGAGTATAATATTCGCTGTCCGCGGAATTCAAAAGAATAACATGCCCGCCGGACAATCCGGCCTCCCGATAGAGCGCGGCGAACCAGGCGGCGTCCTGCTCCGCCACAAAGTTTTCCCGGGCGCTGTCCCCCGCGTCCCGCAGGCTTCCTCCTACGATCTGCTTTACCCTTCCGTTATGAATATCAATACAGGGCCTGAACTGCATGTTCACTTCCTCCCTATCGTTCCTTTATAAAAAATTTTCCATGCCGCATATTTTCTCCCGTTTCTCACATACTATTCGCAAATCGACCGTTTTGCAGTCTTCGACGGTTTGATTTTAAGGCTTTTCAAACGGCTTTAAATGCCTGTCGCCGACCGATTGGCGACGGGCAGGGACGAAGGTTAGGATGAAGCCCGCTCAGGCGGGCAGGGAGGTAGAAAATGAAAAAAAGCAAACGATCGGGAAGCTTCCGAAAGCTTCTCACCGTAGGTCTTGTTCTTGCTTATGTCTGCATGGCGACAGCCTGCAAGAATAACGACAACCTGAGCAACGGCGGCAATTCCGGCAGTATGGCCGGAGGCGGTGCCCAGAATGAATCCGGTTCCGCTGCCAACGGCAGTAACTCCGGCAGCAATAGCTCCAGCGACAGCAGTAATTCCAGTGACAGCAGTAACTACGAAAGCGGCTCCGACAGCAGCAATTCCGGTAATAATAATTCCGGCGCGGTCGGCTCCGACAACAACAATTCCGGCTCTGCAGACGACGGCAGCTCCGTCCTGGATGACGTAGGGGACGCTATTGACGGCGTCATCGACGACACACTGGACGGCATCGATAATATCACCGACGACCTGACCGGAAGCGACGGCGGTGACCACGACGGAACCAACCTCGACAGCACCACCGGCGGAAACAACAGCGACAACGGAAACAGCAACGACACAAACAGCCGCAACAGCACAAACAGTGGCAGCGGCACGAACAGCAGCGGCACGAACAGCAGCGGCACAAACAGCAGCAGCGGCACCAACAACGGCTCCTCAGGGCGCATGGGCGTCGGCAGCGGATTGAGTAACGGCTCCGGATCTGGCTCCTATAACGGCACAGGCAGCGGTCTTGAGAACGGTATCGGTACTGGTCTGGACGGCGGCCTCGGAACCGGAGGCACGTCCGCGCGGTAGCCTGTCATACCAGGCTGTTCCATTATGGAAGCCCGCCGGGAAAGCGGCATTTCGAGGCGAATGCTTCCGAAAAGAGGCAGTCCTTCAGGAAAGGACTGCCTCAATTACATCGTGCATATCGTACATGCCGACCGGTTTCCCCGCGAGGAACTTAGCCGCCTGAACCGCTCCCTTTCCGAATACCGCCTTGGAATAGGCTGTGTGAGAAAAATCGATCACCTCGTCCGGCCCCGCGAAAATCACGTCATGCTCGCCTACAATAGTGCCTCCCCGCACAGAGCTGATCCCGATCTCCTTTGCGGGACGCTTTTCCCGCCTCTGACTTCTGTCAAACACATATTCATAGCCGCCGCCCAGCTCCTCATTGACGGAATCCGCCAGGGCCAGCGCCGTGCCGCTGGGCGCGTCCAGCTTCAGGTTGTGATGCTTTTCCAATATCTCGATATCGTAGCCCGCCGGTCCCAGGACGGCCGCCGCCTTTTTTAACAGGGAAAGCAGCAGATTGATTCCCAGGGACATATTGGCGGATTTTAAAATCGCCGTCCTGCCGGAAGCCTCCCGCACCTTCTCCAGCTGCTCCCCGCTCAGACCTGTGGTACAGAGGACGCAGGGAAGTCCCTTCTCCACGCAGTACTCCAGAAGCGCGTCCGTCGCAGCCGGGGCGGAAAAATCGATCACACAATCCGCCGGAACCTGACAGTCCCGAATATCCGAATAGACCGGATAAGGATTGCGGCCCTGATCCACAGCGTCCACCCCCGCAACAATCTTTGCCTCTTCGTCTTCCTCCAGAAGTCTGCTGATCACCTGACCCATCTTTCCGTTGCAGCCCTGCATAATAATTCGCGTCATATCAATACCCCTTTACGCTCCCATACGCATACCCGATCACTTTGTCCTTTGTTGACAAACCGCCTGCGGCGGCACATATAATAGAAATTACTACATAATTTCTATTATCCAAGTTCTACAATAGAAACCACAGTGCAGGTTTTCTATTGTCATAAACCAATCCCACGGAACTACTCGATTCCACGGAATCCGTTGATTCCGGGAAGGATTGCTTCCCAAGGCCGTCACAAAATGCCGTAATTCTTCATAGCTCTTTCCAGCAGCGCCGTATGCTCCGGCTCCATCTCCGTCAGCGGCATCCTCAGCGCCCCAGCCTGCATTCCCATCAGATTCAGAGCCTTCTTTACGGGAATCGGATTGACCTCGCAAAACAGCGCCTTGCAAAGCTCCATGGCCTTTAGCTGAAGCCTGCAGCTCTCCTTTACGTCGCCGTCCAGGTAAGTCTGGCAGATCTCATGGGTCTGGGCGGGCGCTACATTGGAAAGCACAGAGATGACGCCCAGGCCGCCCAGGGACATAATCGGTACGATCTGGTCGTCGTTCCCGGAATAAAGATCCACGCAGCCCTCCGCAAGCGCCGCCAGAAGCGCGATCTGGCTGATATCGCCGCTGGCCTCCTTGATGCCGACGATATTCTCCACCTCGCGGCAGAGCCTTACAACCGTATTCGGCAGGATATTGCAGCCCGTCCTGCTGGGTACGTTGTACAACAGGCAGGGCAGCTTCACCGAATCCGCCACCGCCTTGAAATGGGCGAACAGGCCGTTCTGGGTAGCCTTATTATAATAGGGGCTGACCAGAAGCAGACCGTCCACTCCCAGCTTTTCCGCCTCCTGGGAGAGGTAAATCGCCGTCTCCGTCGAATTGGAGCCTGTTCCCGCGACTACGGGAACCCGGCCCGCTACCGTCCTCGCGCAGTAGCCGATGACGTCCAGATGCTCCTCGTGGGTCAGCGTGGAGGATTCTCCCGTCGTCCCGCAGACGATGATCGCATCCGTTCCGTTTTCAATCTGAAATTCGATCAGCCTTGCAAACTGCTCGTAATTAACTGTTCCGTCCTCGTGCATCGGCGTAACGATCGCCACGCCCGCTCCCTTAAAAATTGCCATTCCTTTTCCTCCGTTCTTATCCTCCGAATGCCGCGCTATTCCCATACCTTAAACTTTACGGTCTCAATTTTTGAGACCTCGTCCGCCAGCACACAGATCTCATCATTCAGCTGGATCCCGGTCAGAATAATACTGGTTTCCTCGCGGCATTCCAGCATAGCCTTCAGATCCTCAACGGAAACGATTCCCTTCTCCACAAGTCCCAGCACCTCGTCCAGGATCAGCAGATCGCATTCGCCCGTGGCAAGCACTTTTCTGGCAAAATTCATACCGTTCCGGATATTGACAATCTCCTCCGCCTTTTTCGCCTCGGAAAGCTCCTCATAGTTCCCGTCCAGCTTTTCAAAACGGAACAGCTTAATCTCCGGTTCCATTCTGCTCAGGAAGTCGGAATCTCCCAGGCTTTTCCCTTTCAGGAATTGGATAATGACCACCCGCTTCCCTTCTATCGCCGCCTGTACGGCTCTTCCGATGGCGGCCGGCGATTTTCCCCGTCCGTCTCCCGCATATATGTAGATCAGTCCTTTTGCCATATCTCGCCTCTCATTCTTCAGGTGTCGCGCCGCCTGACCCGGGCGGCTGTTACTCGCTCTTGTAAAGAATATCACACTTTTCAGAATTTGGCAATATCCCTCGCCTACGGCTCGGTCGACTCGCAAACGCTTCGCTTTTTGCTCGTATCCCTCGCCTACGGCTCGGTCAGCTCCAGCTTGCTTACGGATACTTCAAAGGCGACCCGGCGCTCCACATTTTCCTCGTCCAGCTTTTTCATGTATTCGCGGCTCTGGATCCTGCCCCAGACCGCGCAATGCTCCCCCACCTTAAAATTGTTGGCGTAGCGCGCATTCCTCCCCCAGCAAATACAGGGAATATAATCGGACTTTCCATAAGGGCGGTTTACGGCGAGCAGCAGATCGGCGATCTCTCTCCCCAGGGGCGTCTTCCGATAGATCGGTTCCTTACAGATAAAGCCGTCCAGAAAGATCTGGTTTGTCTTAGAGCTTTCCTCCATCTCCTCAATAAAGCTCACCTCCCGGGCGAATACCGAGAGCACCAGCCTGTTTCTGCGCTCCTCGTGACGGTTATAGGAGCGAAACTGCCCATTGACGCAGATCAGCTCGCCGATATAGTCCGCGTTCACATCCATCAGCCGCTCCGATACCATCACAGGAATAATATCATAGCTCTCGCTGAGGCGCTTGCATCTGACATCCACCATATAAAACCCTTCCCCAAATATCTCGTGACTGTAAGAGAAACCGCTGACGATTTCTCCCATGACTGTTACCTGATTGTTTTCAATTACCTTATCTGTCATCTTCGTTCTCCCTTCTTATTCGTAAGACTTTTTCCGGTAACACCCCAATCCGATGCCCCGTTTACAGACCTCAGTGGGGATACTATTATTTATACAATAAATCAGCTTTTTTTAGAACCTTTTTTTATCGCGTTATATCGCGTTTTTCGTCAAATCTCTCATTCTTCCACCCCATTTCGCGGTTCAGCCGTCGAAATCTGCGAAAATTCATCCGACCGCACGCTGAAATTTTTTGCGGGTTCCCGCAGCTTCCTGCAGCGTTCTCCCCTATCGTTCCTATGCGGCTATTCTTTGCGTTTGCTATATGTTTTCCATTATGAGGTTTTTTTTCGAAAGCAACAGAATAACAGGATCCAATCAACAGAAATTGACAGAACAAAACAATGGATAAACCGCCAAATTCCTTCTGAGCCGGAAATCCCTTCTCACAGATTTCCGGCTCCGCCCGCTGACGCGCCATACCGTTTACCGGGTTCCAGCGCCGCCCTTCACGCGGCGCAGCCCTCTCACGCGGTCAGGTTCTTGTACCAGCTCAGGGCGTCTACATACGCCTGACAAACCTTCTCCGCGTCCATCTCCGCCAGTAAAAGCTGCCGGGATACCTCCTGCCAGTTTGCCCTCTCATACTGCTTCATCATATCATACACCGGCGCAAGACAGCCTGTTCCGTCGAGAAGCGCGCTGCGCACATCCCCCGTCACCATGACAATCTCCAGCGCCTCCGCCATCGGCTTCTCCAAAATTACATCCAACACGGAAAACAGTCCCATCAGAAACAACTCCTCCGACTTCTCCTTCCTGCCGAACACCGGGGCCAGGTTCTCCGCGAACTTCGCCCGCAGCAGGGACAGCCTGGTAATCTCGCTGGGCCGATCCGCGGAAAGCTCGTTGACCGCCGCGGTAGTAATCCATCTCTTCAGCTCCTTCTGCCCCAGCATGGCTGCGGCGTGCCGAATCGTCGTGATGCCGGACTTCACGGTCATCCGGTTTACCATCTTCAACAGGGAGATCGTCAGCGCCGGATCCCTGCTGATAATCTTCGCCGCCTCTGTCAGCTCATAATTCTCTTTATTGACCACGTTCAGCAGCTCGATGTAATTGGCCTTCAAAGGCGCCACCTGATGAGAACCTCTCGTCACGGGCACACGGTAAAATTCTCCCTCGTACAGCGGATACTTCCCGGTATCCCGCAGAAATTCAAAGGTAGGCATATCGTCGATACCGCCCGCGCAGACCTTGATCCCTGGATACCTTTTCGCGAAATATTGCCTGCCCTTCCCGATCAGCGTCTTCTTGTTGTTCAGGAAAATATAGTCCGCCAGCTTCAGGATCTCCTGCCATCTCTCATAATCCTCCACCGGCAGCTTCTGCACCGCCAGCTTGTAACCCTTCTCCTTCAGCTCCCGCAGCCTTTTTACATAGATTTCCACCGGCGGAATCGTATAGTCGATCAGAAATACAATCCGATTATGCGGCGCGCTGCACTGGCTCTCCACGTCCGAAAAGATGGAAATATTTCCCAGAGGGACAAAAATCTCCTTGTCCTCGGAGAGCGTCTCAATTCCCATACTCTCGATCAGCTCCAGCCCCTCCACAAGAGCCGCGCCGTCGTTCTGTCCCGTTCCCAGTCTCAAAGGATTCAGAAAGAAATTATCCTTCTGGGAAAAGATCGAATACGCCCGAACTGCCATCTCCTCATCAAATAACGGTATTAAAGCAAGAAACATCTCATCCACCCTGCGGCGTCCGCCGCCCTTTCTGTTCCAGATTATAAAATTCCGGATTTTGAAATCCTAACGGAAATATTCGACGCCGGACTCGAAAATTTCGATGTCCTGCCGCCCGTAAATATTGACTGCCACAGCGTCCCCCCGCCTCTCGGAATGCGCCATCTTCCCCAGGACACGGCCGTCCGGGGAGGTAATTCCCTCAATCGCGCAGTAGGAGCCGTTGATATTATAATCTTCATCCATGGATACCCGACCCTCCGGATCCGAATATTGGGTGGCTACCTGGCCGTTCGCAAACAGCCTGTCGATCCACTCCTTCGACGCCACAAACCGCCCCTCGCCGTGTGAGGCCGGATTACAGTATACCCCACCCAGCCGGGCCTTCCTCAGCCAGGGCGACTTGTCGGATACCACTTTCGTATAGACCATTCTGGAGATGTGGCGGTTTATCGTATTAAAGGTCAGCGTAGGCGCATCCTCCTTCTGGCCCGCTATCTCCCCTGTGGGAACCAGCCCCAGCTTAATCAGCGCCTGAAAACCGTTGCAGATTCCCAGCGCCAGCCCGTCCCTTTCGTCCAGGAGCTTGCGAACCGCTTCCTTCAGCTTCTCATTCCGGAAAGCTGTAGCGAAGAACTTCGCGCTGCCGTCCGGCTCGTCTCCTGCGGAAAAGCCCCCGGGGAACATGATAATCTGGGCCTGGGCGATCGCTTTCTCAAACTCCTCCACCGACTCCCGGATATCCTGGGCGCTCAGGTTGCGGAAGACCTTTGTCACAACCTCCGCCCCCGCCCGCTCAAAAGCCTTCGCGCTGTCGTACTCGCAGTTGGTTCCGGGGAAAACCGGAATAAAGACGACGGGCCGCGCCACCTTGTTTTTACAGATATAGACCTTGTCTGCATGGTAGAGAGGACTTTCCACCGGTGCCCTCTCCCCGGTCACCTTTGTGGCAAATACCTTCTCCAGCCTGCCCGTCCAGGCCGCGAGCGCCTCCTCCAGAGGAATCCTGACCTCTCCCAGAGCGATAACCGGCTCTTCGGTCACCGTCCCGATCACCGTATAGTCCAGCCCCTTCGCCTCCAGGACGGACAGCTTCTCCGCAGGGACTTCCGCCAGGATATCGCCAAGCCCGTTCTCAAACAGGCTCGCCGCCGTTACATCCTCCTCCATCCGGACGCCCAGCCCGTTGCCGAAGGCCATCTTCGACAAAGCCGCCGCCACGCCCTTCGCGTCCAGCGCATAAGCCGATACCAGCGTCTTACTCACCGCCAGCTCATGCAGCGCCCCGTACAGCTTCGCCGCATCGTCATAAACCGGGATATCATAATCATCCTTCTC
This sequence comes from Roseburia sp., assembly GCA_023662875.1. Classification (GTDB taxonomy): domain Bacteria; phylum Bacillota; class Clostridia; order Lachnospirales; family Lachnospiraceae; genus Acetatifactor. The sequence goes on along the minus strand of JAMPIG010000036.1, from coordinate 24,782 downwards.
GATCGTGAACCGAACCAGCCGGCTGCCGGGCTTCTTCAGCTCCGGCGTCAGAATCTCCCCGCTCCTCGCGACATCCACCGCGAAGGAAACCAGCGTCGGCGGCACATCGATATCGTTAAATGTGCCGGACATACTGTCCTTCCCCCCTATGGAGGGCAGGCCGAAGCCGATCTGGGCGTCGTAGGCTCCCAGCAGAGCCGCAAAGGGCTGGCTCCAACGCTTCGGATCCCCCGTCATCCTGCGGAAATATTCCTGGAAGGTAAACCGTATCCGGGCGGGATCCCCGCCGGAGGCGACGATCTTCGCCATGGACTCAACCACCGCGTAAACCGCGCCGTGATAAGGGCTCCAGGAGGACAGATAAGGGTCAAAGCCGTAGCTCATCATGGTAACTGTGTCCGTCTTACCCCTAAGCGCCGGAAGCTTTGCCACCATAGCCTGGATCTCCGTCATCTGATATACGCCCCCGTAGGGCATCAGGACGCTCCCCGCGCCGATCGAGGCGTCAAACATTTCTACCAGCCCTTTTTGGGAACAGACGTTTAAATCGCTCAAAAGAGTCAGCCAGGCCCCTTTGATATCGCCCTTCCCCAGCGCCGCCCCCACGGCGGGAACCGCGGCCTTCCGGAAATAATTTTCTTTCTCGTCCGGGATGTCAACCTCTACGGCGGTCTCCTGATGGGCTCCGTTGGTATCCAGGAAAGACCGCTTCAGATCCACGATCCTCTTTCCCCTCCAGTTCAGCGCCAGCCTGGGCTCCTTCGTAACGACCGCCACAGCCACAGCCTCCAGGTTTTCCTCCGCCGCATAGGCCAGAAACTTTTCCTGATTCTCAGGGGCTACCACTACCGCCATGCGCTCCTGGGACTCGGAGATCGCAAGCTCCGTCCCGTCCAGTCCCGCATATTTCTTCGGCACCTTATCCAAATCTACGGTAAGTCCGTCCGCCAGCTCTCCGATGGCTACCGACACGCCGCCCGCCCCAAAGTCGTTGCATTTTTTGATTAACCGGCTCACCTCCGCCCGGCGGAACAGCCTCTGGATCTTTCTCTCCGTGGGCGCGTTACCCTTCTGCACCTCCGCGCCGCAGGTTTCGATCGAGCTCTCCGTATGTACCTTGGAGGAACCCGTAGCGCCGCCGCAGCCGTCCCTCCCGGTTCGTCCCCCCAGCAGGATAATGATATCGCCGGGATCCGAGGTTCCCCGGATGACATTCTTCCGGGGCGCAGCGCCCATAACGGCACCGATCTCCATCCTCTTTGCCACATAATCCGGATGGTAAATTTCCCTGACAAGACCCGTAGCCAGGCCGATCTGGTTGCCGTAGGAAGAATAACCGTTAGCCGCTCCCCTCACCAGACGCTTCTGGGACAGCTTGCCCTTAAGGGTTTCCGAGACAGGAACCGTAGGATCCGCCGCCCCCGTGACGCGCATGGCCTGATAGACGTAGCCCCTGCCGGAAAGCGGATCCCGGATCGCCCCGCCCAGGCAGGTTGCCGCGCCGCCGAAGGGCTCGATCTCAGTAGGGTGATTGTGTGTCTCATTCTTAAAAAATACCAGCCACTCCTCGGTCTCCCGATGATCCCCGTAATCCATCTCCACAGGCACGACGACGGAGCAGGCGTTGATCTCGTCCGACTCCTCAAGGTCCTCCAGCCTGCCGTCCTTCTTCAGCTTCCGCATCGCCATAAGCGCCAGATCCATCAGACAGACAAACTTATCCTTTCTCTCCCCATAAATTTCCTTCCGGGTATCCATATAGCTCTGATAGGCAGTCTCGATGGGCGTGCGGTAATAGCCCTCCCCGAACTCCACGCTTGTCAACTCCGTGGAAAAGGTAGTATGACGGCAGTGGTCGGACCAATAGGTATCCAGAACGCGGATCTCCGTCACCGTAGGATCCCGCCGTTCCTCCTCCCGGAAATACTTCTGAATATGCAGGAAATCCCGGAAGGTCATAGCGAGGGACAGGGAATCGTAAAGCCTCCTCAGCTCCTCCTCTCCCATCCCGGAAAATCCTTCAAACACCGCAATATCCGCCGGTTCCTCATAATTCGCGATCAGGGTGTCCGGCTTCTGCATCCCGGTCTCCCTGGAATCCACCGGATTGATGCAATAGGCTTTAATCCGTACAAATTCTTCCTCGGAGATCCCACCCTGAATCAGATAGGTCACAGCCGTCCGTATTACAGGCTCCTCATCCTCCCGCAGGAATTTGATACACTGCTCCGCGGAATCGGCCCGCTGGTCAAACTGCCCGGGCAGAAACTCCACGGAGAAGACCCTTGCCCCGTCCGGGATCTCGATGCTCTCCCGGTACAGGTCATCCACCGGCGGCTCGGAAAATACCGTCCTGCAGGCCGTCTCGAAGACCTCGTCGGAGATATTTTCCACATCATATCGTATAAATTCCCGGACGCCGTCCACCTTAAGCCCCAGATAGTTTTTCAGCTCCTCCCGCAGCTCCCTGGCCTTTACCGCGTAGGGCTCCTTCTTTTCCACATAAATCCGTCTGACATTTCCCATTCCTGTCTCTTCCTCCTGCATCATGAACGATCCGTTCATACTTCTACCCCAAGAGACCCCAGAATAAACAGAATCTCCCGGTCTACCGTCTCCGAGGTAATTCCGATGGTCTGAGCCGAAATCTTTAAGCCCTCCAGGACGAACATGATATTCCGCGCCGTACCCTGACAGTCCTCGCAGAAAAACTCGCCGTTCTCTACCCCGGTCTCAATCAGCTTCTCGATAATCTTGCAGGCGGAATCAAACTGCTTCTTCAGCACGTTATCCTTCTTGCCCGGCCGATTCTCAAAGTAATATTCATAGATCGCCTGCGTCAGGGTATCCTTCTTGCGCAGCAATTCCTTCTTTTGTTCCCGCAAAAAAAGAACCAGTATATCCGCAGCCGTCGTATCCTCCGTGATATTGTCGGAAAAGACGTCGTCCGTCTCCTCGCTCTCCAGCTTCATCACCTCGAGAAAAATCTGGCTCGTATTGTCGAAATAAAGATAAAGACCGCCGCGGCTGATCTCGCAGGCCTCCACGATATCCTTCATCGTCACCTTTTTAAAGCCCTTTTCCACGAACACCTTCCGAGCCGTCTCCAGTATAAATTTCTTCTTTTGTACCGATTTTTCTCCCATTCCTGCCCTCGTTTCTGTACTTTCCCTTTTTCTGTGTCAAAAGCGAACTCCGCTCCCAAAGCCGACAATCTCGCCTGGAAGAACGCTTCGCATTCTTCCTTTCCGCATTGAAGCCTTCTCTAAGCTGATAAAGCGGACAAATTCACAAAGCGCGCTTCACCCGCTTACTCCCGTATCTTCAGATCCCTGTCCCAGAAGGTGATAATCTCCTGCATCTTCTTCAGCGTCAGATAAAAGATATCCTCCTGTACTCCCTGGGTCCAGAGAACGCTCTTCGTCCTGCCGCCCATGACATACTTCGACAAAATTCCCCGCAGCAAATCCCAGTCCCTCAGCTCGGCGGACGCTATAACCCTTCTCTCGTCCGCGTGGGTTTTGATCCGATTTCTCGTATAGATATACTGATAATTCCGATCCATCAGCTCCGAGGCCGCCGCCTCCTTTACAAAATTCATCAGCGTGCCGTCGTAGACCGGTATGCTCATGGCATGCTCCGACTGCTCTGGATCCTCGTAATACTCCCTGACATTCCGGCCTCTGTTCTTTTCCAGCCAGGGTATATAACGCAGCAACGGCATCACCATCCGCTCATACTCCCTCAGAAGCTGCTGTCTGCTTTCCGTATCCTTATCCATAGCCGCTCTCTTTCCCCCCTGTCGCCGCTGTCGGCAAAAAATGACACATATGTATTTTTATTTTATCACATTTTTAATAAAAGTACAGTAGAAAATTGCGGAGAATGGTGTATAATAGAATCGAAGTGCCGATTCTATTATCTAAGTGCTATAATGAAAGAGGTTGTTTTTCAGCCTGACATTCGCAGCCGGACTCCGGCAGCGAATGTCAGAAGATTTTTACAGAAAGGCGTGAAATAAAAATGGCAGGAACTACATTGGAAAAAGGGAAATGTCTCTATCAGGCCGGACAGCCCGTAACGGCTCTCCACATGATTACGAAGGGCAAGGTGTCGGCCGAATATCCCGGCGGCTGTTACCAGCTGAGCAAGGGGGATGTAATCGGAATCTGCGAGCTGAACTCGGAGGTTCACTTTCTGGGTTACACGACTCTGGAAGAAACCTCGGTATTGTCCTATCCCATAAAAAACATGGAGTCTCTGACGAGCTTTCTGCAGGAGCATCCCGATGTGGCAAGGCTGTTTCTGCTCTCTCTCTTCCGTCAGATCTCCCTTCTGCAGAAGCAGAATTCTCTCTCGGAAATGAATTACGCAGCTCTCCATCAAAATCTGCTCGCGGACTGCGACAGCTACGGCGAGCTCTGTGACCGCTACGGCGTCCAGTCCCGGAAGCCGAATATTCCCGAGGAACTGGCGGCACTTCTGGATCGGGAACCCCAGGACACCTGGCTGACAACTTATTATCTCGGCCTGTTCCACATCTATTCCGGTACGGGCGAAACCGTCAAAACCCTGATGCAGGAGCCCGGCGTCTCTGTCGGCATCCTCCGCAAGGGACTTCAGGATTTCCGCGCCGCCTTTACGGCCCTCGAGGAAAAGGCCCAGTACCGCACTTCCATCGCGGCATGTTATTTCGCCCCCTCCGGAGATGACCTTTTTGAGCGGCTTTCCTCCCTGTACCTCCGCCTCGGCCAGAACAACGAGGATTCCGCGGGACTGTACGACAGTCTGAACCGCATCATCGAGCAGTTTGAAAACGATCCTTCCCTGGATTCGTCCCAGACCGCCGCCCGGATCGCCAAATTCCGCGGCAGCCTCTCCAAGATCAGCGGCTCCGCAGAGGAAAAGACGGAAAAACAGGAAGGCATGTCCCCGGCGGTCGCCCAGGAGCTGACCAACTCCCTGAACACAATCCTGGAATACGCGGAGCTCGAACAGACCGCCGCCGACACCTTCCGTCAGCATGTCGGCGAATACAGCGCCTTAGAGGACAAGAACGCCATGGAGGACAAGATCATCCGCCTGCGCAGACAGCTGACAGACGAATTCTATTCCCTGTACGCCGTGATCTTCGAAAAGGCCGTCTCCGCCTCCTTCCTCCCGACGCCGGTAAAAATGTTCCTCTATTTCGGCTATGTGGACGAGGATCTGGCCGGTTCCGCCAACTGCGCCAAGCTCTACAAGCTGGCCTTCGGCATGGAGGATCAGAGCAGCTTCGGCGTCTACACCATGTTCCACTGGCTGCAGGCTATTTACCGGGGCGAGAAGAGTCCCTGCCGGAATGAGTTTGACGAGGACTTTACCGACTATATCCATAAACAAAAGTCCAGCGGCAATATCACGGCCGCCCAGATGACCGCCATGGAAAACGATCCCATGAGCAAGGTGAAATTTGAAATGGAAAATATGTTCCAGCAGGGCAACAAGATGACCTGCGGCCGGATCACGACCTTCTGTCCTCTTTTCGCCGCGGACAATGTGATGAAGGATCTGAACCCGGCCTTCGTCACTACCTCCCAGATCAAGAAGGCTTTCCATATGATCCGATCGATAGACTACTCCGCCTTTTACCGGGAGAGCATGGACTACGACAATATGGAGACCATGGGAAAGGAAACGATCCACCTGGAATTCCTCCCGGATATCATCCTGATGCCCAATGTGGGAACCCGAGGCGTCATGTGGCAGGAGATCGAAGGAAAGAAGCGCAATACCCACGGTCGGATGTTCCTCTCGATCTTCCATATGGAGGATCTCAGCTCGACCATGGTTCGGCTTACCGGCGAATTCCGCTGGGAGATGTGCAAGCGCGTACAGGGAAGCCGCTGGAACGACGTCTCCGAGCGCTCCCTCACCAGCGAATACTTCGATTATATCCAGTTCTTCCGGAAGAATCAGGAGCTCAGCGGCGAGGCCAAGGAAAGAATCCGCAATGGCCTGCAGCGGGCGAAGAACAGCTTTAAGGAAATGTTTGTGCGGGATTACGTTATCTGGGTATTGTTTGAGGGAAGCGGTTCTCCCCGACTGAACAAGGTAGCCAGAAGAATCCTCTTTACCTACTGCCCGTTCCCCGCCCCTCTGGCGGCCACCATGGAGCAGAACCCGACCTACACGGAGCTGATGGAGCGGCAGAAGGTTCTCGCCAGCCAGCGGGTACACCGCCTGGAGATGCTGAAGCAGAAGCTGCGCAACGGCAATACCCCTATCCCGGCTACCCTGGAGGCGGAAATCAATTATACGGTGGGGAAGGTGTGAGATCCCTCACCCGTTCGCCGCATCCTGCCCCGACTCCTCTTCCATCTTTTTCCGGAGCGGGGCAGGATCCTTTTCCAGCTGTACCATACTGGCGAACGCCGAAAGGAGCAGCCGCTCCCGTCGATATCGGTTCATTTCCTCCGGGCGATCCATATACAGCTTAAAGTGATCCACCTGCCAGACCAGCGCGTCCGCCAGAGTGTACCCCGCCACCGAATACTTGCACAAAAAAGTCCCGTAGTCATGATAATAAGCCAGCTCCTGCAGCAGTCCTGAGGAATTCCAAATATCCTCCCAGAGCGTCTCCGCGTAAGTCTCGCTCTCTCCCGCCCTCGCGGCCAACTCTTTTACATATTCCCGCAGGGTACGAAGCGCCTGCTCCAGTCTATCGGCCTCGCTCTTCTCCTCTGTCCTCGGGTTGTTCTGATTCTGCAATACTGTTTCCTCTGTTCTCTTCATTCTTATACCCCTTCGCGCTTCGCGCATATCAATTCCATATTTGCCTTTCGATGACAGTCCGGCAGGTCTGGCATTAGAAGTTTACTTTCCTACTTGCAATCCCCTCTGCCTTCCTTCCGAAGCCTCTATGCAGCGGCCGCCCTCTTAATTATCCTCTCCATCCACTCAAAAGCGCTCGGAACCATAGCTGTTACCCCTGTAACATTCCTGTACTCAATCCGCTATACAGAAAAAGACCCTGAACAGCTTTCGCGATTCAAAGTCTTTTCAGCAGGGGAAGAGAGGCTCGAACTCCCGTTAACGGTTTTGGAGACCGCCGCACTACCACTGTACTATTCCCCTATTCGGCCGTCCGCCTATCGGTAAACCGCCAACAACTGATATTGTACCACAACCGCCTTGGGTTTCGCAAGCCCTTTTTCCTTTTTTCGGCGAAGAAAATTTCTTGCTGAAGTGAAAAGTTAACAGCCTACCGCTCGCCCAGCGCCCCCAGCCACCGCAGCGCATTGCGAATCCCGTCATTCTCCACCGACGTAGTTACAAAGTCCGCCGTCTCCTTCACATCCTCCGTGGCGTTGCCCATAGCGATACTGATCCCCGCACAGGCCAGCATGGGGAGATCGTTGCTGCTGTCTCCTATTGCCGCCGTCTGGCTCATGGGAATGGATAACCTCTCCGCGATCCACTTCATGGCGCTCGCCTTGGAATATCCCTTCGGCATAATCTCATAATAGCCCGCCCTTCGATCTACGAAGTCCAGCAGATCCTCAAATTCCCTTTGAAACCCTTCCATCTTTTCCTTCCGATCCACATAGGCGTAAAGCTTGTCAAACTGCCCCGGAGCCTCGTCCATATACCGGTAGCGCAGGTGGTCAAAATGATGGATAAATTCCCGGAAAACATCCGTAAACATCCGATCGTAGGGCTCACAGAAATTGTCCCTGCTTCCCTCCAGGCAGGCGTCGATCTCAAACCTGCGCAGACCCTCTATAATACGGCGGGATTCCTCTGTCGAGAAGCTCCTGTGAAGCAGGGTCTCCCCGTGGTAGACGATCATGGTTCCGCAGCCTAAGATCAGTCCGTCGAACTCCGTCTGCCCGGTCAACTCCTCTCCCACCAGCTTCAGGCTTCTTCCTGTGTTGATCATACAGATATGCCCTCTCTGCCGGGCCTCCTGGATTGCCTCCCTCGCGCTTTCCGGAATAATCGTTGAATCTCCCCCGATCAGGGTTCCGTCAATATCAAAAAAGATCAGCATGGTTTTCCGCCTTTCCTCGCGCATAGCAATGCCCGGCAAATCGCTCCGCCGGGCTTTTTCGCTCTTATCCTGTTTTACGCCACCTTGGACTTCGCAAGCTCCGCAAGGGTCTTGAAGCCCTCCGCATCGTTTACAGCCATCTCGGACAGCATCTTCCGGTTGATATCGACTCCCGCCAGCTTCAGTCCGTACATAAACTTGCTGTAGGAAAGTCCGTTCAGCCTCGCCGCCGCGTTGATACGCGCGATCCAAAGCTGCCTGAACTGACGCTTTCTCTCTTTTCTTCCCGCGTAAGAGCTGGTCAGAGCTCTCATCACCGCCTGCTTCGCTACTCTGTACTGCTTGCTTCTCGCGCCTCTGTAGCCCTTCGCAAGCTTCAGTACTCTATTATGCTTTCTTCTGGCATTCATGCCGCCTTTAATTCTTGCCATCTCTTATCTTCCTCCTTACCAGCCTTAAATATAGGGCAGAATCTTTTTCATGTTCTTTACATTCGTCTCATCCGTGATCGCAGGCTTTCTCAGATTACGCTTTGTCTTCGTACTCTTCTTGGTTAAGATATGGCGTTTATAAGCTTTATTTCTCTTCAGCTTACCTGTTCCTGTTACCTTAAAACGCTTTGCAGCCGATCTGCTTGTCTTCATCTTGGGCATAACATTATCCTCCTAAACTTTTCATAATCTATTTTAACCTCTGCGAACTAACGCTTTCCAGTTAAAAACATCGTCATACTTCTGCCTTCCACCTTTGGCGCTTTCTCAATCGCCGCGATATCGGACAGACTCTCGGCAAAATCGTCCAGAATATGCCTGCTGTTGTTCATATGCGCCATCTCCCGGCCCCGGAAGCGCAGGGTAATCTTGACCCGGTCGCCCTTTGTGATAAACTTTCTCGCGGCGTTCACCTTCGTATTCAGGTCGTTGGTGTCAATGTTCGGAGAGAGGCGGATTTCCTTGATCTCTACAATCTTCTGCTTCTTTTTCGCCTCTTTCTCTTTCCGGAGCTGCTCATACTTGTACTTGCCGTAATCCACAATCTTGCAGACAGGCGGCTTCGCCGTGGGCGCGATCTTCACCAGGTCAAGCTCCGCCTCCTCCGCCAGCCTCATAGCTTCCCGGATCGGCACGATTCCAAGCTGCGCTCCGTCCTCGCCGATCAAACGTACTTCTTTGTCCCTGATCTGTTCGTTAATCATTAAGTCGCTAATGGTTGTACCCTCCATACATAAAAAATAAAGTGGACAGCATACCTATCCACTTTTGATCACTCTTACAGAATGCGCGTCAAAACGCCGTACAATTTCCGTATGAAAATGATAACGCTTACTGACCCGATTGTCGTAAGGTGAGAGCGGATACTCTGCTTGCCTGTGCGCCTTCACACACTCAAACAGAATATCACACACTCCCGCCTTTGTCAATCGTTTTTTTGCATTTTTCGTCAGCCGCCTCACATCATCTCGTCCAGATAAACCTGCACTCTGTTCTGTATGATGCCGATTACCATCTCCAGAGGCTTGCCGTCGGTAAAATAACCGTCCGCCTCTTCGTAGATTATGCTCAGAATCGGGAGCGTCCGCGTAGGCGTGTAACGGCCTCTCTCCGAATAATCACGGATGACCTCCACCTTCGTCTCCGTCATCGGAAAATTCGTCTGCATCCTTCCGTCTTCCTGCATCTTGATCTGCCATTCCTCGTAGCTCTCGAACATTTCCTTGTTCGCGGCAACCCCGGGCGCACCGGCCGCCACCATATTCTGCCCCGTCGGCCCTAAAAGATACTCCAGAAACTCGAACGCCACATCCTTATACTCGGAGTTTGCATTGATCATCAAGCTGTACAGCCTTCGATAATAAGGATAACCCCCGTCGTCAAACAGGAAATGCACGATGACCTTCCCCTCTTTTTCCATCTCCTCCAGCTCGTAAAGGTTGGGATAATACCAGTCGGAAAGCGCATTTTCATTTATTCCCTCCGGATCCTGATAGCGCAGGGCTACCTCCAGCATCTTCCGGAACAGATCTCCGGTAAAATCGCAGGTTCCCTTCTCCCAGTCGATCATGCCCCACAGATCCTCCGAGCCCATCAGCAGATACTCCAGCATCCGCGTGGCCGAGCCGTATTGCCGCCAGACGGCCGTCTGATCCGGATATTCGTAGAGCTTATTGACCAGGGTCTCTATGTCAGGCTGTTCCCTGCCGCCCAGCAGCTCCTCCGAAATCCAATAGCTCTCCGCCCTCGCATAGGGACACAACGCGTAAACCCCGTCCCCCACGGTAAAGGCGCGGATCGAGGGAAAGTATTCCTCGTCCGTGATCCCCCACTCCTCCAACTTCGGTGCCAGGTTTTCGATATAGCCCTTCTGAATCATAGTCTCATTGATCGCAAATACATCTCCGGTAAAAAGATCAGGCCCCCGCCCCGCGACGATTTCCACCGACATCTTTTGCCTGCAGTCCGCCAGCTCTGCTCCAAACCCGCTCTGCAGAAGCTGGATAAAATAAGTGTCGTTCTTTCTGTTAAAGGCCGCCACCGCATTCTCCAGCCAGGAGCTGGAGACGGAATCCTGCAGCGTAAGGACGATCTTTTCTCCTTCCTCCGGCGGAACGTACTGCCCGTAGACTTTGCTTCCGTCAAAGGTAAATTTTCCCGACGATTCCTTCTGCCCGCTCTGCGATGCGTCCTCCGACGCTTCCTGCGTCCCCTCTGAGGAACCGGCGCTTCCCTGCTCCTCTGCGGAACCGGCGCTTTCCTGCGCTCCTGCCGTTCCCTCTGAAGAATCGACGCCTCCCGACGCCTCCGTCATCTCCTCCGACGGCTTCGGATCCGACTCTCCTCCGCACCCGGCTAAAATAAGCGGGCACAGAAAAAGGAGAACCGTCCTCAGGATCCGGCTGCCCTGAAACCGCTGCCTTCTTTTCCCCATCCTGTCTCCTCCTCTCTGTTACCGTATCTTTGACGCTGTTTCTTTGACGCCTTTTCTCTGTCATTGGCTCTCTGTCATTGTTTTCATTATAATTCTGCTCTAAATGACTGTCAATAGCCGCAGCTTCATGAAAATTCTATTGTCGCGGATAATAACGTCAAGCTGACCTATACTATTAGCAACTTATCATTGACTATATAACAAAATTTGTGTACAATTTCTTTATCACAAGGAGGAACTTCTATGCCGACAATCAAATCAAGCGCAGAACTAAGGAACAATTACAATGAAATTTCTACCTTCTGTCATACTTATCCCGAGCCGGTTTTTATTACCAGGAACGGTAAAGGCGACCTCGCCGTTATGAGTATTGAAGCCTACGAAGAAATGACCGGCCGCTTCGAGTTATATGGTCTGATAAAAGAAGGACTCGACGATATCGCAGAGGGCAATACCCGTCCGTTCTCGGAAGCAATGTCCTCCATCCGGGAGAAGCGCAGACGATGAGCTACAGGATTCATATCACATCAGCCGCCGAGAAGGATTTGATTCATGCCGCAGACCACATTGAATTCGTACTGAAAAATCCGAAGGCTGCCGACGACCTGCTTCAGGAAGCGGAAAGACAAATCCATTCTCTTTCTGATTTTCCCCAAAAATTTCAGTTGGCAGACGACCCTGTTCTCGCTTCCTGGGGAATTCGTTTTGTCATTGTAAACGGCTATCTTGCCTTTTATACCATTTCTGAGGAAGAGCAGCTGGTTATCGTTGTTCGCTTCCTGTTTCAAAAAAGCAACTGGAACGCCATTCTCCGTCAGGGTTTTTCTTTGTTTTAAGGAACCCGAATCGTTTTCTGACAGGAAATGCCACGCAAAGTAGCGCAAAAGCCCAAAATGCAACCCCAACTTGCTTGTAATGCAAAATACACTTTCCTATACTTGACCTATCAGAACAAGGAGGTCACAGACATGGCATTTGCAGAAAAACTGAAATTTCTCCGCAAACAGGCAGGTATGTCGCAGGAGCAGCTGGCGGAGAAGCTGGGCGTATCCAGGCAGGCGGTCACGAAATGGGAAACCGACGCGGGCATCCCCGACATTGAAAACATCATGGCTATCTCCGCTCTCTTCGAGATTTCCATCGACGAGCTGCTCTCGAACGAAAGGAGGGTAAAAAAAGCAGCCGAGTATCTTTTTGAGAGCATCACAGAGTACGATATTGACGAGCCGAAGCACTACGATATGAAGTTCGGAGGGGCAAAGCAATTCCTGCTCTCGGGCTACGAGGGCGAAAAGCTCCGCGTCCGCCTGGTATCCAATACCCTCTCCACTCTCCGGAACGATTTCAAGGTCAAAATCGACGACATCCGAAGACGGATCGACGTGGAGGTAAACCGCAGGAACGGCGTATCCGAAGCGACGGCAAAGGAATCGGTCAGTATCTTCGTCCAGATTCCAACGCCGTACATCGGGAAAATCGAATGTGCAGTCCATGCGGAAACCGTAGAGATTCGTTCCCTGGAATGCGACAGCCTGGAGCTTGACGTAAAGACGCCGAACATCGTTCTGGAGGATGTTTCCGGGACGGTAGAAATAAACTGTAACCTTGATCTGGAAGTAATCTGCCATTCCTTAAAGGGCGAGGTGACAATCAACCAGGTTTCGGCGACCTCAAAAATCCGGATCCCGGAGGATACCGTCTTTACCGCCGTTACGAAAGGCATCGAAACAAGCGTCTCTTATGAGAAAGACGGACAGCCGTCGGAGCCGTTCGACACGCCCGGCGCGGAGAATATCATCGAGCTGAACGGCATGAAGAGTGAGCTTGTCATCTGCTCTTTCAGAAAGGGGCAATATGGAACGATATAAATACCGCCCCTTACGCTTTTATGTCACATGCTTTGCGGTTACATGGACATTTTGGATTCTGGCGGCAAAATTAAGTAAGTCGCCAGACGATAACGGTATCTCCTCTCTGTTTATGCTGCTTGGTTTAGCCGCTCCCGCCGTTATAGCGGTTATCACGGTGCTGACCTCCGGGAGCAGGGCACTAAAAGCCGATTTAAAAAGAAAGATTGTCGGCTTTTACCGGATCCGGCCTCTCAGTATTCTGGCGGCGGTGGTCGGATTTGTGGCCATTGTCCTGCTTTCCATCCTGCTCTCCCTCCTGGCAGGGCAGTCCCTGGAGCAGTTGGCCTTTACGGAAGACTTTTCCTTTTCCATCGGCGGCGTTTCTGCCCTGTTGACGATTCTGCTGGCGGCGGTGATCGAGGAAATCGGCTGGCGGGGATATGGCGAGGACTCTGTGGCGTCTTACTTTTCCTGGTTTACGGAATCCGTCATTTTTGGCTTCGTTTGGGCGCTATGGCACCTGCCGCTTTTCTGGATTGAGGGCACCTACCACTATGGATTGAGAGAGCTCGGTATCGGATATGTGCTGAATTTTCTGGTCAGCGTCAGCCCGCTGGGATTTCTGACCACCTGGGTGTATGTAAAAAACAACCGCAGTATGCTCGCCTGCATCCTGTTCCATCTGTTCGTGAATACGATGCAGGAAAAAATCGCCATGACCCCGCAGACAAAATGCGTGGAGACTATCGTTGTGTTTTTTGCGGCGGCGGTCGTCGTATTGACAAACCGGGAAATGTTTTTTGAGAAAGACCATATCGGAAATCTACTGGATTACAAAGAAGAAAGGAAAATAAAAGAATGAGTCATTTGGAAAAAATTCAAAAAGTCATGAAGGTGCTGAAGATCCTCTCGAAGGTGATTCTGATCATCCTTATTGTGGGAGTCGCCTTATCGTCAATCGCCGCCCTGCTCGTGGCCTCCAACGTGTTAAATGCGGGAAACCAGTTCCTTCACTTCGTGTTCGTTCCGGATGGGTTAAGCAAAGGACAGATCGTAGGCACCCTTGCCGCTTCGGCTGTCTCCCTGCTGTTTGAAGGCATCCCCACAGCACTTGCTTATCGTTACTTTGCGGCGGAATTAAAGGAGGGAACTCCTTTCACCCACGCCGGAGCAGACAGACTGAAACAGCTCGGGATTATAACCATCGTGCTCTCCCTCGCAGCATCGTTGCTGACGGAAGGGATTTCTAACGCGCTTTATCTGGCTGAGGAATGGCATCGTTATGACAATGCAGGCGGCGTTACGCTTGGTCTCTGTTTGCTTTTCCTCTCCGTAATCGCCCGTTACGGCGCAGAGCTGGAGAAAAAGAACAGGGCATAGCGCGGCAGACGGATTTCGAAATGCTATCCTGAGCCTGGCACGCGATAAATGCGGTGAAAAATCAGTGGGAAGAAGGCTGTCTCTCCGTTTTCTTCCCACTGGTTTTCTTTTCTCAGATCCTTTCTCAAATCTTTTTTCTCAAATCTTTTTTCTCAGATCCTTTTTCTCAAATCCTTTTCTCAGATCTTTTCTCTCTCTACTTCTCCGTAAAGGTGGCGCAGGCCGTCTCCTTACAGTCGCAGGCACCGCAGCCCCTGATCTCCACATGATCCGCATGACACTTGTAATTGGAATTGTAAATGCACTTCACAGCCTCACAGTCAATGCTGATGGTCTTGCTGGGATGACAGGTGGAATTCTGGAAAGAATCCATTCCCTCCCGCCTCTGCGCAAAGCTGTCGCAGCAGGTTCCCTCACAGTCGCAGGCATGTTTCCCTCCCACCATGATGTCGCCCTTGCTGCACAGACAGTCCGCGTTGTAGGTACAGTTTTCAACCGCACATCTTAAATCCGCCATATTTTTCCTCCATTCCGCTGCCGCTGCGAACAGTCTGCCCGGGCAGCGTCCGACAGACCTGTTATCAGTCTGTCTGTTTTTCCGAAAAATATACCGTCTTGCCGGATTTTACCGCTACGGCTTCAGCTTCACCGTGCTGAGGGCGCAGACCACGAGTCCAATCACCATCGCCGCGGTGTCGAACGCGATGTTCAGCCGCAGCAGCTGCGCAATAAAAGAAAACACAAGGATTCCGACGGTCAGAATGCCGAACCGTTTTACATATTTCAGCGCATACGCCCTTCTCCTGTCCGAACCCGCCTCCACAGCCTCCTGATAGCTCACGCCGTTATACCAGAAAATTTTTTCCGTCTTATAAATCACAAGCGTCAGCGCCTCTACTCCCGCCGCGCAGGCCACATGACAGATCCGCGCCGTCAGATGCGCGTCCTCGATCGGAAGCAGGGAAAGGCCGAGCATTCCCGCTATGAATGCAATCATCCAAATGATAAAACCTCTGTAGCTTTTGTTCAGCATGGTGTTTGTCCGCCCGCTTTGGCGGACAATCCTCCTTCCGATCAGGAAAGATCCAGCTCCGGCGGCCGATCCAGCTCGTCGGAGACATACTTCCCGTTTTTCTTCCGCTGCCGGACGCACTCCGTCAGAAGATATTCAATTTGTCCGTTTACCGAGCGGAAATCGTCCTCCGCCCAGGACGCGATGGCGTCATAGAGCTTTGGCGAAAGCCGCAGCGGCACCTGTTTCTTATTATCCGCCATATCAATACAAGCTTCCCGAATTTACCACCGGCTGGGCGTCCCGATTGCCGCACAGCACCACCAACAGATTCGACACCATGGCCGCCTTCCGCTCCTCGTCCAGCTGCACCACTCCGTTTTCGTTCAGACGCGCCAGCGCCATCTCCACCATGCCGACCGCTCCGTCCACAATCATCTTCCGGGCGTCGATAACGGCGGAAGCCTGCTGCCTTTGCAGCATCACGGAAGCGATCTCCGGCGCGTACGCCAGATAAGTAATCCTTGCCTCCACAATCTCGATACCCGCCTCGTTTACGCGGGCCTGGATTTCCTCCTTGATCCGGGCCGCCACCGTCTCGCTGGAGCCCCTAAGACTTCCCTCGTCCGCGTTGCCGTCTCCCGTGGTATCCACGTTGGGGGCTACGTCGTAAGGATAAATCCTCACGATATTCCGCAGGGCGCTGTCGCACTGCAGGGAAAGAAATTCCTTGTAATTATCCACGTTGAATACAGCCTTTGCCGTATCCGTAATCCTCCAGGTCACCGCAATCCCAATCTCAATGGGATTCCCCAGACAGTCGTTGATCTTCTGCCTGGCGTTATTCAGCGTCATGATTTTCAAGGAAATCTTTTTCGACGCCGTCTCCGCCGGGTTCTTCCCCTGCACATCCCCGCTCTGGTTCAGCTTGGTTCTGGCCGCCGGGTTCACCGCGGTACAGAACGGATTCACAAAATAAAATCCCGGCTCCCGAATCGTGCCGATATAATTGCCGAACAGCGTCAATACCAGCGCCTCCTGGGGCTTCAACACCTTCAGTCCCGGCCATGCCAGACAAGCGATTACCCAAACCGCCATCCCAATCACCACAAAAGCCGCTCCACTGCCGCCCTTCTCCAGCAGCACCGCTCCCCAGATTATCGCCGCCATTCCCCCGGCCAAAGCCAGAATCGACGCCACCAAAACCAGCATTCCGTTTTTCTTCGTTGACAATACTTTTTCTTCCATTTTGTTCCTCTCCTTTTTTATCCTGTTTTGTTTTAATCCTGCTTTGCTTTACTCCTTATTTATCAACATAACTGCCATAAAAATAAGGACGCTGATTATCTCATTCTCTTTCCCGTTATACTCCACGATATAGAGTTCTCTATCTTCTGTCGTCGTGTTTATTTTTATGATTTGATTCCCTTTTAGATCCGTTACCGTATAATGACTTTGTAAAAGACTGCTCTCCAACGTCCATCCGTTTATTCCAATATCGTATCTCATTTTGGCAGAAGCCCTGTAATCCAAGCTTGTCAGATACTTGTCTCCCGCATATACCGCATAACTGAAATGAGACGAAAGCCATTCCTTTTCTCTTTTCACAGCTCCGACTTTATTGCTATCTGCATCATATAATTCGATACATGGTTGTCCGATCTGAAATACCGCCTGCTTGATATGAAATCTTCCGTGATCGTATTCATCGCACACGACGAAATGGAGACTATTGTTCTTTCTTTTGATTTTTAACCTGTATTCCGCCGTACTGTTCTTCAGGATTCTCTTTTCTGAATGAACATTCTCCAGAATGGAAATCGCTCCGTCCATAAGGCTTTCTTTTCCTTCCTTTGACGTTACGGCCTCAAGCAGATTGTCAAATAATCCCATTGTCCCTATCCCGTTCCTTTCTAAGTACTCTGCGGGCAAGAGCCCGCCGGCAAAAACTCCTGCAGCATCCGCCGTACCGCCTCAACCTCTGTCACCTTGTCCTCCATGCCCTGCCGATACAGGTGACGTTCAATTCCCAACACATGATCTGTGAAAGCCGTTCCCTCAAACCACTTTTCCAGACATCTTACAAACTCCGGCGTCTCCCTGTGGCTTCCGTACACGCCAATGATAAAAAGCCGTTCCGCAAAGGCTGTATAATCGTCTCCGTGACGCAGAAAAAAGTCCTGACTTCTCTCGTTAAAGCAAAAGTACAGCGAAGACGGATTTCCACAGTACATCGGAACCACCAGGATCACCTTTTCATACAGCCCAAAACTGTCTAAAAGACCGTATACATCATCCTCCCGATACCTGCACTGGTTTTTGAAGCATTCATAATCGCAGTCGCCGCACCCTTTTACATTCAGATTTTGGAAGAGGATAACTTTATCCTCCGGCATCCTTAAATAATCAATGATATGAACACAGTTACCGTTTTTTCTTGCCGAAAAAGATACGAACAATCTCATTTTGCCTCCATCTGCGTTATACGACACGGTTTCCGCATCGGCCAATAAGTCCTGTCGGAAGGTAAGCTTATCAGGGGAAAATACCATCGCTCCCCATAAGAACCCTGATGATACCAATCACAAAAAGGTGCGCCGGATAATAAAGATAGAACAGCCATTTCATGCCCTTCCACTTCCCCCGTTCCCCGTTGTAGCTGCCGAGAATGGGAATCGATAACACCGTAAACATCTGCAGGATTCCATAGAGCTTGTCGATTGCCAGGAAATAAACGATCGCATAAAACATAGTCCAGATCACGATCGAAAGCGCCTGTTTTTTGAAGCTGTCTCTGTTCAGATAAAGAAACACGGGACACATTGCCGCTATGCAGGACCAGTCCGCGGGAAATGTGATAAGGCAGATCAAAATGATACAGATTATTTTCTGCCATTGTCTCAGCCTTTCGGTCGTAAAAACCACCATCAGGACAACCGCCCACGCAAGCGGCCACATGACTCCCGTCTGGTTAAAAATCCCGGTAGGAAGAAACGGTATTCCGCCCGCAAAATTATAGGCAAAGTGCGAGATAACCGCGAACAGAAACAATCTCCCGATATACCTTTTCACATTTCGGGTGTAATAAAAGCCCTCCGCCAGAAAGAACCACATGATCGGCGCTGTTATTCTTCCGACAATATGCAGACACCATACCCACCAAACATGCTGGCATCCCGGAAACAGAAGCCAGACAACATGGTCTATTGTCATGGCAATAATGGCGATCAGCTTTATTTGGTTTGAAGTTAATCCGCCTTCTTTCTTTTCCATCAGGCTGCTCCTTCTTTTGCCGGATTCTTCTGCCCGGAGCCTTTTCCACAGCTTCTCTTTTGCTGATACAAGTATACCGTCATAGGCGCAAATACGCAACCCCGAAAAACTTCACTTCCGCTCCGCGCGGGGGCCTCTACAGCTTAGCACAGCCTGTCCGCGTACCGATCGGCATACGGCAAGCGCTAATCCGCGTCATCCAGTCGGCAGGCGGCGGGCTCCCCCGCGAAGACTGTGCCGGACGTCGGTACTTAGGCCGCGTACTTTGGGGCCTTAGTACCGCTACGTCCGGCCCCCAAGCGCAAGCGTGTCTGAGCGAGGGTGCCTGTCGCCTGCCGATGTCACTCGCCGCAAACCTGCGTCCGGCCCCCAAGCCCATTCTTCCTCCACATCGCCGCCGCAAGCCACAGATACGCCGCCGCGATCAAAATCACCGCCAACTCCACCAGCGCCGTCGGCACGCCCAGCCCGCTGCAGACCACTGCCACGGCGTCCAGCAGAAAGTGCAGCAGAATCGCCAGAAAATACAGCCCCGTCCGATTCTTTCTCGTCGCCGCAATCCAAACCAGCACCGACAGCGCGATCTGACCCGCCACCGCCGCAATCCGCTCTACCGGTGCCGCCAGAAACAAAAACGGCGACGACTGGGACAGAGTCTGAAAAACAGCCTGCATCGTCGCTCCGGTCGCCTCGTCCAGGCTCTGCAGCAACAGCCCCGACTGTCCGGAATTGATCATCAGCGCGTAAATCAGATTGTTCAACATACCGAAGAAGAGAATCACAAAAGCCTCGAACCCACCGTGCCCGGCTCCGTACATCAGCGCGTTATAATCGTTATCCTGCTTCTTTTTCAACAGAAGCTTCATCCCCAGAAGCCTTCCCGTCTCCTCGAAAAGCCCGGCCATAAGCCCGCCGTACAGGGCATAAAGCCAGAGATTCCCCTGGATGACCGCCCCTGCCGCCGACCCCAGCACAACCCTGTGGACGATCTGCTCTAAGCCTAAGGCAAACAAAAGCATCACGCCGCAGCCCGTAAAAAACGCCGCCAGACTGCACTTCCGACGCACCCTCCAGAAAATGCACAGTCCCACCGGAATCGCTATGCCGATCAACAGATTCAAAACCAGAAAAACAATTGTCAAACCGGGAACCCTCATGCCTACCCCTCCTTGCGCGTCCTGCGCGCTTGTCAATGTTTACAAATTTTCCTACTGCCTGCAGCAGCGCGAACCACCCCATGGAATCGATAGTACCCACGGAATCGAATCGCTTTCCAAAGCAGGCTTTGCCGCTTGGCGATTCGTTGAGTTGCATTAAGCTTACAAGACTTACAATTCCTCAAAATCAACCTTACAATTCCTCCGGTACAAAAGCGCCGCTCCCAGAAGAACCGCCCCGCAAAAAGCCCCCAGGAAAACTGCCGAATATTCCTCCGGAACCAGTACCGCTCCGACCATCCCCACAAAAGCCGGGATGAGACCTCCCAGCCCGCCGATCAGGGCGGAAGTACTCTGCTTTACGACGCTTGCCTCATTGTCCCACTCCGTCACGGGAAAGCGCAGATTTACCGTGAGGCCGAAAAAACAGTTAAACACAGTCAGCGCCGCCGGAATCAGCAAAAACCAAAACAGCTCTCCCATCCCCGGCCGAAAGGCGAGCCCCAGCAGGATCTCCGAAACCAGCCAGAAGGGGAACACCAAAATCAGATTCATCAAAAGCTTCCCGTCCAGAATATTCTTAGCCGACAGCGGCAGGCTTTTCAGGATCCACCAGCTTTTCCCCTCCATGGAAACCGAGACGCAGGACGGCATCATCATCGACAGAACCGTCGCCAGGGCAAAGGGTACCAAAAGCCCCGTCCCCAGTTCCCCGGGCAGGACTCCCTCCAGCGCCTCCTTTCCTCCGGCCAGCAGAGCCCCGGAGAAAACGCAGGCCAGAACCGGACCTATGATCGTGTTGGTCACATAAACGCCGGAAGAAAAGTACCGCCGAAACTCCCTTTTCCACAAGGCCGTCAGCAGCGGATTCGCTTTCTGTCGTCCCATCCGGTAATCATGCTTCGCGCTGTCCCGGGAAAGCCGCCTGCAGATACCGTCAAAAAAGACGCAGATACCGGCGGCCGCTCCCCCGAACACCGCCAGAGAGCCCGCTGCCCAGCAAAGCCCCCAAAGCGGGCTTCCTTTTGTCAAAGCCCTTCCCAGCCAGACCGCAGGCGGATAGATCCGCCCGATTACCTCTGTCACCGTCTCCGCCATCCTTTGCATCAACTCCGGATCCGGGCTCCCCTCCAAGGCGGACAGTCGGGCCGTTCCGTACAGAACCCCTATTACGAACAACACGGAGAGCCCTGCCGTCACAAGACCCTTGCGCCGCATCCCGGAGGCGATCCCCGCGATCACCCCGCCAAGCAGCGCCGCCCCCGCCATGGGTAGCAGCGGAACCGCCCACACCGCCGCCAGCGCCGCCAGATAAAACCCTGCGCCGGGGCGCAGATACCGTGCGTATACCGCCAGCCCCGGAAGCATGACCGCCAGCGTCAGCGCCAGATTCTCCACATACATCCGGCAAAGCCTTCCCGTTACCACAGCCGCCTTTGTCAGGGGCAGCGAGCAGAGAATCTCATAGCCTTCCCGCCGAAACAACAGCCCTCCCGCCTTCAACAGACCCGAGACAAAAAGCAACAGCCCGCAGACGACGGTCAGATAAACCGGAACCGCCGAACTGCAGTTCATCAGGATCAGACTGTAAGACATTATGCCCATGTAAAAGGCTACCAGCAGCGCCACCAGAACCCAGGAACCCGTTGTGAACGCGGCTCTTCTCTTCTGCTTCCCGTCTCTGGAAAACCGCAGTACATTCCACCCGAAAAGATTACTCAGCTCCAGCCGGCACATGATTCTGATCTGCTTCAGCATGCTCTACCACCTCCATAAACAGAGATTCCAGCGACCGCCCCTGCCCGACGAACTCATCCATCCCGCCGCAGGCCGCCAGCGAACCGTCCTTGATCATCGCCACCTTATTGCAAAGCTTCTCCGCCACCTCCAGCACATGGGTGGAGAAAAAGATCGCCCCGCCCGACCGGCAGACCTCCCGCATGATTTCCTTCAGAATCACCGCCGCCTTTGGATCCAGCCCCACAAAAGGCTCATCCAAAAGCCAGAGCTTCGGCTGGTGTACCAGAGCGGACAGCAGGGCCAGCTTCTGCTTCATGCCGTGGGAATAGGTGGAGATCAAATCCCCCAGCGAGGAAGTGATCTCAAACGCTTCCCCGTACTTTCCGATGCGCTCCTCCCGTTCCCGCTCCCCTACCCGGAAGACGTCGGCGATAAAATTCAGATACTGGATTCCCGTCAGGTATTCATATAAATCCGGATTATCCGGGATATATGCCATCCGGCGCTTGACCTCCAGCGGCTCCTTCCGGATATCCAGCCCATCGATCCGGATTTCCCCGCTGTCAAAGCCCTGAATCCCCGCCGCGCACTTTAAGGTCGTGGTTTTCCCCGCCCCATTGTGGCCGATAAACGCGTACAGATCCCCCGGCGCAATGTGCAGGCTTAAATCCGTAATCCCCTTATCGCTGCCCTTGTAATGCTTCGTCACATGCTCGATCCGCAACATAGTTCTTCTCCCATTCTCTGATTCTCTGATTCTCTGATTTCTGCTTTTTCTGTTTTCTGATTCTCTATTTTCTCTGTTTTATTCTTTCCTGTTACTTCTGATATCAAAATGATATCATCCCGATTTCCTTTTGTCAACAAAAAAAATGACGAAAAACTATCCTTGCAGAAAAAAGCAAATTCGCAGAACAAACAAGTTGAAGAAGAATGCTTCGCATTTTCCCAACTGCAATAAAATTCCTCATAAGACAAAGACAGCGACGCATTTTCCGCGCCGCCGCCCCGAAAACATCCATATCCATTTTTCGCCTGAAGCCTTTTCCTGCCTATGCCTTCTTTTCCTGGTCTAAACCTTTTCCGGCCTATACTCTTTTTCGCCTTAATCCTTTCCCTGCCTACGCCCGCTTTTCCCCGCCTTTCCCGAGGGCCAGCACACACAGCGCCAACACGATCGGAAAACCGATTCCGGCAAGGACGCCCGTCTGAAGATTGTCCCCCGCCATCTGGGACACACCCCCGACAATCGCAGGCCCCACTGTTCCGCCGAGATCACCCGCCAGCGCCAAAAGCGCAAACATCGCCGTCCCGCCCGCGGGAAGAACGGTTGACGATATGCTGATAGACCCGGGCCACATGATTCCCACCGAAAACCCGCAAACAGCGCATCCGATCAGCCCAAGCAGGGGAAGGTCGGCAAGCCCGGCCAGCAAATATGCGCCAAGACAAAGGATTCCGGAAGCGATCATAAATTTCTTCAGATCAACCTTTTCGCCAAATTTCCCGTACAGGGTTCGGCTGACCGCCATAAGGAGCGCAAACCCGCAGGGGCCGGCCAGATCCCCGAAGGTTTTTGAGACATGCAGGGCCGATTCGGCAAAGGCGGAGGCCCATTGCGCCATCGCCAATTCCGACGCTCCGGCGCATATCATCAAAAGAATGAACAGCCAGAAAATCTTCGTTTTAAACAACTGTCCCATCGTCATGCTCTGTCCCCCTTCTACCAGCGTTTCGATAGGACAGGTGGCAAAATTATAGATGTTGAAAAGCGGGATAACCGCCCAAAGGACGGCCAGAATCCGCCAGCCTTCAATCCCGATCACCCAAAAGAACAGAGTGGAGCCGAGAATTACTCCCGCCGAACCCCAGCAGTAAAAGGAATGCAGCAGGCTCATAACTCCGTCCTTGTTTTCAAAGGGACAGGCCTCCACAATCGGACTGCAAAGCACCTCAATCAGGCCGCTGCCCAGAGCGTAAATTTCAACGCATACGATAATCCCCGCAAACGGGGACGGCAGCAGCTCCGGCAGAACGGCAAGCCCCATAATTCCCAGTCCCGACGCAATCTGCGCCGTGACAATGCTGACCCGGTAGCCGATCCGGTCTACAAATTTCGCGCAGACAAAATCCACCACAAGCTGCGTAAAGAAAAAACAGGTTGGGATAAGCGCCAGCTGACCGAAGGAAATCCCGTAGGTTTCATGAAAAGTCAAAAATAACAAGGGCGCAAAATTAGCGGCTATCGCCTGCGTGATAAAGCCAAGGTAACAGGCCGTCAGGGTTTTCCGATACTTTCTCTTCGCATTCATCTCTCTTCTCCTCACCGCATAAATTATTTCTCTGCCGGATATTTTTCACCGCTCTGCTTTCCGCCGACAGGATTTTATCCTGTTTTAATGTCCGCGGAGACCAAACCCGTAAATCGATCATATCACACTTGAAAATTCTACCCCGGTCGGATAATATGAAATCAACAGGATGTTCATCCTACAGATTATATCCGAATCAGAACTTCCTGTAAACAGCAAAAATCAAAGAAGGAGGAGCATATGTCATTTAAAGTCGCGTTTATCGGCGCCGACAGTATCGGATTTACAAGGGGACTGCTGGCTGATTTACTGACCGTTCCCGAATTTCACGATATCGAGGTTGCGTTTACCGACATCAACCCCGATAATCTGAGAATGGTAACACAGCTTTGCCAGCGGGATATCGACGAGAACGGCCTTTCTGTCAAAATCCACTCTACTTTAGACCGGAGGGAGGCTTTCCGGGACGCCAGGTATGTGATCAACTGTGTCCGCATCGGTATGCTGGAGGCCTTCGCGACGGATGTGGAAATCCCGCTGAAATACGGCGTTGACCAATGTGTGGGCGACACGCTCTGTATCGGCGGTATCATGTACAGCCAGCGGGGCATAAACGCCATGCTCGGCTTCTGTAAGGATATCCGCGAGGTGGCGAAGCCCGGGTGCATTCTTCTGAACTATTCGAATCCGAACGTCATGGTTACATGGGCCTGCTACCGATACGGCGGGGTAAAAACCTACGGCTTTGCTCAGATGTGATAAAGAAGCAATAGAAGTGTAAAAAAATTTTGCTATCCCCCGTCCGGCGCTTTCCCATGCGCCGGACAGGTAAGTTTTTCATTTCGGTGTCTCTCCGTATTTGCAACCTTGATTTATTTCTACAAACGGAATGAAAAATCCAATGGTTTGGCAAAAATGTAATTATCCCTTATTCAAATTTCAAATTTTCTTACTTACTTTGCTGCTTTATTCTCTGCTTTTTCTCTCTAATGATAAGCCGGTCAAATACTGCCAATATACCGGGCAGAACAAACAAGATTAAAAGCGTGGCACACAAAGCTCCGATAGAAACTGTTTTTACAATCGCTGAAACGGTTGGTT